>DASVVY010000160.1:0-34380 GCA_036386335.1 Allosphingosinicella sp. | reverse complement strand
AGCCGGAAGCCGAGTAACGCCCATGAAATTCTTCGTCGACACCGCCGATACCAACGAGATCAGGGAGCTGGCCGAGACCGGCCTCCTCGACGGCGTCACCACCAATCCGTCGCTCGTCCACAAGGCCGGCCGCGACTTTCTCGAGGTGGTGCGCGAGATCGCCTCGATCGTGCCGGGCCCCGTCTCCGCGGAGGTGGTCGCGCTCGATCACGGCGAGATGATGCGCGAGGCCGAGGTGCTTCGGAAGATCGCCGACAACATCACCGTCAAGGTGCCGCTCACCATCGACGGCCTCAAGACGTGCAAGGCGCTGACCGGCGAAGGCACGATGGTCAACGTCACCCTCTGCTTCACCGCCAACCAGGCGCTGCTCGCCGCCAAGGCGGGCGCGACCTTCATCTCGCCCTTCGTCGGCCGCCACGACGATATCGGCTTCGACGGCATGCAGATCATCTCCGAGATCCGCACGATCTACGACAATTACGATTTCGAGACGCAGATCCTCGTGGCCAGCGTCCGCCATCCGGTCCACGTCCTCCAGTCGGCGATGATCGGCGCGGACGTGATGACCGCCCCGCCGGCGGTGATCCGCCAGCTCTTCAAGCACCCGCTCACCGAGCGCGGGCTCGAAGCCTTCCTCGCCGACTGGCAGAAGACCGGGCAGAAGATCGGCTGAGGCGGGGCGGGAGCGCGCATCGGTGCTCCTCAGCCATCATGAGAGGCTGATCGTCCGCCGCTACCTCGCGCCGCGGGCGGGGGAGCGGGTGATCGTCCTCGTCGCCTCGATCAGCCTGCTGGCGGTCACGCTCGGGGTTGCCGCGCTGGTGGTCATCACCAGCGTGATGAACGGCTTCCACGCCTACATGGTCGAGCGGGTGGTCGAGGCGACCGGCCACGGCGTCGTCCGCGGGCGCGACGGCCTGCTGCCGCGTTGGCGGGAGGTCGTCGCCGAGGCGCGCCGCACCCCCGGTGTCACCGCCGCGGTGCCGCTGATCGAGCAGCGTCTGATGGCCTCCTCCTCGGGCCGCGTCTCCGCCGCCTCCGTCCGGGCGATGCCGGCGGGCGACATCGCGCGGGGGACGCTGCGCCCAAGGGTGGTCGCGGGGAGCCTGGACCTCAGGCCCGGCGCCGGCGAGGTGGCGATCGGGGCGCGCATGGCGGAGATCCTCGGAGTCTCCGTCGGCCGGCGGATCGAGCTCCTCAACGTCGGTCTCCGGGAGGGCGAGCTGGACGTCAAGGCGATCAGCTACGAGGTTGTGGGCATCGTGGAGACCGAAGTCGCCGATTTCGATGCCTCGGCGGTGCTGATGCCGCTCCAGGATGCCCAGGCGCTGCTCGGCTGGGGGGACGCGGTGACGTCCGTCGCCATCGAGACCGAGGATGTCGACCGCGCCGACGCGATCCTCGCCCCGCTGGGTCCCCGCGTCGCCCGCTACGGCGAGCTCAGGTCGTGGAAGACGCTCAACCAGGCGATGATCAGTGCGCTCGCGGTGGACGCCGCGGGGATGGTGGTCGTGCTCTCGATCATCATCCTCGTCGCCACCTTCAACATCCTCTCGGCGCTCGTCATGCTGGTGCGGGCGAAGACGCGGGACATCGCCATCCAGCGGACGATGGGCGCGAATCGGCGGGCGGTGCTGCGCATCTTCATCGCCGTCGGCATGGCGATCGGCGTTACCGGGACGGCGGCGGGGCTGGCGCTCGGCCTCGTCTTCGTCTGGTTCCGCACCGGCATCGGTACCTTCATCCAGCGGGTGATGGGGACCACGACGGTGGCGGGAGCGGAGTTCCTGGTCGAGCTTCCGGCGCGCGTCGACTGGATGGAGATCCTCGTTATCGGTCTTGCGTCGCTGCTGCTGAGCTTCCTCGCGACGCTCTACCCGGCGCTCAAGGCGGCGCGCACCGACCCAGCCCGGATCCTCGCTTCGATCTGATTCTCCATCGCTTCTTAACCCTGTTCGGGTTACCCTGCAGGCATGGGAACGGTGATCAACTTCGAGGACCGGGCGCTAGCCACCCTGCGCGCCCGCGTCGCCGCCGCGGAGGAAGCGAATCAGGATCTGATCGCCTTTGCCCGCGGCCATTCGGGCGCCGTCGCCTCGATCCACGAGGCGGTGCTGGCGGCGGTGGACGCCGAGGGCTTCGATCATCTGATCCACATCGTCACCCAGGAATGGCCGCATATCCTCGGCCTCGACGCGGTCGCGGTCGCCTTGTTCGTCGGCGACAAGGGCCTGCGCGCGGACGCGTCCGGCCTGCAGTTCGTCGACCCGCGCCTGATCGAGCGGTCGATCGACGGGCTCGAGGGCGTGCTGCTGCGCGCCGTCGGCCGTGGCCATCCGCTGTTCGGCCCCGCCTGCGAACTGATCCGCGCCGAGGCGCTGGTCCGCCTCGACAGCGAGCCGCCGCTCCCGGGCGGCCTGCTCGCGCTCGGCCAGCGTTCGGGGCAGGGCTTCGAGACGCGGCACGGCTCGGAGCTGCTCGTCTTCCTCGGCCGCGTCCTCACCCGTTCGATGGCCCGGTGGCTGATACCCTGAGCGACCATCCGGCGCGCGAGACCGCCCGCCGGTGGCACGATCATCTCGCCCAGAGCCGCCGCCGCTCGCCCCACACCGTGCGCGCCTATGTCGCGACCGCCCATCGGCTGATCGAATTTCTCGCGCAACATCTGGGTGACGCTGTCGACGCAGCCGCCCTTGCCGGCCTTACTCCGGCGGACCTGCGCGCGTTTCTCACCCGCCGCCGGGCGGAAGGGCTCGGCAACAGCTCCGCGGCCCGCGAGCTCTCCGCCGTCCGCGGCTTTCTCGCCTTTGCGGCAGCGGATGCGGGCACCGAGGCGGGCGTGCCGCGGCTTCGCAGCCCCAAGAAGCCGCGCAGCGTGCCGCGCCCCGTCTCTCCCGACGAAGCGGTGGCGCTCGCCGAGGAAGCCGGGGAGGACGCGCACGCGCCGTGGATCGCCGCGCGCGACGAGGCGGTTCTGCTCCTCCTCTACGGCTCGGGGTTGCGGGTCGCCGAAGCGCTCGGGCTCACCGGGGCGGCGCTGCCGCTGGGGGAGGCGATTTCCGTCACCGGCAAGCGCGGCAAGACCCGCGTCGTGCCGCTGCTCGCCCCGGTCCGCGACGCTATCGAGGTCTATCTGAAGCTTTGCCCCTGGCCCGTGGAGAGGGACGCGCCGCTGTTCCGCGGCGCGCGCGGCGGGCCCTTGAACGGCGAGATGATCCGCCGCGCGGTGCGCAAGGCCCGGGTGCGGCTGGGGCTGTCGGCACGAACGACGCCTCATGCGCTGAGGCACAGCTTCGCCACCCACCTGCTCGGACGGGGCGCGGACCTGCGTTCGCTCCAGGAGCTGCTCGGCCACGCCAGCCTCTCCTCGACGCAGATCTACACGGCCGTGGACGCCGCCCACCTCCTCGACGTCTACCGCCACGCCCACCCGCGGGCTCAGTCGAGTGGGTGACGCTTCCGCCAGGTGAGCTGCCGCCAGACGTAAGCTAGGACGATCAGCGCGATCACCGCCGTCGAGAGCGGCCCCACCACCTTCTCGACGTCGCGGAACTGCGTGCCGAGCCAGTAGCCGGCGACCGCGAGCACCGTCGTCCACGCCACCGTCCCGAGCGTCGACCAGAAGAGGAAGCTCTTGAGGCGCATGCTGAGCAGGCCGGCGGGGATCGACACGATCGAGCGGATCGTCGGCAACAGCCGGCCGAAGAAGACGATCAGGCCGCCGAACCGCCCGAACAGCGCTTCGGCGCGCTCGACGTCGGGCCAGTCCATGGTCAGCCAGCGGCCGTAGCGCTCGATGAAGGGGCGGAAGCGCTTGAGGCCGATGACGCGGGCCAGCAGGTACCAGAAGAAGTTGCCGAACATCGCGCCCGCCGTGCCGCTGGCGATCACGCCCCAGAGCGCGAGCGGCCCCTGCGCGGCGCGCAGCCCCGCCACCGGCATGATCACTTCGGAGGGGATGGGCGGGAACACCGTCTCCGCCAGCATCAGGAAGAAGATCCCGACATAGCCCGTCGTATCGATGAGGCTGATGACCCAGTCGCCCATCAGCGAAGCTTCGCCTCGATCGCGTCCCAGATGAGCGCGGGCGTGTCGGTGCCGTTGAAGCGGTCGATGGCAACGATCCCCGTCGGCGAAGTGACGTTGATCTCGGTCAGCCAGCGGCCGCCGATCACGTCGATGCCGACGAACAGCAAGCCGCGCCGCTTCAGCTCGGGGCCCAGCGCGGCGCAGATTTCCAGCTCGGTGTCGGTGAGCTCGGTCTTCGCCGCCGATCCGCCGACGGCGAGGTTCGAGCGTATCTCGCCCTGGCCCGGGATTCGGTTGACCGCCCCGGCGACCTCGCCATCGACGAGGACGATCCTTTTATCGCCATCGGCGATCTCGGGGACGAAGGCCTGCACGACGTGCGGCTCGCGATAGGCGGTGTTGAACATCTCGATCAGCGCGGCGAGGTTGCCGCCGTCGGCTCCCACCTTGAACACCGCTTTCCCGGCATTGCCGTGAAGCGGCTTCACCACCACCGTGCCGTGCGCTTCGAGGAACTTGCGGGCGGCGCCGAGCGAGCGGGTGAGGAGGGTGGGGGGCATGAAGCGGGCGAAATCGAGCACCCAGATCTTCTCCGGCGCATTGCGGACGGAGGCTGGGTCGTTGACGACCAGCGTCTCTCCCTGGATTCGCTCGAGGAGGTGCGTGGCGGTGATGTAACCGAGGTCGAACGGCGGGTCCTGCCGCATCAGCACGACGTCGGCGTCGCGGCCGAGATCGAGCAGCGCCGGCGCGCCGAGGCGGAAATGGTCGTCTTCGACGCGCTGCACCGTCACCGGATGCGCCATCGTCCACAGGCGCCCGTCGGCCCAGCTCAGCGCCTCGGGGGCGTAGTGGAACAGGCTGTGGCCGCGTGCCTGCGCCCCCAGCATGATCGCGAAGGTGGAATCGCCCGCGATGTTTATCCCCTCCATGGGATCCATCTGGACGGCAACGCGCAGGGACATTGGCAACCTCACGAAGCAACCGCTCATCCTGAGTAGGGGACTGAGCTTGGCGAAGGCCCGTATCGAAGGACGATCCTTCGATACGCCGTTTCGACAAGCTCAACGGCTACTCAGGATGAGCGGATGAGCAATGGCCGGCCGTCTAGTGCAAGGAACACCCCCTGTCATCCGTGCCAGACGTTGGCGACGTGCCGGGGCAGCCGGCGGGGCACGATGAACATCGCGTCGATGCGCAGCGTGTCCCCCGGCCGTTCGTAGCGCGGCGCGAGGGCCTCCGCGGCGGCGGCGACCCGGCGCAGGCGCCACTCGTCCAGCGCCTGCTCCGCTTCGGCCGCGGTGGCGCGAGCCTTGACCTCGACGAAGGCGACGGTGCGGCCGCGGCGGGCGACGAGGTCGACCTCTCCGACCGGCGTCCTCACCCGCCGTCCCAGGATCGACCAGCCCTTCAATTGCAGCCAAAGCGCCGCCAGCCGCTCCGCACGCCGGCCGCCGCGCTCGGCCCGCTGCCGCTTCATTTCAGCTTCAGCGCCAGCTCGTAGACCTGACGGCGGGGCAGGCTGAGGGTTTCGGCCACCGCCGCCGCCGCGCGGGAAGGGGAGAGGCGGGTCATGGCCTCGCGAAGGGCCGCCTCCACCGCCTCCTCGCCCGCGGGCTGCGCTTCGCCGGGTGGGCCGACGACGATCACGATCTCGCCCTTGGGCGGCGCCTCGGCATAGCGCTCGGTAAGCTCCGCGAGCGTTCCGGTCACCGTCTCCTCGAACCGCTTGCTGATCTCCCGCACCACCGCCGCTTCGCGGTTGCCGAGGCCCTCGCGCAATAGCGCGAGCGTCGCCGCGAGCCGGGGGCCGCTTTCGTAGAGGATGAGGGTGGCCCGCAGCGCCGCCACCTCCGCGACGGCCGAAGCCTTGGCCCCGGTCTTCGGGGGGAGGAAACCGAGGAAGAGGAAGCGATCGCTCGGCAGGCCAGACAGAGTGAGCGCGGCGATCACCGCGGACGGTCCCGGAATCGTGGTCACCGGGACGCCAGCCGCGCGCGCGTCGCGGACCAGCTTGTAGCCGGGGTCGGAGATTAGCGGCGTGCCCGCGTCGGAGACCAGCGCCACCGCCTGGTCGCGCATCCGGGCGAGCAGGTCGGGGCGGACGCGGTCGGCATTGTGATCGTGATACGGCATCATCGGCCGTTTCGCCCCTATGTGGGCGAGGAGCTTTGCGGTAACGCGTGTGTCTTCGACGGCGATCACATCCGCCGCCGCCAGCACGGAAGCCGCCCGCGGGCTGAGGTCGCCGAGATTGCCGATCGGCGTCGCGACGATGTAGAGGCCGGGGGCGAGTTTCGCGTCCATGAGGGTGAAGGTCATGGCAGAGCAGTCCCATCGGCCGCAAGCGCGGCGCTCGATCCTCCGCCTCGCGGCCGGGGCCCTGTTTGCGCTGGCCCTCTCGGGCTGCCAGCTGGTGCCCAAGGCGCCGCCGGAGCCGCCGCCCCAGCAGCCGCAGCAGCCGCTGCCCGAGCCGCCGAAGCCGGACGCTGTCGGGCCCGGCCTTCCCCAGGACGCGACGCGCCACCGCGTCGCCGTGCTGGTGCCGCTCACCGGCCCGAATGGCGGCGTCGGCACTTCGATCGCCAATGCCGCGAACCTCGCTCTGCTCGACACCGGCGGCGACCGGATCCGAATCACCGTCTACGACACCGCGAAGGGCGGGGCCGCCGCCGCGGCGAACGAAGCGCTGGCCGAGGGCAACCGGCTGTTCCTCGGCCCGCTGCTGGCCGAGGACGTGCGCGCGGTGGCGCCGATCGCGAAGCGGGCGTCGGTGCCTGTCATCTCCTTCTCGAACGACGCCAGCGTCGCCGGGGACGGGGTGTACCTGATGGGCTTCACCCCGGCCCAGTCCGTCGAGCGGGTGGTGAGCTTCGCCCGCACGCGCGGCGTCGAGCGGTACGCCGCGCTGGTGCCGGAGGGGGTCTATGGGCGCCACGCGTCGCAGGCGATGATCGACGCGGTGGACGAGGCGAAGGGCCGGCTCACCGGCATGCAGACCTTCGATCGGGGACCGGCGAGCCTCAGGACGGCGGTCAGCCGGCTGAACGGGCAGGGCGGCTACGATGCCGTCCTGATCGGCGACAGCGGCCGCACCGCGCTGGCGGCGGCGCCCCTGATCCGCGCCGGCGCCTCCGCGAGCGCGCGCATCCTCGGCACGGAATTGTGGGCCGCGGAGGAGACGCTCGGGCGGACGGCGGCGCTGCGCGGGGCATGGTATGCCAGCGTTTCCGACAACATGTTCGTGCAGATGCGCACTCGCTACCGCGCCCGTTACGGCAAGACGCCCTACCGGCTCGCCAGCCTCGGCTACGACGCGGTCCTGCTCGCGGTGCGGGTGGCGAAGGATTGGCGGATCGGGCGGCCGTTCCCCGAGGACGAGCTGCGCGAGCCGGGCGGCTTCGCCGGCGTGGACGGAGCCTTCCGCTTCAACCGCGGAGGCCTCGCCGAACGATCGCTGGAAGTGCGCGAAGTGACGGCGACGGGCGTGACGGTCGTCTCCCCGGCCCCGAGGGGATTCTAGGCGGCGATTTCGGCGAGGATCCGGTCGAGGAGCAGCATGCCCTTCGGCTGCACCCGTAGCCCTTTCGAGTCGCGGACCAGCAGGCCCTGCGCTTCCAGCCGCGCCGCCGCGTGCCAGTCCACTGCATCGGCGACGCGGGCGACCGGCACGCCTTCGGCGAGTCTCAGTCCCATCAGGAGAGCCTCGACGGCCGGGTCGGTGACGGGGCTTTCCTCCGCGATGCCATGACCGTTGCGCGTCACGGCAGAGAGCCAGTTTTCCGGCTTCCTGTGGCGGGAGGTGGCGAGGCCGCCGCGGCGGCCGTGGGCGCCGGGGCCGATTCCCGCATAGGGCTGGTAGCGCCAGTAGGCGAGGTTGTGCCGGCTCTCCTCGCCCGGGCGGGCGTGATTTGAGATCTCGTAGGCGGGGAGGCCGGCCTCGTCCGTCATCTGCTGGGTCAGCTCGTAGAGCCCTGCCGCGAAATCGGCGTCGGGCAGGTCGAGCTCCCCCTTGGCGGCCATGGTCGCGAAGCGGGTGCCGGGCTCGATCGTCAGCTGGTAGAGCGAGAGGTGGCCCGTGCCGAAGGCGAGGGCGCGGGCGAGCTCGTCGCGCCAGGCGGCCTCGCCTTGGCCAGGGATTGCGTAGATCAGGTCGAAGCTGACCCGGCGGAACGCGCGCTGGGCCGTCGCCAGCGCGGCGAGGGCCTCTTCCGCCCCGTGGGCCCGACCGAGGAAGCGCAGCGCTTTGCCGTCCAGCGACTGGATCCCGAGCGACACCCGGTTCACCCCCGCGGCCCCCAGGTCGGCGAACCGCGCCGCCTCCACCGAGGAGGGGTTGGCTTCGAGCGTGATCTCGACATGGCTCGCGAGGCCCCAGTGCGCCTCAGCGGCCTCGATGAGCGCCGCAACGGTTTCAGGCGGCATCAGCGACGGGGTGCCGCCCCCGAAGAAGATCGAGGTGACGCGGCGGCCGGGGAGCTGCGCGGCTTCCCAGGCGAGGTCCCGCAGCAGCGCCTCCCGCCACGCCGCCTGGTCCACCGCCGCGCGGACATGGCTGTTGAAGTCGCAATAGGGGCATTTGGAGACGCAGAACGGCCAGTGGATATAGAGGGCGACGCCGTTCTCATTCTGTTCTTGACTTGTACCTGCCGCTGCGCTACCCTCCCGACTGTCGAGTCGCTCTTTCTCATCGTGAAGCATAGCTCAGAGCAAGGCTGCCACGAGCTTGCGGAACGCCGCCGCGCGGTGGCTGATTCGGTGCTTTTCCGCCGGGTCCATCTCGCCGAACGTGATGTCGTAGCCGTTGGGCTCGAAGACGGGGTCGTAGCCGAAGCCGCGCTCGCCGCGGGGCGGCCAGACCAGGCAGCCCTCCACCCGGCCCTCGAACCATTCGGCGTGCCCGTCGGGCCAGACGACTGCAAGGGCGCAGGCGAAATGGGCGGCGCGGCTCGCCTCCGGTCCGAGCTTCTCCAGTTCCTCCTCGACGCGGCGCATGGCCAGGCCGAAGTCGCGCGGCCCCTCGATCTCGCCCGGCCCCCCCGCCGCCGGCACGCGTGGGTCGCCCGCCAGCGCCCAGCGGGCGGAGAAGATGCCGGGGCGCCCCTCCAGCGCCTCGACGCACAGCCCGCTGTCGTCGGCGAGCGCCGGCAGCCCCGAAAGGTCCGCCGCCTGCCGCGCCTTGAGGTCGGCATTCTCGACGAAGCTCACCCCGATCTCGTCGGGCTCGGGGAGATCGAGCTCCGCGGCGGAGACCGGCTCGATGCCGTGGGGGCCGAGGAGGTCGCGTATCTCGCGGACCTTGCCTTCGTTGTGGCTGGCGATGACCAGGCGGCCGGGCTGGAGCTTCCTCATCGGCCGGTCGCCCGGTCCTGCGCGGCGAAGATCTCGCCGCAGCCGATGCGGGCAAGTCGGAGGAGGCGCAGCAGGCCTTCCTCGTCATAGGTGTCGCCCTCCGCGGTTACCTGCGCCTCGACGATGTTGCCGTCCTCGGTGAGGACGAAATTGCCGTCCGCGCCGGCGCTCGAATCCTCGGCATAGTCGAGGTCGAGAACGGCAGCTCCGGCGTGGATGCCGCAGCTCACCGCCGCGACCTTTTGCCGGATCGGATCGGAAGCGAGGAGCTGCTGCCGCATCAGCCCGTCGACGGCGATGCGCAGCGCCACCCAGGCGCCGGAAATCGCGGCGGTGCGGGTGCCGCCGTCGGCCTGGATGACGTCGCAGTCGAGCGTCACCTGCCGCTCGCCAAGCTTCTCGAGGTCGACGACGGCGCGTAGCGAGCGGCCGATCAGCCGCTGGATCTCCTGCGTGCGGCCCGATTGCTTCCCCGCCGCCGCCTCGCGCCGGCCGCGTGTGTGGGTCGCCCGTGGGAGCATGCCGTATTCGGCGGTCACCCAGCCGCGCCCCTTGCCGCGCAGCCAGGAGGGGAGGGAGGTCTCGATCGAGGCGGTACAGAGGACGCGCGTGTCCCCGAAGGCGACGAGGCAGCTCCCCTCGGCGTGGCGGGTGAACCCCGCTTCCATGACGATGTCGCGCATTTGATCGGGGGCGCGGCCTGAGGGGCGCATAAGGGTCCTTTCGATGTTCCCGGCGGCCCTATCAACTTCGCTCCCCGGCATGCAACCGGGTCGCCGCCCGCTCAGCTCCAGAGTGCTGCGCGGTAACGCTCGAAGCAGCGGGCGCCGGCGGCGAGGCGGATGAGCGCGCCCTCGGCGATGGCGGCGGCGCGGCGCGGATTCTCGGCGACGAGCGGGCGCAGCACCTTCTCGTTCCAGTCGGCGCTGTGCCGGACGTCGAGCACCGCGTGCAGCTCGAAATAACGGCGCGCCTTGCCGTCGATGCCGAGGCGGCGGAGGCCGTCGGCCACGCAGCGGCTCCGGCCGGGCGCGGTCAGCTCGATCGCCCCGAGGGCGCCCACCGAATGCCAGGCGTAGCGCCGGCTGGTCGCCATCGCGGTCATCGCGTTGGCGAGGGCGAGGCTCTCCCAGACCGTCTCGCCGATCCCGGCGCGGAGGCCGAGCTGATCGATGAGAGCGCCGAGCATGGGCCCGTGCATGCCCTTGGGGTTGCCGCGCCCCATCTCGTCCCAATAATTGTTGGCGAGCTCGAGCTTCGCCTCGGCCGGCATCTTCACCTGGGTGAGCGCGGTCAGGTCCTCGAACCCGGCCTCGCCCGCCGCCTCCTGCGCGAGGAACCAGCGGAACGCCTCGAGGCCGGCTTCCTGGGCCAGCCACGGGAAGAGCGGATCGCCCTGCCCGGGGCCGTCCTCGTTCAGCGCCTCGAACCAGGCGACGAAGCCGTCCGGGTCCGCAGGCGCCCGAGCGGCGCGCGCGGCCACGTCCGCTCGCAGCGTCTCGATGAAAGCGCCCTGGAGCCGCTGCATGGTAAGGTCTTCGTCCAGCGTCTTCTGCCAGTCGGCCTCCGGGAAGCCGGGCGCGAGGCGCCTGCGGTTCCAGTGGGCGAGGGCGCGCTGAAAGGCATCGGTAAGGAACTGGGAGTGCGCGGCGGGGGCGTCGCGCCGCATTTGGGTGGCCAAGCTGTGCTTCCTGTCGTGTCGGCTTTGCAGTGAAACCGGGTCCGGGGCCGGTTGGTTCCTCCGCCTCAGTACCACGGGGTGACGGCGGGCGCGGGGAGGCTTACATCGGCGCCATGGCATCGACGCCCGTCAGCGAAATGACCGAACGCGCCCGCGAAGTGTTCCGGATGGTGGTCGAGAACTATCTCGGCTCCGGCGCGCCCGTGGGATCGCGCACCATCTCGCGCCTGCCGGGCATCAACCTCTCGCCCGCGTCCATCCGCAACGTCATGCAGGACCTGGAGGAGCTCGGCCTGCTCGCCCACCCGCACACCTCGGCCGGCCGGGTGCCGACCGAGAGCGGGCTGCGGCTGTTCGTCGACGGGATGATGCAGGCGGCGGAGCCGAGCGCGCAGGAGCGGGCGGCGATCGAGGCGCGGCTGGACCGGGGCGGGCCGATCGAGGAGGCGCTCTCCGCGGCCACCGCCGCGCTCTCCGGCCTCTCCGCCTGCGCCGGCATCGTCCTCGTCCCCAAGCGCGAGCCGGTGCTGCGCCAGCTCGGCTTCGTTCCCTTGTCGCCGACGCAGGCGCTGGCGGTGATGGTCGGCACGGAAGGGTCGGTCGAGAACCGGGTCATCGACCTTCCGCCCGGCATCTCCCCCTCCGCCCTCGCCGAGGTCGGCAATTACGTCAGCGCCCGCCTCGCGGGGCTGACGCTGCAGGAGGCCCGCTCGCGCCTCGCCGGCGAGATCAGCGCCGGCAGGGCCGCGCTCGACAAGGCGGCGCAGGAGCTGATCGACCGCGGCCTCGCCCTCTGGTCCGAGGACGGCGCCCAGCGCCCGGTGCTGATCGTGCGCGGCCAGGCGAACCTGCTCGACCAGGGCAATTCGGCGGACCTCGAACGCGTCCGCCAATTGCTCGAGGAGCTGGAGGAGAAGGAGGAGATCGTCCGCCTGCTCGACAGCGCGCGCGCCGGGCAGGGGATGAAGATCTTCATCGGATCGGAGAACAAGCTCTTCGCACTCTCCGGCTCGTCGGTCATCGCCGCCCCCTATCGCGGCCGCGAGGGCAAGGTGGTCGGCGTCGTGGGGGTTATCGGGCCTACGCGGTTGAACTATGCGCGGGTCGTTCCCATGGTGGATTTCACGGCACAGGCACTATCGAGATTGATGGCATGAACGAAGAGCAAGACGTCCAGGAACAGACCCCCGAAACCGAGGCTCCCGGCGCCGAGAACGGGCCCGAGCAGGATTTCTCGGACCTGGTGAAGGAGCTGGAGCAGGTCCGCCAGCACGTGCTCTACGCCCAGGCCGAGACGCAGAATGTCCGCCGCAGGCTCGAGCAGGAGAAGCAGACCGCGGCCGCCTATGCGGCGACCGGCTTCGCGCGCGACATGCTGTCCGTGAAGGACAATCTCGACCGCGCGCTGGCGGCGGTCCCCGACGAGGTCAAGCAGGACGAGAAGCTGAAGGCCCTGCTGACCGGCATCGAGGCGACGTCACGCGAGCTCGATGGGGTCTTCCAGCGCCACGGCATCGTCCGCGTGGAGGCGATGGGTCAGCCGCTCGACCCCAACCGCCACCAGGCGATGCTCGAGATCCCCGTTGCGGACGCCGAGCCGGGCACGATCGTCCAGGAAATGCAGGCCGGCTACATGTTCAAGGACCGCCTGCTGCGGCCGTCGCTGGTCGGAGTCGCCAAGCAGGGTTAGCGCCCCGCGGTCACGGTGGTCGCGGTGGGCTGGGCAGGGCGCGACGTGGCGATGATCGGATCTGCCGAGAGCCACGTCGCCGCGGCCCGGCGCACTTCCTCCAGCGTCAACGCCTTGAGGTCCGCCTCGTAGTTGAACAGCTCGTCGGCTGCGCTGGGCTGGCGGTAGGCGACCGAGATGACGCTGGCCCAGGCGCCATTGTTCCTGAGGGCCGGTCGCCGGCCCGCGATCGCCGGCTCGCGTGCCGCGTCCACGTCCTGCTGCCTGATGGCGCCCCCGGCGAGCTCCCGCGCCACCGCCCGGGCCGCTTCCACCACCGCTTCGAGGTCGGCCGGCGCGGTCTCGATCGCGGCGGCGAGATAACCCTGGTCTCCGTAGTCGGGCGTCTGCTGCTGGACGGCGGGCGAATAGACCTTCCCCATCTTCACGCGCACCCGCTGCAGCAGCTTTGCCTGGAAAATCGACCGCACGAGGCCGATCGAATATTCCTCCCGCCGCCGTTCGGGAGAGGCGACGTAGAGCGGCCAGACCATCATCGCGGCGGCCTTCTCGGCCGGCCCGCTGTGCGCGCCCTCGGCGGGCGGCGGCAGTGTCTGGGGGAAGCGGCGGAACGGGCCGTCGCCGATCAGCTCCTGCAGGCGGGGGCGCGGCGGCAGCGCGCCGAACGTGGCGGCGACGGCCTTCGTGGCCTCCTTCTGGGTGACGTCGCCGACCACCGTGACCTCGATCGGCGCGGATAGGAGCGCCGGCTTCAGCAGCCGCTCGAAGTCCTTCGCCGTCAGCCGGTCCACCTCCTCGCGCGGCGGCATCGACAGCTGGTCGGGAAACAGCGCCTTTTCGAGCGCGTTTTGCGCCACCGCCCCCGGATCGCTGCCCGCCACCCGGTAGCTCATGTCGAGCGCGGTCGGCAGCTTGTCCTCGATGAAGCCGCGGAAGGCCGGTTGCGTCATGTAAGCCGCAAGGACCTGCGTCTCCTGCTCGAGCTCATCGGAACGCGTGCTGGTGCTGAGCGTGAACGCGTCTGTCTGCGCGCTCATGGTGAAGAGCCAGCTGGAGCCTTGAAGCGCCGAGGCCACGTCTTCGTAGCTCATCTCTCCAACCCCTCCGAACGGAAACATTCCCGTACCGAGGGAAGCGACGACGCGGTCCTTTTTCTGGAGACCGCGCTCGCCGTGGCCGAAGCGGACGACGATGTCGACTGCGCCGGGTTCAAAGTCCGTCTGTCTGAAGTTGAGCACCACGCCATTATTGAACGTGATGCGCGTGAAGTCGGGCTTCGCCACGCGCTCCCGCTTCGCGACCCTGCCGCGTTTACCAAAGTCCCAGTACAGCCACTCGGTCGTTTCGCGGTCCGCATAGGCCTCGAGCGGCGAGGCCTTGCCATTGTCGGTCCAGGCACCGAGCAGATCCTGGCTCGACGGCGCCGCCGGTGCGACGCTCACGAGCAGCGGACCGTTGCCCCGCCAATCCGCCGCAAAAGCGCGCTTCAGGTCCTCCGCCGTGACGTCGGCGACCAGCAGCCGGAAGACACGCAGGGCCTCGGCGGGGCTGGCGACGATGCGCCCGTCCTGCGCGGCGGCTGCGATCTGCTCGGCAACGGCCGTGCTGTTCCTGGTCGAGGTCTGCTCCGTCTGTGCGGTGAGCGGCGACCGCGCGGTATCGACGGCGTCTGTCGTTTCCACCTCGGTGGGGCCCTGCTCGGCGAACCGGCGAAATTCACCCTGTGCGAGGGCGAGCGCTTCCTTCCACTTCCCGTTCGCCGGCAACACCACCAAGCAGGTGCCCTGGTAGTCGGGCGCCTCACGGCTGGTGAACGCGGCCGCCCCGAGGATCGGTGAGCCGGGGGCGAGGGCCGCATGGGCGAGCCGCTTGTTAAGGATCGTCCCCCAAAGCAGCGAGTAGGTCTCACGGCGCATCCGCTCGAGCGAGGCGCCGACGTCCTTCTGCCCCGGGACCACGCGGCACATGCTGGTGGCCGTGGGAAGGTTGCCGTCCGATCGGGTAAAGGCCTCTGCGCTCCTCTCCGTCGAACCACCGGCGAGCGTCGGCCGCTTGCCCGCCGCCCCTTTTCCGGCCCAGCTGCCGAACGCCTCGCGCGCCAGCCGTTCCAGCTCTGCCGCGGGCGCATCGCCGACGATGATCAGTGTCGCGTTTTCGGGCCGGTACCAGCGCTCGTAGAATGCTTGCAGTGCGGCAGGGGTCGCGCCGCCGAGCGCCTCCAGCGTGCCGATCGGTTCGCGCTCGGCGGAGCGCAGGCCCTTCGCCTGGAACTGGGCGACTGCCCGCTGCATCTCACTTGACGGGGATTGCCGTGCGTTCTTTTCGGCGAGCACCACCCCCCGCTCGAGTTCCACCGCCTCTGGCCCGAACTGGATGCTGTCCGCGGCGCTGCGCATCCACTGCAGCATCGTGCGAACTCCGGCGAGATCGTTGCCCGGGAGATCGACTTGATAGACGGTCGAAAGCATCGAGGTGACGGCGTTCTGGTCCCGGCCGAGCGCGATGCCGAGCGGCGCGAAACGCTCGTCGAATACGCCTTCGGGAGCATCCTTCGTGGAACGGAACGCCATGTGCTCGATGAAGTGCGCAAAGCCGCGCTCCGATTCCTCCTCGACATAGCTGCCCACGTCCATAACCAGACGGATCGACACCGCCTTGGCGGGAGTCGCGTTGTGCATCACCGAAAAGTGCATTCCGTTGGCAAGTACGCCGGAGCGGATCGCCGGGTCGGGCGCCACTTTCTCGCCCGCAGGTATCGGCGCCGCGGCGTGACCCGGCGCAAGCCACGAGGCGGCCATCGCCGCCGCGGCGAGCATCCTCAACTTTATCGAACGCATCCCCGCTGCCCCCTGCCCAGGCGCGCGAGCTTATACGAGACGCTGCGCGAGTCGAGGCTCAACTGGCGGAGAGCACGACATTTTTTCGCGCGACGCGATCAGTGCACCGCCCGGTCCTGCCGCTCGCCCTTGGTGGCGAGGGAGAAGCGTGGCTCGGGGTGCTTCAGCGTCCCCAGGAGCAGCCCCGCCGCATAGGCGCCGACCGCCGGGCCGTGCTTGAAGCCGTGACCTGAGCCGGCGCCGACCAGAAGCACGTTCGGCCGCCGCGGGTGGCGGTCGATCAGCAGGTCGCCATTCGCGCTGTTCTCATATTGGCAGACGCGCGATTCGCTCAGCGGCGCTCCCCGCAGGCCGGGGAAGCGGCGCTCCATGAAGGCGCGGACGTCGGCGAGCTCGGACAGGGAGGGGAGGCGCTCGACCGTGTCGGGATCGATCGGCGGGCCGTGCTTGTCGTGGGCGATCTTGAAGCCGCGGCCTTCGAGATCGGGGAAGCCGTAATAGATGTCGCCCTCGTTGAAATCGGCCCAGCCGGGGAGCCTGCCCACCGCGAAGCGGTCGTCTCCGGCCTTGGGCGCGAAGAAGAACACCTCCTGCCGGGTCGGGAAGATGCGGCGGCCGAGCAGGTCCGGGAAGAGTCTTGGAAGCCAGGGGCCGCAGGCGAAGACGTAGCTGGCGGCGGAGAGCCGCTCCCCGTCCGACAGCCGGATGGCCCGCAGCGGTCCGTCGCCCTTGCCCGGCGGCTCGACGGCGACGCGGCGGTACTGCCCGCCGGCGGCGACGAATTCCGCCACCACCGTCTGAACGCCCCGCCGGGCCATCAGCGCGCCGAACTCAGGCTCATAGAGGCCGACCTCGACGTCCTCGAAGTCCATCTGCGGGAAGCGCCGCTGCATTTCGCGCCGGTCGAGCACCTCGGTCGGCAGGCGCAGCCGGCGGTGCACCTCGATCGTGTCGCGGACATAATCCTCCCGCTTGCCGAAGAAGAACAAGATGCCGGCGCGGTGGAAGAGCGGCAGATCGGCGCGCGCGGAAAGGGCGTTCCATTCGGCCAGCGACTCCCACGCCATCCGCGTATAGACCTCGTCGCGGCCGTAGCTGCCGCGGGTCAGCCGGCTCTCGCCGCCGGAGGAGGCGCGGGCGTGGGCCGGCGCCCACGCGTCGAGGAGCAGCACCTTGCGCCCGGCGCGCTGGAGGTGACGGGCGGTCCACGCGCCGAAGACTCCGGCGCCGATGACGATCGTGTCGGGCGCCGCCGCGGCCACGGCCGGCGCCGCGACCGTCGTAGCCAGGGTTGCGGCGGCGGCGGTCTTGAGGGCGGAGCGGCGGGTGTGCTCGGCCATGCGGCCTCCTGGAATGGGAACCACCACCTCGCCGCAGCGCGGGCGCCAAGTCAATTGCTGTTACCGCGCGGCCACAGTGTGGCGAATTCCCCTTCATGCGCAGGCGGCGGCGCTTCCCGCCGCGCGGCGCACGCGGTAATCATTTCGTATAAAGAACAAGCAGGGAGAGAACAGATGCCCCTCGTTCGCGCGACACTCGTCAAGCATGCCTTCCTCGCCGGCGCCTCGCTCGCGGCGGTGACTGCCTTCGCGGCGCCCGCCGCGGCGCAGACCGAGACCGGCGGCACCGCCGCCCAGGAGCAGGAGGACATCATCGTCACCGCCACCAAGCGCGAGACGACCCTGCTCGAAGTGCCTTTCTCGATCAACGCGCAGACCGAAGAGGACATCCGGCGTTCCGGCGCAAGCACGATCGAGGACCTGTCGCGCAACGTCGCCGGCCTCACCGTGCAGAATCTCGGCCCTGGCCAGAGCCAGGTGTCGGTGCGTGGCGTCTCGGCCGGCCAGATCGTCCGCGACCAGCCGGGCGTGAAGGAGCAGGTCGGCGTCTATCTCGACGAATCGGTGATCTCGCTGTCGCTGTTCACACCGGACCTCGACCTGTTCGACCTCAATCGCGTGGAGACGCTGCGCGGGCCGCAGGGGACGCTGTTCGGGTCCGGCTCGGTCGGCGGCACCGTCCGCTACATCACCAATCAGCCGGAGCTCGACCGCATGGAAGGCACGGTCGAGGCCAATATCAACCTCGTCGACGGCGATGATTTCGGCGGCCACATCAAGGGGGCCGTCAACGTGCCGCTCGGTCCGACCGCCGCGATCCGCGCTGTGGGCTACCACACCCGCTTCGGCGGCTTCGTCGATGCACTGCGGGAGGGCGGCGGCCGCGACGAAGACGTCAACAGCGGCACCCGCACCGGCGGGCGCCTCGCCTTGCTGTTCCAGCCGACCCCGGACATCAGCATCACGCCGCGGATCGTCTACCAGGAGATCGAAGCAAAGGGCTTCAACCGGCAGGAGATCTACAACCTGTTCGGCAATCCGTTCACGACCACCCGTCCGGCGGTGAATTTCCGGGAGCGCGAGCAATATCTGCTGCTCGACGAGCGCTTCAAGGACAAGACCCTGATCGCCGACCTCACCGCCAGCATCGGGCTCGGCGCCGTCGATCTCACTTCGGTCACCAGCTACATCAACCGCGACATCCTGGTCAGCCGCGATGCGAGCGCGCTGACCGGCAGCGTCTCGATCGATCTCGCTTTCCCGACGGCCGCGGTGACGTTGCCTTCGAACCTCGTCGACAGGACCGATCTCGAGACATTCAGTCAGGAAGTGCGGCTGAGCTCGAACGGGACGGGGCCGCTCAGCTGGGTGGTGGGCGCTTTCTATTCGACCATCGATCGGTTCTACCGCCAGCGCCTGCCCACCCCCGGCTACGATGCCTTCACGGACGCGCGTTTCGGCGCCGGCACCGCGGCCGCGACCGCGAACGGCTTTCCCGCCAATTCGCCCTACAATTCCGACCTGCCCTACGACATCAAGCAGAAGGCGGTGTTCGGCGAGGCAACCTACGATTTCGGCCGGTTCGAGCTCACCGCCGGCGGCCGCTACTACGATTTCAAGGAGGAGCGCAGCTTCAAGTCGGGCGGCCTGTTCTCGAACGGCGACAACCGCACCGACAAGACCAAATCGGACGGCTTCTCGCCCCGGGTGATCGCCACCTTCGAGCTCAGCGACGACTTCCGGATCAACGCGCAGGCGGCGAAGGGCTTCCGCCTCGGCGGCGTCAACGATCCGCTCAACCTCCCGCTCTGCTCCGCGCAGGACAAGGAGATTTTCGGCGGCTACCAGACCTATAACGACGAGACGCTGTGGAATTACGAGGTCGGTTTCAAGGGCGGCGGCCGCGGCATCAACTTCAACGCCGCCGCTTTCTACACCGACATCAAGAACCTGCAGGTTACGCTCGACGCCGGCTCCTGCTCTTCGCGCATCGTCTTCAACGTGCCGAAGGCGCACACCAAGGGCCTCGAGTTCGAAGTGTCTGCTTCGCCGACGCCCGGCCTCGATCTGTCGGTCGCCGGCAGCCTGGTCGAAGCGGAGTTCGATTCTACGGTGACGAGCGGCACCGGCGCGGTGATCGGCGGCATCCGCGAAGGCAATCGGCTCCCGACGGTGCCGAAGTTCCAGATAGCGGCGAGCGGCACCTACACGATGCCGATCGACGAGAATGGGACCGAGGCCTTTTTCTCGGCGTCCGTCCAGCATGTCGGCAGCCGCTTCACCCAGCCGAGCGACCAGGAAGACAATCCGCACGCCTTCGTCTCCGGCCTGCCATTCGGCGGGGCGACAGGCAATGAGGCAACGATCGTCGATCTGAAGCTGCCGGACTACCAGCTGGTCAACATCAGCGCCGGCGTCCACTGGGGCAACGACCTCGAGGTCATCGCATACATCCACAATTTGTTCGACGAGAACCCTCTGCTCTCCTTCGACCGGGAGCGCGGCGGGCGGGCGCGGCTCGGCTTTAACATCGGCCAGCCGCGGACGATCGGCCTGACCGTACGCAAGAGTTTCTAAGCCAGGTTTGACACCTCTCCAGCTGCTGTGTTAGTGGTACAACACACCAACGCAGCAGCTGGAGGTTTCGTTGAACGCCACCCTTGCCCAGGCGGCGCGCCTGCAACCCGACCGGAGCGTAATCCGGCAGACCGCAACCTTCCTCGCCATCGTCGCGTTGGCGGAGGCGGCGCTGACGGTGGCGATGCAGCGCGTCGATCCAAGCTCCACCGCGGCGGCACTGGTGATGGTCGGCATCATGTGGGCGCCGGGACTTGCGGCGCTCGGCGTTCAACTTGCCTTCGAGCGCACGCTGCGCGGCTTCGGGTGGAAGCCGGGGCCGGCACGCTATTTCGGCGCCGCCTACGCGATGCCGTTCCTCTACGGCGGCCTGTGCCTTTTGGCCGCGCAGGCGCTCGGAGCGGGGGAGATCAACTTCGACCGGTGGGCCGCCGGCGCGCCGAATTGGGGCATGCCGCCCCACGCGCTCTATGGCATGCTCATCCAGATGACGGTCTTCCTCCTGCCCGGGATCGTTATGGGTCTCGGCGAGGAGCTCGGCTGGCGCGGCTTCCTGGCGCCGAAGCTCGGCCGACTGTTCAGCTTCTGGGGCGTCGTCAACGTAAGCTTCGTGATTTGGCTCGCCTTCCACCTGCCGGGCATGGTCTTCGGCGGCTATCACGGGCAGGGGACGCCGCTCTGGTATTCGTTCCTGTGCTTCTCGGCCCTGCTCTATCCGGGGACGGTGCTGCTGACGTGGCTGCGCTTCCGCTCGAACAGCCTCTGGCCATGCGTACTTTACCACGGGGCGCACAACGCCTTCATCCAGATCATGTGGAATTCCGCCTTCCGACCCGATGAAACGGGGCCGTGGCTGCTCGGCGAGTTCGGCGCGGTGACCCCGGTCGTCTTCGGCCTGCTCCTCTTCCTGCTCGTCCGCGCGCGCGGCGTGCCCCGAACGCCGGCGCACGGCTAAGCGGCTGATTTGCCGCCGTCCCGAAGCGGGAAGGGCGGCTAATATATATTGCGAGGGCACGGCCGGGGGCCTAGTGCGGCTTCCGCCCGCGGCCGTGGCCGCCTCGCGCCCAGGACGAAGATGGCCGACGGAAGCCGATTCGACGCGCACGTCACTGCCGAGCGGTTTCAGCTGCTCGTCAATTCCGTCACCGACTATGCCCTCTATATGCTCGACGCCGACGGCTATGTCGCGACCTGGAATCCCGGGGCCGAGCGTCTCAAGGGCTATTCGGCCGAGGAGATTATCGGCCGCCATTTCTCCAGCTTCTTTACCGACGAGGACCGCGCCGCCGGCCTTCCGGCGAAGGCGCTGAAGGCGGCGGCGGCCGAGGGGCGGTTCGAGGCTGAGGGCTGGCGGCTGCGCAAGGACGGCACTCGCTTCTGGGTCAACGCCGTCCTCGATCCCATCCGCGACGACTCGGGCAAGCTGCTCGGCTTCGCCAAGATCACCCGCGACTTCACCGAGAAGAAGGCGGGGCAGCAGGCGCTGGTGGAGAGCGAGCGCCGCTTCCGGCTGCTCATCAACGCCGTCACCGACTACGCCATCTACATGCTGGACCACGAGGGCAAGGTGGCCACCTGGAACGCCGGCGCCGAGCGGTTCAAGGGCTACAAGGCGGACGAGATCATCGGCCGCCCCTACTCGACCTTCTTCACGGACGAGGACCGCACCGCCGGCCTGCCCCAGCTGGCGCTGGACACCGCGCGTACGGAGGGGCGGTTCGAGGCGGAGGGGTGGCGGCTGCGCAAGGACGGCACGCGCTTCTGGGTCCACGCCGTCATAGACGCCATTCGCGACGAGCAGGGCGAGCTGGTCGGATTCGCCAAGATCACCCGTGACGTCACCGAGCGGCGCAGGGCGGCCGAGGAGCTGGAGGAAGCGCGCGCCGCCCTCTTCCAGTCGCAGAAGCTGCAGGCGCTGGGCGAGCTTACCGGCGGGGTCGCGCACGATTTCAACAATTTGATGACGGTAATCCGCGGCTCGGCCGATCTGCTTCGCCGCCCGGGCCTCAGCGAGGACAAGCGCGACCGCTATCTGCAGGCGATCATCGACACCGCCGATCGCGCGGCCACGTTGACGAGCCATCTCCTCGCCTTCAGCCGCCGCCAGGCGCTGAAGCCGGAGGTCGCCGACCTCAACCTGCGGCTCGACGCTCTTGCCGAAGTGGTCGGACGCACGCTCGGCAGCAAATATGAGGTGAAGCTCGATCTCGCCGCCGCCCTCCCGCTCGTCGAGGTCGACCTCGCCCAGCTTGAGACGGCCCTGCTCAACGCGGTCTTCAACGCCCGCGACGCGATGGCAGAGGGCGGCGCCGTCACCCTCTCGACCCGGCACTGCGTGCGGCAAGAGGCGGACGAGGTGCTGGTCGAGATCTCCGACACTGGCACCGGCATGACCGAAGAGGTGGCGAGCCGCGCCTTCGAGCCCTTCTTCACGACCAAGCCGGTGGGGCAGGGGACGGGGCTCGGTCTGTCCCAAATCCACGGCTTTGCCGCCCAGGCCGGCGGTCGCGCCGAAATCCGCTCCCGCGCCGGCGAGGGCACCGCCATCCGAATCTTCCTGCCGGTCACCGACAAGCCGCTTGCCGAGCCCTCCGACAGCCCGGACGATCGTGCGCCCGTCCAGGGCCTTACGGTTCTGCTGGTCGAGGACAATTCCGCGGTGCGCGAATTTGCTGGGCACCTCCTGGAGGAGCTCGGCTATGTTGTCCGCAGCGCCGGTTCGGCCGAGGAAGCGGTGCCGCTGCTCGGCGACGAGAGCATCGAGCTGCTGTTCAGCGACGTCGTCATGCCCGGCGAGAGCGGCCTCGACCTCGCGCGGCGCGCCCGCACGCTGCGCCCGGACCTCCCGGTGCTTCTCGCCACCGGCTATAGCGATGAGGTGCGCGGCGCCGCCGGCGCCGCGTTCGACGTTCTGCGGAAGCCGTACGACTCCAGGGGCTTGCAGACCGCCATTGCCGCTGCCCTGCGTCACAAGGCAGACTGACCGGCAGCCTTTCTCACGAAATTGAGCTAGGAGCGGATTTCGCGCCAGCCAGCGTGGCGGCGCAGGAGCGGGTCGGGCGAATGGAGCGGGACGAGACGGATTTCGGCGCCTCCTACTGGAGATCGGCGCCCGCGTCGCCGGATCCGTTGCTTCCGCTGGCGGTCGAAGGCCTGCCGGACCAGGAGTTCCGCCGACTCGCGGACAACGTCCCGACGCTCTGCTGGATCGCGAATGCGGACGGCTACATCGTCTGGTACAGCCGCCGCTGGTACGAATATACCGGCACCACCCCCACCGAGATGGAAGGGTGGGGCTGGCAATCGGTCCACGATCCCGATCAGCTCCCCGCGGTGATGGGCCGCTGGACCGCCTCGATCGCAACCGGCGAGCCGTTCGAGATGACCTTCCCGCTGCGCGGCGCCGACGGCGTCTTCCGGCCGTTCCTGACCCGCGTCCAGAACGTCCGCGGGCCCGGCGGCGAGATCCTGCGATGGTACGGCGTGAACACCGACGTCTCCGCGCAGCTCGAAGCGGAGGCGGCGCTGCGCGAGCGGGAATCGATGTTCCGCGGCATCTTCGAATCCCGGCTTGCAGGCATGGCGATCGTCGATCTCGCCTCCGGCGAGGTGCTGGCCGTCAACGACACATTGCTCGACATCACCGGCCAGCCGCGCGAAGTCTTCTTCGAGCGCGAGGCATGGTGGCGGATCACGCCGGACGAATACCACCATCTTGACCGCGCCGCGATCGAGCAGATCCTCGAGACCGGTGCCGCCGAGCCGTTCGACAAGGAATATCTGCGTCCCGACGGGTCGCGCGTGCCGGTCCGGGTGGCGGCGGCGGTGGTTCCGGGAAAGCCGCACCAGATCGTCGTCCACGTCAGCGACATCAGCGCCCGCCGGCGGGCGGAGGCGCACCAGCGGCTGCTCGTCGACGAGCTCAATCACCGCGTGAAGAACACGCTCGCCATCGTCCAGGGGATCGCCCAGCAGACCTTCAAGGGCGAGGCCGACGGCCCGGCCGCGCGCGAGGCGTTCGAGGGCCGGCTGGCGGCGCTCTCGGCCGCGCACAACGTCCTCACCGAGCGCCAGTGGGAGAGGGCGTCGGTGCGGGAGGTGGTGAACAGCACGATCGCCCCCTATTCCGGCCAGCCGGCACCCTTCGCGATCAACGGGCCCGACGTCGACCTCTCGCCCAAGACTGCGGTGGCCCTTGCCCTCTCGCTGCACGAGCTGTGCACCAACGCGGCGAAATATGGCGCCCTCTCGGTGCCGGGCGGGCGGGTAGAGCTGGCCTGGGCCTGCGACGAGGAGAGGCTGCGGCTGCGCTGGCGCGAACTCGGTGGACCGCCGGTGCTTGCGCCTGCACGGCGCGGCTTCGGCACGCGCATGCTCGAACGCGGCCTGGCCGCGGAGCTCGGCGGCAAGGTGACGATCGCGTTCGACGCGGATGGCGTCGTCTGCACGCTTGACGCGCCTCTGCCCCCTCAGCCGGCGTAGGGCCGCAAGAGAGGGCGGGCGGTTACCTCCCGCGCCACCTGCCTCGGGAGAGGCCTGCCGCCTCGGCTTCGAGCGATCCCCGGGGATTGCTCCGCCGCACGCGCACCAGCACCGATGCGATGCCGCCCTCCGCCGCCGCTTCCGCGGGACCGACGATCTCGAAGTCGCCGCTCGCCCGGAAGCGGGCGCTGAAAGGCGCGACGGGCACCGGCGCGCCCTTGCGGTCATGTGCCTCCGCCCGCGCGAAAACGAGGTCGCCGGCCTGGGCCCGCACGCCGGCCTCGTCGAGGCTGACCTTCAGCGAGGCCGGCGCTCCCGGCGTCTCGACGCGGTGCACGGCGACTCGGCGGCCGCCGACATAGGCGCTCGCCGCCAGCGTCCCCGCCTCGAAGCGCGCTGCCTCGAACTCGAACGGCGGATGCGCGACCGAATCGGAGATCGGCCCCCGCGCCGGCCGCTTGCGGCCGAGGCTGCGCCCGTTCAGCGTCAGCTCGACTTCGTCGGCATTGCTGAACACGCGGATCCGGGGGCTCGACGCTGCCGTCCAGTAGCTGGCGATCCGCACCATCGGGCCGCTGTCGTAGAGCGCCGACCGCTCGCCCGGATCGCGCTGGCTGCGGAAGAACCACCAGGAAAATTTCGGCAGCCGCTCAAGGCTCATGATCCCGGACGTCTCGAGGTCGTTCGCGTAGCCGCGGTTGTAATCGTACATCACCCAATATCCGTCCGCGAAGGCCGGGGTGCGCAGATTGTCGTTATGCGCTTCCTGGACGTTTGTCGCCTGCTGGAGAAGGCGCGCCTCGCCCGCGCCGAGCGCCTGCCGCGACGTGCGCTCCTCCTCCTTGAGGTTCCCCCACGCCTCTTGGTTGAAGCCGGCATTCTGGGCGTAATATTCCCAGTCCCCATATTCGGAGACGATGTAGGGCCGCCCCGGCGCCTCGTAATGCTGGAGCCGGTGCTGCCGCGCCTGCAGGTAGATATCGTAGCCCTTATTCTGCCAGCCTGCCGACCAGGCTTGGTCGCCCGGATATTCCTCGTGCACCGCGCGGTTGAAGTCGCGGATCAGGTCGCGCGGCATGTCCGTTTCGTTGAGGGAGCATTCCCACGCGATCACGCTCGGATGATTGCGGTCGCGCCGAATCGTGTCCCGGCAGGTGCGCAGCACCTGCGCGCGGAAGGCGGGATCGGCGTTGCTATACTGCCAGCCGAGGATCGAATCGACGAGCACCAGCCCGAGCGCGTCCGCCGCCGCCATGAAGGCCGGCGACTGCGGGTAGTGCGACAGCCGCACATAGTCGAATCCCGCCTCCTTGATCCTCCTGGCGTCGCGATAATCGGCGTTCGGCGACAGCGCGTAGCCGACATACGGATATTCCTGGTGACGGTTGACGCCGCGCAGGAACATCCGCTCGCCATTGATCACAAAGCGGCTGCCTTCGAAGCCGATGCGGCGGATGCCGATCCGGGTCTCCGTGCGGTCGGCGGCCCCGCCGGCCCCGTTGACGGTGGTGACCAGCCGGTAGAGGTTCGGCTGCTTCGGCGACCACAAAGCGGGGTTCGTGACGACGATCCGCTGCACGTTCCGCTCCGTCGCTCCTCCCGCGAGCGACACCGACCCGCTCGAGCGGCCGACGATCCTGTTGCCCTGGTACAGCAGGTGGGCAACCTGCGCCGTCGCGCCGCCCGGTCCGGCGTTCCGCACGTCGGCCGCGATCTCCACCGTTGCCCGCGCCGCGGTGGCTTCCGGATAGGTGACGAACAGGCCGCCGCCCGCCACGCGGTCGGCCAGCATCTCGTCGGTGAGGTGGACGGGCGGCTTCACGATCAGCCGCACGCCGCGGTAGAGGCCGCCATAGGTGTTGAAGTCGAGCTGCTTGAGCGGCTTCGGTCCGGTCACCGGATTGTCGCGATTGTCGAGCCGAATCAGGATGTCGTTGCGTGCCCCGGTCCTGAGGTGCGGCGTGAGGTCCACCGTGAAGGGAAGGTAACCGCCGAGATGGCTCGCGACCGTACGCCCGTTCACCGTGACGAGGGCGACGTTCATCGCCGCCTCGACTCGCAGCATCACCGTCTGCCCGCGCCATTTGGCCGGCGCATCGAAGCTCTTCGCGTAGAAGGCGATGCCCTGCCACTGGTCGTTGACGATGCGCGGCTCGATCCGGCTCGTGTGCGGCAGCGAGACGGCGGTCCAGCGGGCGTTCGCCGGCGGCCGCTCCGGCGCCGACCCGTCGTCGACCCGCAGGAACCGCCACCCGGCGTCGAACGGCACCTCGGCCGCGGCCGCCGGCGAGGCAATTAGCCATGCCAGCAGCAGGGCGGCGACCAGGCGGCAGGCGGCTGTCATCGGCTCTCCCTCAACGAATCCCGGGCCTCTCCCATAGACAGCGGCATGGGGCAACCTTACCCTCCGTTGTGCGGCAAGCCGTCGGCCCGGTTTGGAGAGCTTCGATGTTGCGGATCCTCGGAGCCTTCGTCGTTGCTCCTTTCCCTGTCGCTCTGCTTCAGTCCGTCGCGGTCGGCGTGTGGCCGAAACCGGGCAGCGGCGTGTTCGAACATCCCGCATCGATGTTCGTCGTGATGTGCCTCTATTTCTACGCCGTCGGCTTGCTGCTCGGGCTTCCGGGTTGGCTCCTGGTCAGACGGCGAAGCCCCGGACTCAAGGCCTACGCGCTGCTCGGGCTGGCAGCCGCCCTTCTGCCCGCCGCAGCAGGCTTGGCGGTCGCCGCCAGCCAAGGTGAGGTCTCGGCGTACATCGTCGTTTACAACATCATGCTGTTTGGACTGGGCGGCGCGGCCGCGGGGGCATTGTTCTGGCGCTTTGTCGTGCGCAGGAGGCCGCCGATCGACCTTGAAGGCACGTTCGGCTGATCTTACCGCCTACGCGGCGCTCCGCCGCGCCTCCACCGCCTCGGCGAGCGTGTCGAGCATGCCGATCGTGCTCTCCCAGTCGGCGCAGCCGTCGGTGATGCTCTGGCCGTAGGTGAGGGGCTCGCCCGGCACCAGCTCCTGCCGGCCGCCGACGAGGTGGCTCTCGATCATCAGCCCGAAGATGCGCCGCTCGCCCCCGGCGAGCTGGCCCGCAATGTCGTCGATCACCGCACACTGGTTCTCCGGCCGCTTGCGGCTGTTGCCGTGGCTGGCGTCCACCATCAGGCGGCAGGGGACGGCGAGCGCCTCCGACTCCCGGCACGCGGCGGCGATCCCGGCACGGTCGTAGTTCGGCTCGGTTCCACCGCGAAGGATGACGTGGCAGTCCTCGTTGCCGGCCGTGGTGACGATTGCGGAATGGCCGCCCTTGGTCACCGACAGAAAGTGGTGCGGCTGCGAGGCGGCCTTGATCGCCTCGATCGCAATGCGAAGGTTGCCGTCGGTGCCGTTCTTGAACCCGACCGGGCAGGAGAGGCCGGAGGCGAGTTCCCGGTGGACCTGCGATTCGGTGGTGCGCGCGCCGATCGCGCCCCAGGCGACCAGGTCGGCGATGTACTGGGGCGTGATCATGTCGAGATATTCGGTGCCGGCGGGCAGGCCCATTTCATTGATGTCGAGCAGCAGCTCGCGCGCGATCCGGACCCCCTTGTTGATCTTGAAGCTGCCGTCGAGATCCGGGTCGTTGATGAGTCCCTTCCAGCCGACCGTGGTGCGCGGCTTTTCGAAATAGACCCGCATAACGATCTCGAGCCGGTCGCCGAGGCGGCGGCGCTGCTCCGCGAGGCGCCCCGCATAGTCGCGCGCGGCGGCGGGGTCGTGGATCGAGCAGGGGCCGACGACGACCAGCAGCCGGTCGTCGGCGCCGCGAAGGATGGCGTGGATCGCCTCCCGCGCGGCGTAGACGGTCTCGCCCGCCGCCTCGCTGGTCGGGAATTCGCGTAGCACATGCGCGGGCGGCGTCAGCTCCTTGATCTCGCGGATGCGAACGTCGTCGGTGCGATGGGCGACGGTGGGCATGGCTCAGGCCTCCGACCGGCCGAAATCGGCCTTGGCGACGTCCTGCCCCTGGTCGACGATGCCACGGCGCACGGCGCGCGTGCGGGTGAACAGGTCGAACAAGGTGTCGCCATCGTCATTGCGGATCGCCCGCTGCAGGTGGGACAGGTCCTCGGAGAAACGCTGCAGCATGCCGAGCACGGCCTCCTTATTGCTGAGGAAGATGTCGCGCCACATCCTTGGGTTGGACGCGGCGATGCGGGTGAAATCGCGAAAGCCGCCGGCCGAATATTTGATCACCTCGCTCTGCGTCACCCGCTCGAGGTCGCTGGCCGTGTGGACGATGGTGAAGGCGATGAGGTGGGGGAGGTGGCTGGTGACCGCCAGCACCAGATCATGGTGCCGCGGGTCCATCACATCGACCCTGGCGCCGAGCGCGGTCCAGAAGGCGGAGAGACGCTCGACATCCTCCGTCGCCGCATCCTCGTCAGGCGTCAGGATGCACCAGCGCCCGCGGAAGAGAGCGGCGAAGCCGGCGTCCGGGCCGCTATTCTCGGTGCCGGCAACCGGATGCGCCGGCACGATCCGCGCCCCGGGGAGCGCCGCCCGCAACGCCGCCGCCACCGCCGCCTTCGAGGAGCCGACATCGCTGATCACCGTGTCCGGCCGCAGGCGGCCCGCGATCGCAGCGGCCGCCTCGCCCATCGCGCCGACGGGCACGCACAGGATCACCAGGTCCGCCTCGGCCACCGCACCACCGGCATGCTCGGCGACAGCGTCGGCAAGATCGAGCGCCCGCGCCCGCTCGCGCACGGCGGGATCGGCATCGAACGTCGAGAGCCGCACCTCCGGCAGCTGCTCCCGAACCGCGCGGGCGATCGAGGAGCCGATCAGCCCGAGGCCGATGATCGCGACATGTCGAAAGCTGTTTGCCAAGTGAGTGAAGCTCTTGCATCTGAAGGGGAAGGCGAAAGCGCCCGCGGCGGGCGGTAGCGCGCAGGTGCCGCGAGTTCAACGCCTCCAGATGGGCGGACCGGGTCAGCTTCCCGTAAGCTGGCGGTCGCTAGGAGGGGCGAGACGAGAGGTGGGGGTGCGCGTGTTTACTCGATGGGCGGTTGCGATCGGACTGGCGGTTGCCGGCCTTGGCGGCCCGGCGCTCGCGCAGGAGGCGCCGGCCGCGCCCCAATCCCCGGACCAGGCGCTGGCCCAGGATGCCGCCGCCTATGCCGGCCGCTACGGAGTCGCGCCGGAGGAAGCCGTGCGGCGGCTGCGCGCGCAGCAGGAGACCGTTGCCGTTACCGACCGGCTGCAGGAGAAATATCGTAAGCGGCTCGCCGGCATCTCGATCGAGCACCGACCTGAATACCGGATCGTCGTTCTCCTTACCGGCTCGAAGGGGGTCGGGGACCAGGTCGTCCAAGTTGGCGGACTCACCGTGCCGGTGGTCTTCCGCACCGGAGCGGAGGCGACCCGCAGGCAGGTGGTCGAGGCGATACGCGAGCGTGCCGGAGACATACGCTCCGCCGTCGGCGACACCCGCGGCATGGGCCTCGACCCGCGCACCGGGGAGCTGGTGGTGATGATGAACGAGGGCGAGGCCGCGCGCCTGGACCTGCCGTTCGCCAAAGCACTGATCGAGGACATAGCCGGCGTCCCCGCACGAATCCGCATCCTGGAGCGGCCGGAGACCAACTTCGCCGTCGAGGGCGGGGCGCGCGTCGAGGGCACAGACACGGTCAGCGGCAAGCATGCTTACTGCACCACCGGCTTCACCGTCACCGACGGCACCCGCGCCGGCATCATCACCGCGGCGCACTGCCCGGACATCCTCACCTATTTCGACCCGGACGGCCGGCAGCTGGAGCTTCCCTTCCTCGGCCAGTGGGGCTGGAGCTTCCAGGACGTGCAGCTGAACGCTGTCGAGGAGGCGCGGGGGCCGGTCTTCTACGCCGACGCCGCCAAGAAGACGGTCCGCACCCTCGCCGGCGCCCGCAGCCGCGCCGCAACGCGCGCGGGCGATTTCCTCTGCCACCGGGGCGAGCGGACCGGATACAGCTGCGCGGAAGTCGAGCTCACCGACTACGCCCCACCCGGCGCCCTGTGCGGCGGCCCCTGCGCGCCCACCTGGGTCACCGTCGCCGGCCCGTCCTGCGGCGGCGGCGACAGCGGCGGCCCGGTGTTCAGCGGCGCCATCGCCTACGGCATCGTCAAGGGCGGTACCTATACCGCCACCGGTAGATGCGCTTTCTATTACTACATGTCGCTCGACTACATGCCCGACGGCTGGTCGCTGCTCACCGCTCCCACCGCGGGAGAGCCGGATGCGCCGCCGTCGCAGGCTGCACGGCGGCCGGGGAGCCGTTCGCCCGGTTCCTGACGCGGCACCGAGCCGCGCGCCCCGCGTTCCTGCCCCACCCTCTGGAGAGCAGGACCTTGAGCGACACCATTCCCAACCCGCCCGGCGGGGCGCACCTGCGCACCATCGCCATGCCGCGCGACGCCAACCCCGCCGGCGACATATTCGGCGGCTGGACGCTGTCGCAAATGGACCTCGCCGGCGCGACGCTCGCCGCGGAGCGGGCAGGGGGCCGGGTCGCCACCGTCTCGGTCGAGGCGATGAAGTTCCTCCACCCGATTGCGGTCGGCGACGAGGTCAGCTGCTTCTGTACCTGTGAGGAGGAGGGCGCGGCGTCCGTCACCGTCAAGATCGAGACCTGGACCCGCTCGCGCGGCGGCAGGGACGCCGAGAAGGTCACCGAAGGCCTCTTCACCTACGTCGCCGTAACGGAGGACGGGAAGCCGCGGCGCCTCGACGGCGATTGACTCCCCGCCTTGGCCGACTGGCCCTTGGGTGCGGCTGGGAATATTCCGGCACCCGGTCCCTCATCCACTACTTCGACGCCGACGGTGACGCACTTGCCATCCGATAACAAGGATGCGGGCGGGCCGGTGATGCCGACGACCGCACTCCTCTACGACGGCGCCACCGCAAGATCTTCTACGATGCAGACGGCAACGGCGCAGGCGCGGCGGTGCTGTTCGCCCAGATGGCGGCAGGGACGGCGCTGACCAACCTCGACTTCAGCGCCTACCTGCAAGCGTGAAAGCCGGCGCTGAGCTTCTGCCCTAATGTAGTGCGGGAGGCGGCGGTCGGGCCGAGCGCGGCGATCTTTGCGCGCACTTCCACCGCGTCCGCAGCACGGAAATAGCTACATTTTTTAAATCCAGTAGCTAATGACATATATTAGCTAGATTTTCTGTTGACGCCTGCCGCACTTCATCTACCTTCTGCACGGCAAGTGCGACTCGTTCGGAGCTGAGGCGGTTCCGGGTCGGCGGGAGCGTATCCGCACGACGCAACAGCACATCGGCGCGCGTGGGACGCGCTCGACCCACGGGGGAGGGTTAGCATGCCTTTGATGAGCGTGTCCGACACATTTCGCGTCGATCAGACGGAAATCGATTCCGGCTGGAACGACGGCCAGGTCGCTATCGAGGCGCTGACCGATGGCGGCTTCGCCGTTGCATGGCGGCAATATGAAGAAAATGGCGCCGGCGGCTTCCGGATCTTTGCCCGCAAATACGACGCGGCCGGCAACGCCGTCGGCGACATGGTCAAGATCGACGGCGTCCATCGCGATTATTTCGGCGGCCAGGGATTTCAGAAACCGTCGATCGCGGCGCTGGCCGGCGGCGGCTTTGCAGTCGAGTATCTCGATATCGACGGCGGCTCCAAATATACGAATGGGCAGGACGCGACCTTCGTAGAGTGGACCGCGACGTTCAATTCATCCGGCGCGCTCGTCTCGCAGGCGGAGATTCTCGGCAGGCCGGTTCAGTACGATCCCTACAACACCGATTGGGACGGTGCGATCACGGGCAACGGCGATGGCGGGTTCCATTCCGTGGTGATCGAAGCATATTACAACGACGCGGGCTCGGGCCGGCGCGTGGTGGTGAACGGCGGCGAAGTCTATCGCGGCACCGATGTCTCCACCGGCACCGCGGGCATTTCGGATTTCGGCAGCGGCGCGTTTGTCGTCTGGCAGACCTTCGGCGGCGATATCATGGGGCAGACCATCGGCGCCGGGTTCGACAGCACGCCGTTCATGGTCAATACCAACACCGCCGGGTCGCAGACGCAGCAAAACGGCTCCCGGGCCAATGACAGCCTAGCGCAGCTCAGTAACGGCTCGATGGTGGTCGTGTGGGAGGATACGTCGGCCAGCGACGACGCCACCGATCCGGGCTACGGGGTCCACGCGCGGATCTACGGCGCCAACGGGCAGCCGATTACCGGGGAGATCATCCTTCCGGCCGACCCGTCGACGGACGAACGCACACCCAGCGTAGCCGCGCTCAGCGGCGGACGGTTCGTCGTCGTCTGGCAGCACGCTTTTCTGGGGCCGATCGCGCAGGTCTTCTCCTCGACCGGCGAGCGCCTCGGCGATCAGGTGACGCTCGGCATCCCCTCCAGCGTCGTCACCCTGACCGTGCTCAGCGACGACCGCATCGTCTTCGCCTGGACCGTCGACGGCGGGATCACGAATGCGCAGGTCTGGCGCTTCCCCGACAAGTTTGGCACCGCCGGCAACGACAACATGACCGGCACCGCCGACGCCGACGCCCTCCACGGCCTTGGCGGCAACGACTTCCTCGACGGCCGCGGCGGCGCGGATGACCTGCGCGGCGGCGCCGGCAATGACACCTACATCGTCGACAATTCCGCCGACAAGACGGTGGAGCTCGCCGACGGCGGCACCGACAGCGTCCGCAGCTCGGTCTCGTACACGCTGATGGCCGAGGTCGAGAACCTGCTGCTGACCGGCACCGCTTCGATCTCGGGCACCGGCAATGGCGGCAACAACAGCATCACGGGCAACGGCGCCGACAACATGCTGACCGGCGCTGGCGGCGACGACACGCTGAACGGCGGCCTCGGCGCCGACGGCATGACCGGCGGAACGGGCAACGACACCTATTATGTCAACGAGTCTGGCGACACCGTCACCGAACTCGCCGACGAGGGCACGGACCGCGTCTACAGCGGCATCACCCTGACTCTCGCGGACAATGTCGAGGAGCTGGTCCTGACCGGCGGCGCCGGCATCAACGGCACCGGCAACGGCCTTGCCAACCGCCTGGTGGGGAACGGCGTCGCCAACACCCTCGACGGCGGCGACAACGCCGATACGATGGAGGGCAAGGGCGGCAACGACATCTACATCGTCAACGACATCGGCGACAAGATCATCGAGACGTCGGCTGGCGGCTTCGACACCGTCCGCAGCTCGATCACCTTCAACCTCAGCGGCATCAATGTCGAGTATCTCGAGCTCACCGGCGACCTGGCGATCGACGGTACCGGCAACAGCTTCAACAACCGCCTGACCGGCAACGATGCGGCCAACGCGCTCGACGGCCGCGACGGCGCCGACACGATGGAAGGCAGGGGCGGCGACGACACCTACTATGTCGGCGCCGGCGACACGGTGATCGAGGCGGCCGACGGTGGCTACGACACGGTGAAGAGCGCGATCACCTATAGCCTTGCCGGCCAGCATATCGAGAAGCTCGAGCTGACCGGGACCGCCGCGATCGACGCCACCGGCAACGGCCTTGCCAACACCCTGATCGGCAACGGCGGCGCCAACCGCCTGAACGGCGGCACCAACGCCGACACGATGGAGGGCAAGGGCGGCAACGACACCTACGTCATCGACAATGCCGGCGACGTGGTGATCGAGGGCAGCGGCGGCGGCATCGACACGGTCGAGAGCTTCTACACCCATACGCTCGGCACCCATTTCGAGAACCTGACCCTGCTGGGCGGCAGCGCCGCCGGCGGCACCGGGAACGCCAAGAGCAATGTCATGATCGGCAACACCGCCGGCAATGCGCTGAGCGCCGGCGGCGAGGCCGACCATATCTACGGCCGCGGCGGCAATGACACGCTGACCGGCGGCACCGGCATGGATACGTTCTACATCGACACGGCGCTGAACGCGGCGAGCAACGTCGACAAGATCACCGACTTCTCGGTCGCCGACGACACGATCCGGCTCAGCCGCACGGTCTTCACCGGCATAACGTCGGACGGGGCCCTCGCCGGTTCAGCGTTCGTCACCGGCACCTCGGCGGGCGACGGTGACGACCGCATCCTCTACGACAGCGCCACCGGCAAGATCTTCTACGACGCGGACGGAAACGGCGGCGGCGCGGCGGTGCTGTTCGCACAGGTGGCGGCGGGGACCGCGCTCACCAACCTCGACTTCGTCGCCTACCTGCCGGCCTGAAGGCCCGAGACCCACGTGCCGGAGGGGAGGGTCAGCTCCGCTCCCGCACGCTGGCGAAGCGGATCTTTGGCCAATCCTGCTGGAAGCGGCCGAGCTCCCAATCGTTGCGGATGAGCAGGACAGGGGCGGCGTCGGCGTCCTCGGCCATGCTCGAACGGTGGGTGTCGGC
>DASVVY010000159.1:0-22912 GCA_036386335.1 Allosphingosinicella sp. | reverse complement strand
CCATAGGGAGAGGCGTCGGCCTGGGCGCCGCCCCAGCCGGTGTAGATCGGCCGCTCCCCCGAGGAGCGCGAGCCGCCCCACGGGCTGAGGGCGCGGTGGACCAAAGGGTCCGCTTCGAGACGAACGACTCCGTCCTCGGCGACGTTCACCGCCCCGGGCATTTCGGAGACATAGAAGCCGTCGGCGAGCGCCCGCGTGCCGGTGGCCCGGAACAGGCGCGTTTCCCGCGGCGCGAGGGCGATGGTTCGGTCGCCGGTGAAGGGGGCGAGCGTCTCCTTGCTCCACAGGTCCCTCAGCGTGATCGGTGCGCCGCCGGCGAATTTGAGGTGGTCGGCCATCAGCACGGCATCGATCGGCGTCAGGCCGCGGTTGAACAAGGCCACAGCCTTCGAGCCGTCGCTGAGCGTCTTGACGATGATCTGGAGATCGTCGGAATCGAAGGCGATCACGCCTTGGTTCCCGGCGGGATCCTGGTTGATCGCGACGACATCGGCATTGCCCCAGATGTCGAGCAGCGACTTGGGCGCCTTGCGCAGGTCGTAGCCGATCAGCAGCGGGGCGTTGGCAATCGCCCAGAGCGAGAAGTGCGAACGCGCCTCGGTAAGGTGGTTCTCGTCGAAGTCGCCGCCCCCGATGAACAGCATGTCCGGATCGTTCCAGCCGCCCGGCTGCGCGTAGAGCGGGCGGGTCGAGACGCTGTCGAAATTGTGGAGCATGCGAGTCCAGTTGGGCGTGATGTCCTCGCTGGTGCGCCACAGATTGCCGACGTCCTTGCCCCAGGCGCGGACGTTCGCCTGCCCCCAGGCGCACAGCGAGAGGACGTAGTCGCCATCGGGATTGTGGCGCGCGAGGGCGGCGGCCACCTCTTCGTACAGCGCCCGGACCTGGCGCGCGTCGGTGCGTGCCGGGGCGCCGCGCTCGATCAGCGGCACGGCGGCGCGGTAGCCTTGGCTCACCACATGTTCGCGCCCGGCCGCGAAGTCGGCGAGGCCGCAGGCGTCTATCTTGACATAGTCGAAGCCCCATTCCGCAAAGAACAGTCGGATGTCGCGGTCCACGTTCCCCTGAAGTCCAACCTCGCGTTCCTCGGCGCTCCCCTCGGGGAGGTTGGGCGAGTGGAGGTCGAAGGCCTGCGAGCAGGCGTTGCGGCCGAGATCGGTGTAGATGCCGGCCTTGAGGCCCATGCTGTGGATGCGGTCGACGAACGGGCGGAAGCTCGATCCGGCGCGGCCGCCGGTCGCGGCGCTCGGGAAGATGGCGGTGCGGACCTGGAGACGGTTGTCCGAGGTGCGGCGTTTCAGCCACCAGCCGTCATCGACATTGACGTAGCGGTAGCCGAGCTTCGCGAGGCCCGTGTCGACCAGCGCCTGGGCGGCGCCGAGCACCTTCTCCTCGTTCACTTCGGTGCGGAAGGCGTTCCAGCTGCTCCAGCCCATCGGCGGCGTCGCCGCATGGCCGCGGACATTGGCGCTCCAGCGGCCGGTGGGGGCGAGCGGGTCGGGCGCAGCGTGCGCGGCCGCGGACAGTGCCGCCAGTGCGGCCGCAATTCCCATCCCGCGCATGACGCGCGCCGCCATTCCTGCCCTCATCGTCGCATTCCCTCTGAACAGATTATGCCCGCGTCACCTCGAACAGCGCCCCGTCGTAGCGGGACGGCAGCGTGAGTTCGAATCCCTCCTCGCGCAGCCGGCGGCCGGTGCCCCGCGCGGCTTCCGAGCCGTCCATGCGCCGCACGGTATAGCTCCGGTCGGGGTCGAGCCAAGCGATCGAGACTCGGCGGCGGTCCTCGATCGCGCCGTGGCGGAAGACCCCGACGAGGCCGCCCGAGCGCGTGTCGGTGTTGATCCGCTGGAAGCCGTCCCAGGCGCCCTCGGCGGGCTCGCCGAAGCCTTGGAGGTCCTGCCGGAAGGAGAAGACGTCGTGCGCCGCCTGGAGCCGGGCGAAGAAGTCCGAATAGCGCTTCGACAAGGCGCGCGCCTCGGGCGGCATGATCCGCGGATCGCCGAGGAAGATGGGCAGCGAGCCGGCGAGCGACTTTAGGTGCATCTCGAAGCCAGGATCGTTGAGCCGCGAATTGCCGATCACCAGCGACGTCGCCGGCATGGCGGGCGCCCGCCACCACGCCATGTTGCGGACGCGCAGGTCGTTCACCTGGTCGGCCTGGACGAAGTTCGACAGCCAATTGCCCTCGGCGTGCTGGAGCATGGCGTAATCGATCAGCTGGTTGCCGCCCATCGTCTCGAACGTGCAGTCGATGAACACCTTCGGGTGGCGCGCCTTGAACGTGTCGAACAGCGCCCAGAGGTAGTCGTAATTGACCGACAGCGATTCCTCGTGGTCGCGATGGCCGGGATGGTCGTCGGCGTAGCAGCCGGCCTTTTTCGGATCATATTGATAGGGGCTGGTGACCACGGCGAAGTCGAGCTTCACATATTCGAGGCCGTGCTCGCGGACGAGGCGGCTCAGCAGGTCGCCCATATAGCCGCGCCAGCCCGTCGACATGCAGGCCGTCATCTTGTCGGTATCGAAGTCCCCGTGGACCGAGTAGGGGCGGCCCTCCGGGTTCCGGACGAACCACTCCGGATGCTCGCGGAAGACGCGGCTGCCCGTCTCGGCCGATCCGATGCTGATCCAAAGGCCCGGCTTCATGCCGAGCCGTTTGATATGGTCCATCACGGGCCTGAGGCCGTTCGGGAATTTCTTCCGGTCGACGTTCCAGTCGCCGTAGACGTCCTGCCAGCCGTCATCGATGACGAACGTCTTCGCGCCCGCCGCCGCGGCGGCGGTGGCGAGCTCGGTCACCAATTTCTCGTCGATCGCCTTCTGGAACGGCTCCCAGGTATTGTAGACGAAGGTGGGTTTGCGCTCATAGCCGGAGAGCCGGATGCCCATGTGCTTGCGCACGAAATCGGGGATGTCGCTGCTGAGCACCGTCTCGAACCGCGGCTGACCGGTGTATACGAGGCTGAAGACCTGCGGCGCCTCGTAAGCCTCGCCGGGCTCCAGCCAGCGGCGGAAGGGCAGGGGGGCGTCGCGGCGGGCGAGGCCGGCGCGGAAGCGCAGCGCGCCGTCATTGACGCCGATATATTTCATCACCCCCGGCGCCTCGTTGCCGAGGACCACGCCCTCGCCCCAGTCCGGATTGTGGATGGCGACGAGCGAATCCTGGCGGCCGCCGGAGAAAGGGGCCAGCGACTTGCGGCGGCCATAGTCGGAATAGATCCAGCCGTGGGTGCCGGGATAATAAGGCTCGAGGGTGAAGCTCTCGACGTCCACGTCCTCGAGCGCCGCCCGTTCGCCTGTCAGGTTCCTCACCGTCAGCCGTTTGCGCAGCACCGGCGAGCCGGGGAAGAGCAGGTAGCGAAGACGAGCCTCGACGCGCCCGTCGGCGCTCCGCAGCACCGCTTCCACGCCGTCCCCGCCATGCTCCGCCGTCGTGTGCTTGACGGCGGCGAGCGACCAGCCGGAGGCGGGGCCGTAGTCGCGGCCGCCGAGGCGGAAGCCGAACTCCGGCGCTTCCCAGTTCCACTCGGTCTTAGCGCCGGTGAAGAAACGCGAGCGCTGCGCCTCGGGCCGGTAGTCGGTGGTGGCGAGCCTCGGCCGCTCCGCCGTCGGCAGCCTCAGCACCCGCCGGACGAGACCGTTGGACAGGCTGAGGACGTCGCCTTCGATGGTCGCCACGCGCCGCGCCGGCGCGGCCCCGAATGCGGGGCCGGCGAGCGGCAGGGCGACGAGGCCCCCCGTCATCGCACGGCGGGTGAACCTCACCGTGTGCTCCGATCTTCAGCCGCCGACACGCCGCCCCTCCCAAACAGGAATTACCTGCCGGAGCGACGCCCCCGCTTCAATGGAAAAAATTCAACTCAGGCAGGCGTGTAGACGCTGAAATCCGTGTAGCTCACCGCCGTGCCGGAATTGACCTGCGCGAACAGCACCGCGGCGCCCGCGCCGGTCCCGTCAGCGTCGTAGAAGATCTTGCCCGTCGCCGAATCGTAGATGATCCGGTCGTCCGCATCGTGCGCGGCGGTGCCGGTGTGGAATGCCGACGCGCTGATCGTCCCGTTGGCGGCGAAGCCGGTGAAGACGTTGCGGTTGAGGAAGACGGTGTCGTCGGCGCTCGAGAAATCGAGCATCCGGTCCACGTTGCTCGAGCTGCTGAGCGGGCTGTCGAAATAGAAGCCGTCCGCGCCCGTGCCGCCGCGGATGCTGTCGTTGCCCGCGCCTCCGACGATGCGGTCGTTGCCGGCGCCGGCATCGATCGTGTCGTTGCCGCCGAGTCCGAGCAGCTTGTTCGCGCCCGAATTCCCGGTGATCGCATTGCTGAGCCCGTTGCCGGTGCCGTTGAGGTTCGCAGTGCCCATCAGCTTCAGATTCTCGACATTGCTGCCGAGCGTGTAGCTGATCGAGCTCTCGACCGTGTCGGTGCCGCCGCTAGCGCTGGTTTCACGCACCTTGTCGCCGCTGTTGTCCACGACGTACGTGTCGCTGCCGAGGCCGCCGACCATCTCGTCCGCGCCGGCGCGGCCGTCGAGCCGGTCCGCCCCGCCCGCACCTTCCAGATAGTTGTTGAGGCCGTTGCCGGTGCCCTTGAACGAGCCGGTGCCGTCGTAGATCAGCTCCTCGACATTGGCCGGGAGGGTGAAGGACGAGAGGGAGGTGAAGACGAGGTCGATCCCCTCCCCGGCATATTCGACGACCGCATCGCCGGTCTGGTCGACAGAATAGGTGTCGTCGCCGAGCTCGCCGACCAGCAGGTCGTTGCCGCCCGCCCCGTCAAGCACGTCGTCGCCGTCATAGCCGTGGATCTCGTTGTTGAGGCCGTTGCCGGTGCCGTAGAAGTCGCTGCTTCCGAGCGCGGCCAGATCCTCGACATTGGCCCCTAGCGTGTAGCTGTTGAGCCAGGTCAGGACGACGTCGCGGCCCTCGCCCGCGAATTCGACGACCTCGTCGCCGGTGGAATCGACGACATAGAGGTCGTCGCCAGTGCCGCCCTCCATATAATCCCAGCCGCTGCCGCCATCGAGGTCGTCATTGCCGGAATCGCCGTAGAGCTCGTCGTCGCCGCCGCGGCCGTAGAGGCCGTCATCGCCCTCGAAGCCCTCGATGAGGTCGTCGTAGCTCGTGCCGTAAAGGTCTTCGGAATACCAGCTGCCCTTGATCCAGGCCATCGTCTCACTCTCCTACGCGAACGGACTCGCGGCGGCTGCCGCAGCGCCCGCCACTATCGCCTCCGGCGACGTGAACGGGCCGTGAATATTCGTACGTGTACAGAGGGTTGCGCCGGCTGCAGGACGACTTACGCGACCGCCGGCGCGCGGTCCTTCAGATAGTAGCGATCGGTAGCCTGCAGCCCCTCGTCCAGCGCGTAGACGATCGGCTGCCCCGTCGGAATCTCGAGCCCGGTGATCTCGTCGTCCGGGATGCCGGAGAGGTGCTTGACCAGCGCCCTTAGCGAGTTCCCGTGAGCGGAGATGAGAACGCGCTGCCCCTCACGGAGGGCCGGGGCGATGCGCTCCTGCCAGTAAGGGAGGACACGCGCGATCGTGTCCTTGAGGCTCTCGGTGCTCGGAACCTTGATGTCCGCGTAGCGGCGGTCGCGGGAGAGATCGTAGTCGCTGCCCGGCTCCATTGGGGGCGGCGGCGTGTCGAACGACCGGCGCCAGATGTGGACCTGCTCGACGCCGTGGCGCGCCGCCGTCTCGGCCTTGTTGAGGCCGGTGAGGCCGCCATAGTGGCGCTCGTTGAGCCGCCAGTCCTTCTCCACCGGCAACCATAGCCGCCCCATCGCTTCCAGCGCGATGTTGAGCGTCTTGATCGCGCGGGTCTGATAGCTGGTGAAGCAGAGATCGAAGTCGAGCCCGCGCGCGCCGAGCAATTCTCCCGCCGCCCGGGCCTCCTCCGCACCCTTTTCAGTGAGGTCGACGTCCCACCAGCCGGTGAAGCGGTTTTCGAGGTTCCAGGCCGACTGGCCGTGGCGGATCAGGACGAGGGTCGGCATCAGCGCTTGCGAGCCTCAAGTTCGGGGAGGATGGCATGGAGCGCATCGAGACAGGAGCGGGCGAGCGCCGCGCTGCGCTCCGGCGACCATCCGTAGCGCTCGTCGGGAAGGTCGAAATTGTCCTTGAACGGCATTTCGAGCGTCATTGAGATGGCGCCGTAGCGCTCGGCGAGCTGCGCGGTCGACATCGACATGTTCGCCTGCCCCGGCTTGGCAATCTCATAGCCCTTGCTGGTCTGGAAATCCGGGGTGAGGCGGACCAGCGCCTCGGAGAAAAGCTCGAACAGCGCCTGCTGGGCCTTGTTCCAGCTCGGTATGCCCTCGAACCCGGCGAGGAAGTTGGCCGGGATCGCCTCGTCGCCGTGGACGTCCATCGCAAAGTCGACGCCTGTGCGGTCCATCTCGTTGCGCACGCACAGCACTTCGGGGCTACGCTCCGCGCTCGGATCGTGCCATTCTCGGTTGAGGTTGGTGCCGACGGCGTTGGTCCTGAGGTGGCCGCGCTTCGACCCGTCGGGGTTCATGTTGGGGACGATGTGGAACGTAGCGCGCTGGCGGAGCACTCGGGAGACCGGATCGGCCTCGTCGAGCAGCTTGTCGAGCGCGCCTTCCATCCACCATTCGGCCATCGACTCGCCGGGGTGCTGACGAGCGTAGAGCCACACCTGGACGGGGCCGTCCCCGATCCGCAAATAGTCCATCTCCTGCCCGTCGAGCGTTTGGCCGAGCGAGCGGTGCTCGACCGCCGGATCCGCCGCCGCCGAGGCGACGAGATCGTGGTGCCTCTCCATCGTGTACGGGGCGAAATAGGCCACCCAGAGGCTGTTCGTCTCCGGCACGACCGGAATCGTAAGCGTGCCGCCTTCGTAGCGCGTGTCGGTTCGCACCCACTCCTCCCGGTCGTAGGAAATGCAGGCGCGATAATCCTGCCAGCCGAGCGGATAGGCGGAGCCGGCGCAGTTGAGGATGCGAAGCTCGATCGCGCGGCCTGCCGCGCCCGAGACGCGGAAGTAGAACCACTGGTAGAATTCGGACTGGTGGTCGCGGACGATCTCGAGGTCGACGCGGTCGCCGTCGATGCCGAGAAGACGAATGTTGCCGCCGTCAAAGGCGCTCGAAATCGAAAGGCTCATCGGACGGTGATAATCCGGCCGGATTCGCCCGGGAAGTCCCGGAACAGGGCGGCGGCGAGGCGCTCGGCCGCTGCCGTCGGCGCGGCCGCGGCGCTGCCCGTCGGCGCTTCGGCCACTGCGCGGCCTTCCCAGAAGACGGTGGCGTCGGAGCGCCGGCGGATGGCGACCTCCAGCAAGGTCGCCGTCACGTTGCCCGAGCTGCCGGCGTGCGCCGGGGAGACGACGCCGCGGCCGATGCGGGCGGCGCTGAGCGCGCCGATCGCGGCCGGGCTGCCCTGCTCGACGTCGATGAGCGCGATCTGCTCGGACTGGGCGGTGCTCGGCACAACGGTCCAGCCGAGCCGGGTGAGCTCCCGCCCGATGGCGGCGGCATAAGCGGGATAGCCGGGGCGGCTTGCGTCGGCGCGATCGAACGGCTCGATCGCGATGTTGGAGCGTGCGATGGTCGTCTGCCCGAGATGGAAGCGGCCGACATCGATTCCCGGCGGCTGGGGCCCCCGATCCCCCTTGGTCGCGCAACCGGCGAGCACGAGCGCAAGGCCCGTCGCCGCAGCCGGAAGAAAAGCTGATTTCATTCGCTCACCTCATCGTCTAGCGGAGCGCCGTTCATATACATCCTGCAACGATTCCGTCAGCGCTTTCGCTGCGCGACGGTTCCCTTGAGAGAGACGTTGGAAAATGGCAGACAGGGCTGACAGGCCGACCGTGCTGGTGACGGGCGGCGCCGGCTATATCGGCAGCCACGCCGTGCTGGCGCTGGTCGACGCGGGCTGGAACGTGGTGGTGATCGACAACCTCACCACCGGCTTCGAATGGGCGGTGCCGAACGAGGCGGTGTTCGCGAAGGGCGACATCGCCGACCAGGAGCTGGTCGGGCGGCTGATCCGCGATCACGGGATCGGCGCGATCATCCACTTCGCCGGATCGATCGTGGTTCCCGAGTCGGTCGAAAACCCGCTCAAATATTATGAGAACAACACGGTGAAGAGCCGCTCGCTGATCGAGAGCGCCGTGCGCGGCAGGGTGAAGCACTTCATCTTCTCCTCGACCGCCGCCACCTACGGCATCCCCGAGCAGGTGCCGATCCGCGAGAGCGCGCGCACCCTGCCGATCAACCCCTATGGCTGGTCGAAGCTGATGACCGAGCGAATGCTCGCCGACGTCGCCTTCGCCCACCCGCTCAATTTCTGTGCCCTGCGCTACTTCAACGTCGCCGGTGCCGACCCGCGCGGCCGCTCCGGCCAGTCCACCGCCGGCGCCACGCATCTAATCAAGGTCGCGGTCGAGGCGGCGACGGGCAAGCGCGGCCACGTCTCCGTCTACGGCACCGACTATGACACTCCCGACGGCACGGGGGTGCGCGATTACATCCACGTCAGCGACCTCGCCGCCGCCCACGTGCACGCGCTCGAGAAGCTGATCGAGGAGCCGGAGCAGAACCACATCATGAACTGCGGCTACGGCCGCGGCTTCTCGGTGCTGGAGGTGCTCGACGCCGTCGACCGCGTCACCAACATGAAGATCGAGCGCCGCCTCGAAGCGCGCCGCGCGGGGGACCCAGGCGCACTGGTCGCCGACAACGGGAAGATCCTGGAGACCCTGCCGTGGCGGCCGCAGCTCGACGACCTGGACACTATCGTCGCCCATGCCCTCGCCTGGGAGCGGCACCTGGCGGAGCGGGCGAACGCTTGACTTGGCGGGCGCCTCACCCTAGGTGGGCGCCTCGCTTTTCCAGCCCATATTCCGACGAGACAGGCAGGCGTCCCGAGCCATGAAGATCCGCAACTCTCTGAAGTCCCTCAAGTCGCGCCATCGCGACTGCCGCGTGATCCGTCGCCGGGGCCGGACCTACGTCATCAACAAGACGAACCGCCGCTTCAAGGCGCGCCAGGGCTGACGTCCCAGCGTCATTCCCGTCCTTCGAGACGCCGCTTCGACTTCGCTCAGCGGCTCCTCAGGATGAGCGGATAACGCGTTCCCATCTTCGCTCATCCTGAGGAGGGACTGAGCTTGGCGAAGGCCCGTCTCGAAGGACCCACCGCCGCCGTCTTCGATGTCGGCAACGTCCTCTACGGCTGGGACCCGGAAAGCTTCCTCGCCCGTCAGCTGCCCGAGGACGAGGCGCGGCTGCGCTTCATCGAGGATATCGGCCTGTGGGACTGGCACGAGACGCTCGACGGCGGCCGGGGCTTCGAGGAGGCGGCGGAGGAGCTTTCCGGCAAGTTCCCCGAATATGCCCACCTGATCGCCGCCTGGGGAGAGCGGTTCGGGGAGACGATCAGCGACCCCGTCCCCGGCCTCCATGCGATCGTCGACGAACTCGATGTGCGCGGCGTCCCGCTGTTCGCCATCACCAACTTCTCGGCCGACTTCTGGCGGCCGTTCCGCCAGAAGGAGGACGCCTTCTTCCGCCGCTTCCGCGACATCCTCGTCTCCGGCGAGGAGAAATTGCTGAAGCCCGATCCCGCCATCTACTACCGCGCCCTCGACCGCTTCGGCCTGAGGCCGGAGGAAGCCCTCTTCATCGACGACCGCCTGATCAACGTCGAAGGCGCGCAGGCGGTCGGCATGCACGCCCACCTCTTCACCGACGCGCAAGACCTGCGCCGGCGGCTGGAGGCCGAAGGCCTGCTCTGAACTTTCGCCGCCGTCGCGCTTTGTTTCGGCCATGCGACAAAGGTGGCCGAAGAAGCTGTGGATCGTGCGGCACGGGCAGAGCGCCGGCAACGTCGCGCGCGATGCCGCCGACGCCGCGGGCCTCGGCACCATCGACCTCGACCTGCGCGACGTCGACGTTCCGTTGAGCGAGTTCGGCGAGCGCCAGGCGGAGGCGCTCGGACGCTGGTTCGCCGCCATGCCCGAGGATGAGCGGCCGGAGGTTGTGCTCGTCTCGCCCTACGTCCGCGCGCGGCAGACCGCCAAGGCGATCTGCCAGGCCGGCGGCGTCACCGACGCGGCGCGCCAGCCGGTCGTCGACGAGCGGCTGCGCGAGCGCGAGTTCGGGCTCTGGGACCGGCTCACCACCGCCGGCGTCCGCGAGAAGTTCCCGGAGCAGGCCGAGCAGCGCACGCTGCTCGGCAAGTTCTACCACCGTCCGCCCGGCGGGGAGAGCTGGGCGGACGTGATCCTCCGGCTGAGGAGCGCCCTCGACACGGTCAGCCTCCACCACGCCGACCGCCGCGTGCTGATCGTCTGCCATCAGGTGGTGGTCCTCTGCCTGCGCTACATTCTCGAGGAAATGGACGAGGCGCAGGTGCTCGCGATCGACAAGCAGGGCGACGTGGTGAACTGCGGCGTCTGCGAATATGATTTCGAGCCGGACGACGAGAAGACCTGCGCCCCCTGCCTCGCCCGCTACAATTTCGCCGCGCCCCTGATCGAGGAGCACGCGCCCGTCACCTCCGAGCCCGACGCGATGGTTGCCGCCCGGTGAGCGCACCGCCGCTTCCCGACGGGGTGGAGGCGCTCGACCGCGCCCTGCTGGAGCGCTTCCCGCTGCCCCACCATCCCGACGACGGCGACAAGGAGGAGCGCGGCCGCATCCTCGTCATCGCCGGGAGCCGCGAGCTTTCCGGCGCCGCCTATCTCGCCGCCATGGCCGCGCTTCGGGCGGGCGCGGGCAAGCTCCAGATCGCCACCGCCTCGAGCATCGCCATACCCCTCGGCATCGTCATTCCCGAAGCACGGGTGATCGGGTGCGAGGAGACGGAGGAAGGCTGCCTCGCCGCCAGCGCCATCGCACCGCTCCTCGAGTTCGCCGAGGGGGCGCAGGCGATCGCGCTCGGGTCCGGCCTCCAGCACGGGCCGCCGCTCGAGCGGCTCCTCGACGCGCTCCTCGAAGCCTGTCTCGACAAGCCGCTGATCCTCGATGCGGCAGTGCTCGGGTCGCTGGCGCCGCGGGCTGCGACGCTGCGCGCCTGGAAGGGCGGAAGCGTCCTCCTCCCCCATGCGCGCGAGATGGCGCGCCTGCTCGAATGCGACTCGGGGGAGGTGGAAAAGAATCCGCTCGCCGCCGCCCGCCGCGCCGCCGCCGCCTTCGGTTCGGTGGCGCTGATCAAGGGCCAGTACAGCTTCATCGCCCACCCGGACGGCCGCGCCTTCCGCTTCGAGGGCGGCGGAGTCGGCCTCGCCACCTCGGGCTCGGGCGACACTCTGGCGGGCATCGTCGGCGGCCTCGCCGCCCGCGGCGCGGATCCGCTCACCGCGGCCCTGTGGGGAGTCTACCTCCACGGGGAGGCGGGGCGGCGGCTGTCGAAGGAGGTGGGGCGGGTCGGCTTCCTCGCCCGCGAGCTGCTCGACCAGGTGCCGCGGCTGCTGGAGAGCTGAAGCTTCAGCCGTCGACGGTCTGGCGGTATTGCTCGAGCTCGTCGCCGACCAGCCGGACGATGTGGATGACGTTGGTCGATCCCGGGGTGCCGAACGGCACGCCGGCGATGATCACGATCCGGTCTCCGCCCTTGGCGAGGCCGTGGCGCAGTGCCATCCGCTTCGCCTTGGCGATCATCTCCTCGAAGCTCGCCACATCCCGCGTGCGCACGGCATGGGCGCCCCACAGGATGCCGAGCCGCCGCGAGGTCTTCAGGGACGGCGTCAGCACCAGCAGCGGCACGCCGGGCCGCTCGCGCGACAGGCGGCGGGCGGTGGAGCCGGACATGGTGAAGCAGACGATTGCCTTGGCGCTCACCGTCCCCACCATCGTATTCGCGGCCTGGGCGATGGCGTCGGCGGTGGTCGGGTCGGGCAGCGTTTCCGTGAAGTGGACGCGGGCGGCGTAGCTCGGGTCCGCCTCGACGGTGGTCGCGATCCGGTTCATGATCGTTACCGCCTCGCACGGATATTGCCCCGAGGCGCTCTCCGCCGACAGCATCACCGCGTCGGCGCCGTCATAGACGGCGGTAGCGACGTCCGATACTTCGGCGCGGGTCGGCGTCGGCGCGGTGATCATCGATTCGAGCATCTGAGTCGCCACCACCACCGGCCGCCCCATCCGCCGCGCCGCCTCGACGATGCGCTTTTGCAGCGGCGGCACGTCTTCCGGCGGCAGCTCGACGCCGAGGTCGCCGCGGGCGACCATCACCGCGTCGGCGAGCTCCAGGATTCCTTCGAGCCGATCGACCGCCGCCGGCTTCTCGATCTTGGCGAGCAGCGAGGCGCGGCCCGCGATCAGCCGCTTCGCCTCGGCCACGTCCTCGGGCCGCTGGACGAAGGAGAGGGCGATCCAGTCGACGCCATGCTCGAGCGCGAAGGCGAGGTCGGCCCGGTCCTTTTCCGTCAGCGCGGCGAGCGGCAGCACCACGTCGGGCACGTTCAAGCCCTTGTTGTTCGAGATGCGTCCGCCGACCTCGACGACCGTCTCGATCCGGTCCGGGGTGGCGCTCACCACCCGCTGGACGAGCTTGCCGTCGTCGATGAGCAGGCGCGTGCCTTCCTGGACGCCGCTGAAGATCTCGCGGTGGGGGAGGTTGACCCGGCTGGCATCGCCCGCCGCCTGCTCGCGGTCGAAGACGAAGGTCTGACCCTTTTCGAGCACCGCGCCGCCGCCTTCGAACGTGCCGACGCGCAGCTTCGGCCCCTGCAGGTCGGCGACGATCGTTGTCGGCCGGTCGAGCTCCTTTTCGAGGCCGCGGATGGTCTCGATCAGCTTCAGATGGTCGGCATGGCTGCCATGGCTCATGTTGACGCGGAAGGCGTCGGCGCCGGATTCTGCGAGGCGGCGGATCATCTCCGGCGTGTTGCTGGCCGGCCCCAGCGTCGCGAGGATGCGCACCTTCCGGCTGCGCGGCACGAACTGGCTGGTTGTGGCTTCGCTGGCGGACATCGGCACGGCTGCATAGCGGCTCAGGCCCTGAGTTCAACCCGGCGCGGGCGGCAAAATCGCGCGCTTGAGCGCCGTCGCGGCAACCCCTAGACGCGCCCCTCGTTCTTCAAGAATCGGGGTAAGGGCAATGGCGGAAGGGTCGATCGCGGCGGATGAACTGAGGCTCCTCATCGAGCGCATCGAGCGGCTGGAGGAGGAGAAGAAGGCGATCGCCGACGACGTCAAGGATGTCTATTCCGAAGCCAAGTCGCGCGGCTACGACACCAAGACCATTCGCGCCATCGTCCGCCTGCGCCGGATGGAAACCCACGTCCGCCAGGAAGCCGACGCTCTCCTCGAAACCTACAAGGCCGCGCTCGGCCTCGACTGACGCGGCGACTTCCCTCGGCTGGCCGCCTCGGACTATGCTCCTCCCAAAAGGGGAGACGAACGATGCTGATGACGACGACCACGGCCGTGGAGGGGCGGCCGGTGCGCGACTATCTGGGAGTGGTGACCGGTGAGGTCATTGTCGGCGCCCACCTCTTCAAGGATCTGTTCGCAAGCGTGCGGGACCTCGTAGGCGGGCGGGCCGCGAGCTACGAATCCACCCTCCGCGACGCGCGCGGCGCGGCCTTCGCCGCGATGGAGGCAGAGGCGAGCCGGCTCGGCGCGGACGCCGTGATCGGCATCGACATCGACTATGAGGTGCTCGGCAAGGCCGGCTCGATGCTGATGGGTACCGTCGCGGGGACCGCGGTCCGCCTCGGCTGAGCACGACAGCCCAGAGGCGCTCCGGGCATTGCACGGGGCGGCTGCGCTCGCCTAGAGAGCGGTCGCACTCCAACAGCTTCAGGATGCGTGCGGCGATGGCCGGCCACAGCAAATTCAAGAACATCATGCACCGCAAGGGCGCGCAGGACAAAAAGCGCTCGGCGATGTTTTCCAAGCTTAGCCGCGAGATCACGGTCGCGGCGAAGATGGGCACGCCCGATCCGGACATGAACCCGCGGCTGCGCGCGGCCGTCCTCGCCGCCAAGGCGCAGTCGATGCCCAAGGACAATATCCAGCGGGCGATCGACAAGTCGGCGGCGGGCGAGGGCGATAACTACGAAGAGATACGCTACGAGGGCTTTGGGCCGGGCGGGGTGTCGCTGATCGTCGAGGCGCTGACCGACAACCGCAACCGCACCGCCACCAACGTACGCACGATCTTCTCGAAGAACGGCGGCAATCTCGGCGCGTCCGGCTCGGTCAGCCACGGCTTCGACCGCATGGGCCTGATCACCTACCCCGCTTCCGCCGGCAGCGCCGACACTATCCTCGAGGCCGCGATCGAAGCGGGCGCCGACGATGTCGAATCCGATGAGGACGGCCACCAGGTCTGGACCGCGCAGGACTCGCTCCACGAGGTCGCCAAGGCGCTCGAGGCATCGCTCGGGGAGGCGGAGAGCACCAAGCTCGCCTGGCGCCCGCAGAACGCGGTGGAAGTCGGCGGCGACGAGGCCGATCAGCTCGTCAAGCTGATCGACGCGCTCGAGGAGGACGACGACGTCCAGACCGTCTGGGGCAATTACGAAGTCTCCGAAGAGGTGATGGAGCGGCTTTGATCATTCTCGGCCTCGATCCCGGGCTCGGCTGCACCGGCTGGGGCGTGATCCTCGCGGAGGGGAACAGGCTCGCCCACGTGGCCAACGGCCAGATCAGGACCGACGCGAAGCAGCTGCTCGCCAGCCGCCTGGTCGAGCTGGAGCGGCAACTCTCCGCGGTGATCGACGAGCATCGGCCGGCGTCGGCGGCGGTGGAGGAGGTGTTCGTCAACGAGAACCCGCAGTCGACGCTGAAGCTCGGCCAGGCACGCGGCGTCGTGCTGCTCGCCGCCGGGCGGGGTGGGATCGACATCGGCGAATATGCGCCGCGGCTGGTCAAGAAGGCGGTGGTCGGCACCGGTGGGGCGGAAAAGGCGCAGGTCCAGGCCATGGTCCAGCGCCTGCTTCCGGGTGTGAAGATCGCCGGCCCGGATGCCGCCGACGCGCTCGCCGTCGCCATCACCCACGCCCACCACCTGGCGAGCGCGCGCCGCGTCGCCTGATTTCACTTTCCTACAGCACTCCGTTCCGCTTATGTACCATGTCATGCGCGGCCATTCCTCCCCTCTTCCTGCAAAAGCGGCGGCCGGTCGGGGCCGGGCGAAGGAAGGCTCTCGGGAACCCTCAACTTCCTCAACTTTGTCCACTTCGGCAGGATCCGCGGCATGATCGCGAAGCTGCGCGGCCTGCTCGACGGTTTCGGCGCCGACCATGCGGTGATCGACGTGAGCGGCGTCGGCTATCTGGTCTTCGCCTCGAGCCGCACCCTCTCCGGCCTCGGCGCGCTCGGCGGTGAGGTGGTGCTCCACACCGAGATGCAGGTCGCCGAAGACGACATTCGCCTGATCGGCTTCGCCACCGCCGAGGAGCGGAATTGGTTCCGCCTGCTCCGGTCGGTGCAGGGGGTGGGAACGAAGGTGGCGCTGGCCATCCTCTCCGCCCTCTCCGCCGACGAGCTCCACCGCGCGATCGCCGGCGGCGACCATGCCATGCTGGGACGGGCTCAGGGGGTGGGGCCGAAGCTCGCTCAGCGGGTGGTGCACGAGTTGAAGGACAAAGCCGGCGGAGTGGTGCTCGGGACGGCCACCCCTCCGGCGATGGCGGGCGGGCTTGCGGCCGATGCCGCGTCGGCGTTGGCCAATCTGGGCTTCCGACCCGCGGAGGCTTCGGCCGCCGTCGCGAAGGCCGAGGCGGAGCTCGGCCCAGGCGCCACGCTCGATGCGCTCGTCCGCGCGGCGCTCAAGAAGGCGGCCCGGTGAGCTTTCCCCTCTCCCAAGGGGAGAGGGGCAGGGGTGAGGGGGTACTGAGTCCGCAGCTACCCTCCCACGCCCGATCCCCTCACCCAACCCTCTCCCCATGGGAGAGGGCTTTTCAGGGGGCATTTATCGCGGTGACCCCACCGGCTAGGGTCATACTGTGACCGACACCGACCGCCTCACCACCCCCAACCGGCGCCCGGAGGATCTCGACGCCGCGCTACGTCCGAAGACGCTCGAGGAGTTCGTCGGGCAAAAGGCCGCGCGGGAGAATCTGCGGGTGTTCATCGACGCGGCGAAGAATCGCGGCGACGCGCTCGACCATGTCCTCTTCTATGGCCCGCCGGGGCTCGGCAAGACCACTCTCGCCCAGATCGTCGCCCGCGAGCTCGGCGTCGGCTTCCGCGCCACCTCCGGGCCGGTGATCGCCAAGTCGGGCGACCTCGCGGCCCTGCTCACCAATCTCGAGGACGGCGACGTGCTGTTCATCGACGAGATCCACCGCCTCGCGCCGGCGGTCGAGGAGATCCTCTATCCGGCGATGGAGGACCGGGCGCTAGACCTGATGATCGGCGAGGGACCGTCGGCGCGGTCGGTGCGGATCGACCTGCCCAAATTCACCTTGGTCGGCGCAACCACGCGGCAGGGGCTGATCACGACGCCGCTTCGCGACCGTTTCGGCATTCCGGTGCGGCTCAATTTCTACACGGTGGACGAGCTCGAGCAGGTGGTGCGACGCGCGGCGCGGCTGCTCGGCCTCGCGCTGACCGAGGACGGCGCCCACGAGATTGCGCGGCGCTCGCGCGGCACGCCGCGCATTTCCGGGCGGCTGCTGCGGCGGGTCCGCGACTTCGCGCAGGCGGCGGGGGCGGCGGAGGTGGACGCGCGGGTCGCCGACAGCGCCCTTGACCGGATGGAGGTCGACCAGCTCGGCCTCGACGCGATGGACCGGCGCTACCTCCACATGATCGCCGACATCTACAAAGGCGGCCCGGTGGGGGTGGAGACGCTGGCTGCGGGCCTCTCCGAGCCGCGGGACACGATCGAGGAGGTGATCGAGCCTTATCTCATCCAGCTCGGTCTTGTCGCACGGACCGCGCGCGGCCGCTGCCTCAATGGCAGGGGGTGGACGCATCTCGGCCTGCCTCCGGCCAAGAGCGCGCAGGAGGGCCTGTTCGACGGAAGGGGAGGGGAATGAAGCTCGTTACCGCCGCCGCAGCCGCGGCCCTGGCCTGGGCGACGCCTTTGCCTGCGCAGGAGCCGGCGCCGGATTACGCGCAGGATTCCGCCTGGCTCTGCCTGCCGGAGCGCGAGGGGCCGTGCACGCGGCCGCTGCCGACGACGGCGCTCAACGCCAACGGCTACGGCTCGGTCGGTCAGGCGGTGCCGGCCGCGGACGCGCCGGTGGACTGCTTTTACGTCTATCCGACGGTGTCCGGCGATCCGGGCCTCAACGCCGACCTCAAGCCGGGTCCGGAGGAGGACTGGACCGCGTGGATGCAGGCCGCCCGCTTCTCCGGCGTGTGCAGGGTCTATGCGCCGCTCTACCGGCAGGCGACCAACGCCTCGATGATGGCGGAAGCGCCGTTGGCGCTCGCCTATGGCGACGTGCTCGCCGCCTGGCGGCAGTATCTGGGGCAGCGCAACCGGGGGCGCCCGTTCGTCCTGGTCGGCCACAGCCAGGGCGCGATCCACCTCGTCCGGCTGCTCGCCTCGGAGATCGAGGGCAGGCCGGAGGCGGACCGGATGCTGTCGGCGATCCTCGTCGGTTGGAACGTCGAGGTGCCGGTGGGGCAGCGTGTCGGCGGCTCGTTCAAGCGGACCCCGCTGTGCAGCCGCGTCGGCGAGACCGGCTGCGTGATCGCCTGGACCTCGTACCGGGCCACCAACCCGCCGCCGCCGGCAGGGACGCCGTTCGGGCGCACTGCGACGCCCGCCATGACGGTCGCCTGCACCAATCCGGCGCGGTTCAGCCGCGGCACCGCCCCGCTCGACAGTTACTGGCCGACCGGCGTGTCCCTGAGCGGCGGGCCCGACACGATCAAATGGTCCACCGGGGGCGCGCCGCCGACGCCGTTCGTCCGCACCGACGGCCTCGCCTCCGCCGCCTGCGTCAACCGGCCCGGCGCCGGCTACCTGTCGGTGATCGTGAACGGCGATCCGGCCGATGCGCGGACCGACGAGATACCGGGCGACCTGGTGATCGGCGGCAGGGCGATGCGCGAGTGGGGCCTGCACCTTGCGGAGATGAACCTCGCCCAGGGCGACCTCATCGCACTGGTCGAGGCGCAGGCGGAAGCGTTCAGCGCCAGCGCCACTCCAGCCACGCATAATGGAGCAGGGCCGCGCACAGCCCGGCGGCGGTGACGATCTTGAGCGCGTCGCCCGTCGTCACGGGGCTCGACCAGTTGACGACGTAGACGCCCAGCCCGGTGGCCAGCGACGCGTAGAAGCCCGCGGCGAGGGCGCGGCCGCGATTCTGCAGCGACAGCTCGTCGTTGAGAAGCGCCCGCATCCGGCCGCGCAGCCTGAGGCCGCCTCCGTTCCAGAGGATGAACATCCAGAGGCCGACGACGACAAGCCAGCTCGCCCCCCGCACCCCGGAGCTGGCATAGATCGGCTGGCCGTACTGGATGACGACGTTGATCAGCAGCACGGCCGCCGCGATCGCCATCAGCAATGCCCGCGCCCGGCTCAAGCCCTCCGCGCGCTCGACTTCGTTGGTTTCCATGTCGCCTATTCCTCCTTCAATGAGAAGAGCGCCTCGACCGGCTCACCGAGCGCGCGGGCGAGCTTCAGCGCCAGCAGCGTCGAGGGGACGAAGACGCCGTTCTCGATCGTGTTGATGGTCTTGCGGCTGACCCCCACCAGCTCGGCGAGGCCGGCCTGGGTGAGGTCGCGCTCCGCCCGCAGCTCGCGCAGGCGGTTGTCGAGCCCGTCAGGCATCGCGGAGCGCGCGCCGCTCGAGCTTGCCGAAGCGGAGCAGCGCCGCAGCGAGGCCGACGGTCATCAGCACGTGGATCGCCTCACGCCCCTCGATGGGCACGAAGAGGCTCATGCAGTAGAGCGCGATGGCCCCCATCATCGTCGCGAGGAAGCCGATGCGGAATGCTTCCGTACGGTGCGCCCGGGTCACTTCGTCGTTGAGCAGGGCGCGGACCCGCTTCGAGCGAAACCACGCTCCGCCGGTCGCCAGCGCGGCGAGCAGCACGATCGAGAGCACAAGCCAGGCGGAGACGTTGAAATCGCCGCCGAGCCGGCCGGCCTGGTCCGCCCTGGAGCCGGCAAAGTAGCTCGCCTGCTGCGAGATGAAGAGGATCGCGAGCACCGGCAACGCCCGCGCCCGCCGCCGCCCCAGCCGCTCGGCTGTCTCCATATCCTTGTCCATCTTTCCCCTCCTTTGTAACCTGTAGGTGACATGTAACCTGCGCGTTACACGCGGTCAACGCGAAAACGTCTCGGCTCGTCCCGCCCTGCGCCTTTGGGGTTGCCGTGCCGAATCAGGCGGATACAGCCTTTCGGCGTGGGCGGGGTCGAGGTGAAGCCGGCGGATGGCGTGCTGCGCGGGAGGACGCATTACTTCCCCCTGCGCGTCTATTTCGAGGACACCGACGTCGCCGGCATCGTCTATTACGCCAACTACCTGCGCTTCATGGAGCGGGCGCGTTCGGACATGCTGCGGGCGGTCGGAGTGGACCAGCGGGCGGCCCTCGAGGGCGGCGAGGGGGTCTACGCGGTGGCCGAGGTGTCGATCCGCTACAAGGCCTCGGGAAAGCTCGGCGACGACCTGATCGTCGTGACCGAGATCGAGCAGATCCGCGCCGCCAGCGTGCTCATTCATCAGCAGGTCATGCGCGGCGGGGAAATTCTGGCGGACGCGATGGTGACGGCCGCCTTTTTGAGCCCGGACGGCCGTCCCAGGCGCCAGCCGCGCGAATGGGTAGCGATGTTCGATCGGCTGCAAGGAGAAGGACGAGAGTGACCACTGCAACCACGACCGGCGGCGCGATGTCTCCCGTCGCCCTGTTCCTGCAGGCGGACATCGTCGTCAAAGCGGTGATGGTCGGGCTGATCCTCGCCAGCATCTGGACGTGGGCGATCATCATCGCTCATGCGCTCAAGATCGGGCGCATCGGCCGCGCGAGCGACCGCTTCGAGCGGGAATTTTCAAAGGCGGAGGATCTCGACCGCTTCTACGAGACGCGGGCGAAGGACGACCTGCCCGGTGCCAAGGTGCTCGCCGCCGGAATCGCGGAGTGGCGCCGGTCGACATCCGGCGGCCGAGTCGACCGGGAGGGGACGCGCTCGCGGCTCGCGGTCGCCATGCATTCTGCCGTGACGGCGGAGATCGACCGCATAGCGGCGCGGCTCAACATTCTCGCCACCGTCGGCTCCGTCGCCCCCTTCGTCGGCCTCTTCGGCACCGTTTGGGGCATCATGCGCAGCTTCAGCGACATTGCCGGCGCCAACAACACCAGCCTCGCCGTCGTCGCGCCGGGCATTGCCGAGGCGCTGTTCGCGACCGCGCTCGGCCTCTTCGCCGCCATCCCCGCGGTCATCGCCTACAACCGCATGAGCTACGGCATCAACCGCCTGGAGGCGCGCCTCCAGCGCTTCGCCGACGCCTTTCACGCGACCTTGAGCCGCGAGCTGGAGCACGAGGGATGACACGGTAATGGCCATGGGTCCCATCCACAGCGGCGGGCAGCGCGGGCGCAGGTCGCCGATGGCGGAGATCAACGTCACGCCCATGGTCGACGTCATGCTGGTGCTGCTGATCATCTTCATGGTGACGGCGCCGCTGCTCGTCGCCGGCGTGCCGGTCGACCTTCCCGACAGCAAGGCCGGCGCGCTCGATCAGGAGCAGAAGCCGGTGCAGATCTCGCTCGGCGGCGACGGCTCGATCTTCGTCGACGACCAGCCCGTGGCCGCGGCCGATCTCGGCGCCAGGCTCGCCCAGGTCGCGCAGGCGAGCAAGGAGGAAGGCGGCCCCCGCATCTTCCTGCGCGCCGACCGCGGCCTCGACTACGGCCGGGTCATGGGCGTGATGGGCGAGATCAACGCGGCCGGCCTGCGCCGCGTCGCGCTCGTCAGCACCCAGGGCCGGGAGGGCTGATGGACCGGGCGGAGGCGACAGGCCTGGGAGTCGCGGCGGCGGGGCATATCGCTTTGCTCGCGGCGCTCTCGCTCGGTTTCGCCGCCGCCAAGCTGCCGCCGATCAAGACCCAGCCGATCGAAGTTTCGTTCGTCGACGAGGTCGGCCTCGAGAGCACTGCGCCGGAGCCGGACGCGGCGGAGCCGGCACCGAAGCTCGGCGAGGTCGAGGGCCCGCCGGAGCCGATGGTTGCGCCGCCGATGCCGGAACCGGTGCCGGTGCCGCCGCCGCAGGCACAGCCGCAGCCACAGCCGCCACCCAGGGCCGCGCCCAGACCCGTGCCGCAGCCGCAGCCGCGGAGGCCGGCGCCGCAGCAGCCCAAGGCCGCGCCGCTGAAGCCGGCTGCCAAGCCCGCGCCGCCGAAGCCCGCTGCAAAGCCTGCGCCCGCCCCGGCGCAGAAGGGATCGGCGACCCGTCCGACCGGACGGCTCAAGGGCCTGCTCAACGGCCTGAGCGACAGCGACTCCCCCAGCCGGTCCACGGGAAAGCCAGCGGCAAAGGCGGGATCCGCCGTCGAAGCGTCTCTCGTGGCTGAGGTTCGGCGACAGCTAAAGCCGCAGTGGCAGCGGGTGGTCCCCACGGGTGCTGACGCCGAGAACCTCCGAACCGAGGTCAGGCTCACACTGGCCCGAGACGGGCGGGTGAGCAGGATCGACGTGGTTGGCACCACCGGCGTCACGGCCAGCAACCGTCCGCAGGTCGCGCTCCACCAAGAGCGTGCGAAGAAGGCCGTCATGCTCGCTTCCCCGTTCCGCCTTCCAGCCGAATTCTACGACGCGTGGAAGGATCTCAACGTCACCCTCGATCTGAGGCTCAGCCAATGAAGATGTCCCTGTTTCATCTGTTCTTCTTCGCCGTCGCAGCTGCAGCCGGAGCGGCTCCTGCGGCCGCCCAGCTCAAGGTCGACGTCACCGCTGAGGGATCGGAGGACATGAGTGTCGCCGTCCCGCAGATGCCGACGCCGGAGATGGTGGCGACTCCGGCAGGGACGACCGCCGCCCTCGGCAGCCAGGTGGCCGAGGTGGTCGCGGGAGACCTGTCGCGCAGCGGGCTCTTCCGGCCCATCGGTCCGGGAGGCATCCGCGCCATCGGCATGGACGAGGTCACTGCCCCGGCCTTCGAGCATTGGGGCGGCATGGGCGCGGCGGCACTGATTCAGGGCTTCGTCCGCGCCAATCCGGATGGGCAGCTGACGGTCGGCTGCTACGTCTACGACGTCGCGCTCAAGTCCGAGCTCGCCCGGCAGGGCTTCGTGGTGCAGCCGCGGGACTGGCGCCGGGCCGCGCACAAGTGCGCCGACACCATCTATTCGCGCCTGACCGGGGAGAGCCCGTTCTTCGACAGCCGCATCGCCTACATCGCCGAATCGGGCCCGAAGAACGCGCGGGTGAAGCGCCTCGCCATCATGGATTCGGACGGCGCCAACCACCGCTTCCTGACCAACGGCCAGTCGATCGTCCTCACTCCCCGCTTTTCGCCCGACTACAAGCAGATCGTTTATCTGAGCTACGTCGAGAACCGGCCGCGTATCTACATCTACGACATCGGCACCGGCCGGCAGCGGGTGGTGACCGAGAGCGCGAACCAGACCTTCGCCCCGCGCTTCTCGCCGGACGGGCGCTGGATCCTCTATTCGATGGCTGTGGGCGGCAACACCGACATCTACCGCGTGTCGGTGAACGGCGGCCCCTCGCAGCGGCTGACGAACTCGCCTGCGATCGACGTCGGCGGCAGCTATTCGCCGGACGGCTCGCAGATCGTCTTCGAGAGCGACCGTTCGGGCAGCCAGCAGCTCTATGTGATGAACGCCGACGGGTCGAACCAGCGCCGGATAACCTTCGGCGGCGGACGCTATGCCACGCCCGAATGGAGCCCGCGCGGCGACCTCATCGCCTTCACCAAGGTGTCCGGCAACTTCCGCATCGGCGTGATGAGCCCCGACGGGGGCGGCGAGCGGTTGCTGACCAACAGCTGGCAGGACGAG
>DASVVY010000158.1:0-14363 GCA_036386335.1 Allosphingosinicella sp. | reverse complement strand
CCGCGGGGGGACGCGGCAGAACCGGGGAAGATCGATGACAGCACTCGCCCGCAAGCTCCGTCTCGGCAGCGCCACGTTCGCGCTCGCCGCCGCCATGCTCGTCGCCGGGCCCGCCTTGGCGCAGCCGTCCACCACTTTGCCCGACGAGCCGACCGACGACGCCGCCACCGCCGCGCAGGGGCAGGAGACGGAGGAATCGATCGTCGTCACCGGATCGCGCATCCGCCGCGACCCGCTCGACCAGGATTCGCCGGTCACCTTCGTCGACCGCGAGGATATCGACAGGACCGGCCTCAGCTCGACGGCCGACGTGCTCCAGCGCCTGCCGAGCTCCGGCGGCGGGCTCAACACCCGCTTCAACAACAGCGGCAATTTCGGCAACCCGCCCGACGGCGGCGGCGTCGGCGCCGGATCGGCCGAGATCGACCTGCGCTATCTCGGCTCGAAGCGCGTGCTCGTGCTGGTCGACGGGCTGCGCTACGTGAACGGGGCGGCGGCGAGCGGCGTGCCGGGCTCGACCGACCTCAACTCGATCCCCGAGAGCATGATCGAGCGGGTCGAAGTGCTGCAGGACGGCGCCTCGGCCATTTACGGCTCGGATGCGATCGCGGGCGTCGTCAACATCATCACCAAGAAGCAGCAGGACGGCCTGCTCGCCTCCGCGCAGCTCGGCATCATGAACGAGGGCGACGGCTTCCTGCAGAACTATCAGGCGAGCTGGGGCACCGGCACCCGCGACAGCGGCACCCGGATCGTCGTCGGCGGCAATTACGTGAAGCAGGAGGAGGTGAGCTCGGCCGACCGCTCGATCTCGCTCTTCCCGACGCCCGGCGCCGCGGCCTGCGACGCTTCGTGCAGCTCGGGAACGCCGAACGGCCGCTTCATCGTGCTCGGCCAGGATCTGACCCTCGTCGGGCCGGTGATCGGCCGGAAGCCGACCCTCGCCGATTTCCGGGCGTTCGCCGGCGCGCCGGACCGCTTCAACTTCGCGCCGTTCAACCTGATCCAGGCGCCGACCGAGCGCTACGGCGCCTTCGTCAACGTGACCCAGCGCGTGACCGACACGATCGATCTGTCGGTGAAGGCGGTCTACAACCGCCGCAACTCGCGCAACCAGGCGGCGCCGCTGCCGCTGTTCGTCGGCCCCGACGCCGGCAACGGCAACTTGCTCGACCGCATCTCGATCGACGCGACCAACCCGTTCAACCCGTTCGGCGTCACCCTCTCCTCCGGCGTCAACCTCAACGGCACGCCGAACGGGCAGGCGACCAACTATGCCTTTATCGGGCGGCGGTTCGTCGAGAACGGGCCGCGCCGCTACAACCAGAAGGTCGACACCTATTACCTCACCGCCACCCTCGACGGCTCGTTCCACCTCGGCGACCGGGAATGGTATTGGGACGTGAACGGCCTCTACGGCCGCAACAAGGCGCGCCAGACGGTGCTCGGCAACGTCAACGCCGCCAACCTCGCCCGCGCGCTGGGGCCGCTTGCCCAGTGCACCGGCGACTGCGTTCCGTTCAACATCTTCGGCGGCGAGGGCTCGATCACCCAGGCGATGATCGACTACGTCACCTTCACCCAGCGGGACAGCAGCGCGCAACGGCTGTGGGATTTCAGCGCCAACCTCAGCGGCGAGCTGTTCGACCTGCCGGGCGGCGCGGCGGCGATCGCGCTCGGCGTCGAGCATCGCGACCAGTTCGGCCGCTTCGATCCGGACCCGACCGTGGCCGCCGGCCTCGGCTCGGACATTCCCGCCCTGCCGACCTCCGGCGGCTATGACGTCGACGAGGCGTTCGCCGAGGTGCGGCTGCCGCTGCTGCGCGACATTCCGTTCATTCACCGGCTGGAGCTGAACGGCGCCGCCCGCTTCTCGGATTATTCGACCTCGGGATCGACCACGACGTTCAAGGCGGGGGTGAACTGGGCGCCGGTCGAGGACCTGCTGTTCCGCGGCAGCTGGGCCGAGGGCTTCCGCGCCCCCAGCATCGGCGAGCTGTTCGGAACGCCCTCGCGCTTCGACCAGGAGCTCACCGATCCCTGCTCGGCGATCGGCGGCCAGATCCCGGCGGCGGTGCGGGCCAATTGCATCGCCGCGGGCGTTCCCGCCAACGGCAGCTACGTCCAGGCCAATCCGCAACTGCCGGTGATCACCGGCGGCAACCAGGACCTCGCCGCCGAGACGTCGGAGAGCTGGGTGTTCGGGGCGGTCTACAGCCCGTCCTTCATCCCGCGCCTGTCGCTGGAAGCCAATTATTTCGACATCAAGGTCGACGGCGCCATCCAGGCGATCGACGCGGGCGTGCTGCTCAACCGCTGCGCCAGCGGCGGCGACGCGCTCAGCTGCGCGGCGATCAGCCGCACCGCCTCGGGCGCGATCTCGCAGATCCAGGGGCTGCTCCAGAACATCGCGGGGATCGAGACACGCGGCCTCGACGTGACGCTGAACTACCGGACGCCCGAGACCGGCATCGGCCGCTTCGGCCTGTTCTGGGCCAACACCTTCCTGTTCGACTATACGGTGACCGTCCCCGCCACCGAGGGGGTCACCGATCTCGAGCGCGAGGGGACGGAGCAGGGCAGCCCCGACCAAGCCTTCCCCAAGTTCAAGTCGACCGCGATCCTCGACTGGACGACGGCCGACTGGGGGCTCTCGCTGACCGGCCGCTACATTGCCGGAGTGACCGAATCGAACGACAACCGGCTGAAGAGCCGCCTCTACACCGACTTCCAGATCAGATGGGAGCCGGAGAGCATGAACGGCTTCGGCTTCGCGCTCGGCGCCAACAACCTGTTCGACGTCGATCCGCCGGCCTGCTTCACCTGCGGCCTCAACAACATGGATCCGACCACCTACGACGTGCCGGGCACCTTCTTCTACGCGCGGGCCACGTTCAAGATGTAGGGGAGGGGCGGGGGCGGGCGGCCTACGCCCGCCCCGCCCCGCCGTCCGCGTCGTCGCATTCGTCGCGGTGGCGGCGGATCATCGCGTCGGCCTCGTCGACCAGCCGCTTGCTGACCGCGATGCTGTCGCGCAGCTCCTGCTGCTTGTCTTCGAATTCGCTCGCCTGGCGCTCTCGCCGTGCGCGTCGGGACTGCTCGTCGGGGATGGGAAATTCCTTTGCGCGCTGAACCCGCGGCGCAGGGGATTGATCCACATCAGCTCGACTTTGGAGGGCCGCCGTGGCGGGCGCGCAACAGCTCAGATGACGGAGCCGACCTTCTTGCCTTCGCGCCAGACGTCGCAGACCGGGCAGTCGGGATCGCTCTCCGCGCGGGCCACGGCCTGGCGGTCGTCGGCGGCGAGGATGTCCTTGCGCTTGACGATGGCGCCGTCCGGCTTCGCCAGCTTGTTGACCCGGTAATGCTTCATCCCCGCCTCCCGCTGGCGCGACCGTGCACCAACCCCGCCGGCCGCGCAAGTGGCCCGGAGCGTGCCGGCGGGAAGCTCTTGACGGCGTCGGCCGCGGCGGGTCCTGTAGTGCGATCCGGCGCGTCGGCCGGCGGGAAGGGAAGAGGGATGAAGCGTCTCCACGTCCACGTCGGCGTCGCCGATCTCGAGCGGTCGGTCGGCTTCTATTCAACCCTGTTCGGCGCCGGGCCGACCGTCCTCAAGCCCGATTACGCCAAGTGGATGCTGGAGGACCCGCGGGTGAACTTCGCCATCTCCTCGGGGCGCGCGGGCCGGGGGATCGAGCATCTCGGCATCCAGGCCGAAGACGCCGACGAGCTCGGCGAGGTCTATGCCCGCCTCGAAGGGGCCGGGCGGCCGGTGCTGGAGGAGGGCAGCACCACCTGCTGCTACGCCAGGTCGGAGAAGAGCTGGGTCGCCGATCCCGACGGCGTGGTCTGGGAAGCGTTCCTGACCGTGGGGGAGGCGACCGTCTACGGCGACAGCCCGCCTCTGTCGGCGCTTTCGGAAGGGGCGGGCGAGACCGCCTGCTGCGCGCCGGCGATGCCCGCGGCCGCCGCCGCAACGTCACCTTGCTGCAAGCCCGTCGGCTAGCGCCGCCGCCCGATGAAGCAGAAGCCCGCCGGCCAACGCTACACGTCGCCGGGCTTCTGCTCCCCGTCCAACTCCTGACGGTGTCGGTCGAGGAGTTGTTGAGACTGTTCCGCGAGGCGCTTCGCCTCTTCGATGCTCCGCCGCAGCCGGGCCTGAGTTTCCGCCAGTTGCGCCTCGGTCTGGGATCGTTCTTTGGGCGCCATCGGGACCACGCGAAACTCCAAGCCGGGATAACGTGGATCAGGTCCGCGGGTTCGCCGGAATACGCGGCTTTGGCGTCGAAACTCGCCGACTGTTGCGCTGCGGCCACGGCGCCGCCGGTCGCCCGCCGCGCCATCCAACGGGCCTCGTCCGGCCTCCCGGGCAAATTTCCCGAACGCGGTTAGGAGCTTAGAAAGGGTCGGGTGGCACGAGCGGCATATGTGGAGCCCCGATCCCAGCCGCGTCGCCCTCGTCGTCGACGACGAGAGCTTCGCCCGCCTGTTCACCGTCCAGATCCTGCTCGACCAGGGCTTCATGGTCTTGGAAGCGGGCGACGCGGGCGAGGCGCTCCAACTCCTCGCCGCCAATGACGACGTCGCCCTGGTCGTCACCGACATCAGCATGCCCGGCGAGATCGACGGCCTCGGCCTCGCCGCCCAGGTCCGGCTGCTGCATCCCGACATCCCGGTAATCGTCGCCTCCGGCCGGGTCTTCCCGATCCGCCCGGAAGCGGACGGCCGGTCCTGCTTCCTCGCCAAGCCCTACACGGCCACCGCCCTCGTCGAGGCGATTGCGGGCGTGACCGCGGCAAGCCCGGTGGCGGCCGACACGAAGCGTTAACCCGTTGCGCCTAATCTGCGTGCTGCCGCTCCGAGCGAGACGGCCGGTTTCAGACGAGGACAGGACGATGAAGACACTCCGCAAGCTGATGTCCCGCGAGGACGGAGCCACCGCGATCGAGTACGGCCTCATCGCCGCCCTGATCGCCGTCGCCGCCATCACCGCGATGCAGGGCCTCGGCAACAACCTCGGCAACACCTTCAACACCGTTTCCGGCAAGATGAACTAAGCGGCCGCCGGTGAGAGGCAGGATCGCAGCCCTGGCGCGTGCCGACGAGCGGCTTGCCCGCAGGCGGCTCGTCAACTTCGCCGCCAGGCTGCGTGAATCCCTCGCCGGCGCATCCGCCGAGGTGGCGGTGCTCGATCTCTCCGCCAGGGGCTGCAAGCTGGCCCCGGCGCACGGGCTCACCGTGGACCAGGTGTTCTGGCTGAAGCTCGTCGGCCTCGAGGCGCGCCATTGCCAGGTGGTCTGGCTCGAAGGCGCCCAGGCCGGTTGCGAATTTTCCGACCCACTCGAGCCTGAAGAGCTCGAAATGCTCTGCGCCCCCCAGCGCCAGGTGGTCCGCACCGCCACTCCGGGCCTGTTCGGAAGGGCCGGCCGGCGCTGACCCGCCGGTGGAGGGGCTGCCCTCGCCGCCTCTCTCCCCCTTGCCCCCCGCCGCGTCCCGTCCCATGTGGAGCATGTCATCACACGCACCGACAGGACGCCCCATGCCCGACCACGCCGACATCCTCTCCGCCCTCGTTCCCATCGTCATCGAGCAGTCGAACCGGGGCGAGCGCAGCTTCGACATCTATTCGCGGCTGCTGCGGGAGCGGATCGTGTTCGTCACCGGTCCTGTCGAGGATCATATGGCGACGCTGATCACGGCGCAGCTCCTCTACCTCGAGAGCGAGAACCCGAAGAAGGACATCTTCATGTACATCAACTCGCCGGGCGGGGTCGTCACGGCGGGAATGGCGATCCACGACACCATGCAGTACATCCGCCCGCGGGTCGGCACGGTCTGCATCGGGCAGGCCGCCTCGATGGGCGCCTTCCTGCTCTGCGCCGGCGAGCCGGGGATGCGAGTGGCGCTCACGAACGCCCGGATCATGATCCACCAGCCGTCGGGCGGGGCGCAGGGCATGGCGAGCGACATCGAGATCCAGGCCAAGGAAATCCTGCGCATCCGCCACCGCATGAACGAGCTGATGGCCAAATATACCGGCCAGCCGGTCGAAGAGATCGAGAAGGCGGTCGAGCGCGACAAGTTCTTCGGGGCCACCGAGGCCAAGGATTTCGGCCTCGTCGACGAGGTCTTCGAAAAGCGCCCGAGCCCCATCGAAGGCGACACGACCCAGCAGGCCGCCTGAGGGGGCTGCGTCAGGCCGGCCTGCCGGTCTCGCACGCCTCGAGCGCCTCGCGCGCGTACCGATCGAGGAACGCGTCTTCCGACGGCAAGACGAAGGCGCGCAGATCTTCGACCAGCGAGGGGTCGGCGACCAGGGCGGCAGCTTCAAAGACCGGCATCGAGACTGCCTCGCCGGCAAGCTCCTTCCTGAGCAGGGGCAAGGCGAGCGCCTTGTCGCGCATTGCGAGGCCGAGAATGGCCTCCGCCCTGACGCCGTCATGCTCGTCCTGTGCCGCACGCAGGAGCGCGTCCCGCACCTCCGGCGTATCCACTTCGGCCTGCGCGAGCAGGAGCGTCGCCCAGTCGCGATTCACCGCGTGTTCGTCCCGCGTCATGTCGATGAGGCGGCAAAGTGTGGCGTCGGCGACGTCGCTGCCGACAAGGGGCACCTCGTCCGCGACCATTGCGCTCAGGAACGATGAAGGTGGCAGGTACCGCTCGGCCATCCGCCGATGCTCGCACGCGCTCCCGCGGCGCGCAACCGAGCGGCGCCGATGCCTCCGCACGCAGCGCGCCGCGGCGGTGCGGTCCCGCTCTCTTCCATGCAGTGTCGGCCAGGCGCCCTGCATCGCCGGCGGTTGCGCAGCTGAGTGGCCCGGGTTTGTCGATTGCGCCTCGTCCCGGAACGGCGCATGCTTTCCTCCGATTCGCGGGAGAGGCCGGCGAACGACAGGTAGGGGATGCCTGTGGCTGTTGGGTGGCAGGCCGTAGGCGCTGCCGCACGCCCGCACCACGACGGAGGCACGTTCCCTAGATGGGTCCGGGGGGACGAGCGATGCCGAGCGTATATGAAAAGCTGACGGATTATTGGACCGACGACACGCTCGGCAACCAGATATCTCCAGATGCAGCGGGTCTTGCGGACGGCACCACGGTCATCACATGGATGTCGACGAACGTCGATGGCTCGGGATACGCCATCCTGGGAGCGCGGTTCCGGCCGGACGGGTCCCGCATCGGAGACGAATTCGTCGTCAATACCTCGGTGACGGGCGATCAAGGCGCGCCGGCGGTGACGGCACTTTCCGGTGGCGGGTTCGTCATCGTCTGGGACTCGACCTGGCCGGCGGCTGCCGACAATTCGGGGAGCAGCGTCGTCGGGCGCAGATACGATGCCGCGGGCAATCCGGGCCCGGAATTTTCATTGAACACGACCGTAGCGGGCAATCAGAGCCTGCCGGACGTCTCGAGCCTGTCGGGCGGCGGCTTTGTCGCCGTGTGGACGTCCGCCGGACAGGACGGGTCCCAGGAGGGGGTCTTCGGGCGACGGTTCGACGCGAACGGGAATCCAGTCGGGGTCGAGTTCCAGGTAAACAGCTACACGGAATCATCGCAGTCGCTCGCCAGCGTGGCAGGTCTTCCCGGCGGCGGCTTCGTGGTCACCTGGACCTCGTACCTGCAGGACGGGATGGATTACGGCATCTACGCCCAGCGCTACGGCGCGGACGGCAGCCCCCAGGGCGCCGAAGTGAGGGTCAACACGACGACCGATTACTGGCAGTACCAGCCGGAGGTCGCCGCGCTCGCCGATGGCGGATACGTCATCGTTTGGCAGAGCCATGAATCGGGCAGTTCGCCGAACTTCGATATCTACGCACAACGCTACGATTCCGCCGGCCAGCCCGTCGGCGGAGAGGTGCTCGTCCCGACTTCGGTGTTCGATGGGGCGAACTTTGGCAATCAGACCGATGCCCATGTCACCGGGCTGGCGGACGGCGGCTTCGTCGTGAGCTGGTCTTCCGGCGGCGACGTTTTCATGCAGCGTTTCGATGCGGCCGGCGTGAAGATCGGCGAGTCCGTCGCGATGAACCAGTTCCTGACCAATGAGCAGTCTCATGGCGTCGTCGCGGCGACCGCCGACGGCGGGTTCGTCGGCGCGTGGGCGTCCCTTGGCCAGGACGGCAGCGAATCCGGCGTCTACTGGGCGTCTTACGTGGCGACGGAGGACGGCTTCTCGACCAGCGCTCGGGACCGGGTCCTGGGCACCAACGAAAACGATTTCCTCTCGGGTCTCGGCGGCAACGATGTGCTCTTCGGCTATGCCGGGGACGACGTCCTCGAGGGGGGCGTCGGGAACGACGCTCTTTCGGGCGGCACCGGCTGGGACGAAGCTTCCTACGAACACGCCGCGGCAGCCGTCACCATCGATCTCCTTTCGAGCGTCAACGGCGGGGAAGCGCAGGAGGATTTCTTCCTCTCGATCGAGCAATACCGGCTGTCGGGCTATGACGACCGGTTCATCGGCAGCGCCGGCGATGACGCGGCCTTCGGCGAGGGCGGCAACGATCATCTCACCGGCAGCAAGGGAAGCGATTATCTCGACGGCGGCGCCGGCGACGACGTCCTGCAGGGCGGCAAGGGCGGGGACGTCCTCGTCGGCGGCCTCGGCTTCGACATCGCCAGCTACGCGCAGGACACGCTCAAGATCACGCTCGACCTGTCGACCGGCGTCAACACGGCCGCGGCCCTCGGGGACGTGTTCGATTCGATCGAGCAGTTCACGCTCACCCAGTTGAACGACATCTTCATCGGCGATGCGGCCGACAATCGCGTGCTCGGCGCCGGCGGCGACGACGCTTTGGCCGGTGGCCTGGGGAACGACTATCTCGACGGCGGCGGCGGCAACGACATCCTCAAAGGCGGCGCCGGCGCCGACTCCCTGATCGGCGGCCTCGGCCTCGACGAGGCGAACTACGTCTCCGCCGCCGCGGGCGTGACGATCAACCTCGCAAGCGGCGTCCACGGCGGTGAAGCGGCGGGAGACACGTTCGTGTCAATCGAGCGCTATCGCCTCAGCACCCTCGACGACAGCTTCACGGGCGGCCTAGCGGCCGAGCTCGTGTTCGGCGACGCCGGCAACGACAGCATCAACGGCGGCGGCGGCAACGACGATCTTCGCGGTGAGGCCGGCAACGACACGATCGACGGCGGCACCGGGGCGGACGCGATGGCGGGCGGGATCGGCAACGACATTTTCGTCGTCGACAATGCCGGCGACGTCGTCACCGAGCTGACCGGCGAGGGCACCGACCTCGTCCAGAGTTCGGTCGGCTTCAGCCTCGCCGGCCGTTACATCGAGAACCTCACGCTCACCGGCGGGTCCGCGATCAACGGCTCGGGCAACTCGCTCGACAACGTGATCACCGGCAACGGCGCGGCCAACTCGCTCTCCGGCGCCGACGGCAACGACACGCTGGACGGCGGCGGTGGGATCGACTCGATGAGCGGGGGGATCGGCAACGACACCTACATCGTCGATAACAGCAGCGATAAGGTCAACGAGTCGAACGGCGCCGGCACCGACACCGTGCAGAGCTCGGCGAGCTTCAGCCTCGCGGGGCAATATGCCGACAATCTGGTGCTGACCGGCGCCGCCGCCATCAACGGCTCGGGCAACAGCCTCGCCAACACCATCACCGGTAATTCGGCTGCGAACAGCCTCAGCGGGGTGGACGGTGCCGACAGCCTTTATGGCAAGGGCGGAAACGACACGCTTAACGGCGGTACCGGCACCGACAGCTTCTACTTCGATACCGCGATCGGCGCGGGCAATGTGGACACGATCCAGAGCTTCTCCGCGGCGGACGACACGATCATGCTCAGCCGGACGATCTTCAGCGCGATCGCCGCCAGCGGCACGCTCGCGGCGGGCGCCTTCGTGCTCGGAACGGCAGCCGCCGACGCGGACGACCGCATCCTCTACGACAGCGCGACGGGCAAGATCGTCTACGACGCCGACGGCAACGGGGCCGGCGCGGCCGTGCTGTTCGCGCAGGTCGCCGTCGGGACCGCCCTCAACAACTTCGACTTCGTCGCCTATACCGGGTGAGCCCCCGGGAGTTCAGCTTGCCTTTATCCGTCCGGCGTCTTCTATCCTGCCTCGGCCTCGCAATCGCCGCCGCGCTCGTCTCGGTGCCGGACGCGGCCGCGGCGCCGTTGAAGCCGCTCGCGGTTTCGAGCGATGGGCACCATCTCGTCACCGGCGACGGGCGCCCCTTCTTCTGGCTCGCCGACACCGCCTGGGAGTTGCTTCACCGCGCCGGGCCCGGTGAGGCCGAACTTTACCTGAGGAAGCGCGCCGAGCAGGGCTTCAACGTCGTGCAGGTCGTCGCCCTGGCCGAGCTTGACGGCGTCCGTACCCCGACGCCGGACGGCCTCCGCCCGTTCATCAGCGACGATCCCGCGCGGCCGGACGAGCGCTATTTCGACCGTCTCGCCGCCCTCGTCGACGAAGCCGGCCGCCGCGGCCTCTATGTGGCCCTGCTGCCAACCTGGGGGGACAAGCTCACCGCCCCGTGGGGCGCCGGGCCGCGCCTGTTCCGGACCGACAAACTCGCGGTGGCGCAGGGCTATGCCCGCTACCTCGCGCGCAAGATGTGCGGCCGAACCAACATCGTGTGGATGCTGGGCGGAGACCGGCCGCCGACTCTGAAAGGCCCGCCGGCGGACTGGTGGGTTCGAAGCTGGGCGGGCGAGGCCGGCTTTGCCGCCGACCACGACTGGCGGCCGATCTGGCGGGCGATGGCCAAGGGCATAGAGGACGGCGCCTGCACGAAGCCGCTGATCGCCTACCACCCGCAGGGCGGACCCGAATCGACCTCGATGCTGCTCGCCGGCGAGCCCTGGCTCGCGGTCAACGGCGTCCAGAGCGGCCATGGCGGCGGCCGCGACATCCCCGCCTGGGAGACGATCGCCCGCGACTACGCGCTGAAGCCGGCCAAGCCGGTCATCGACCTCGAGATCAACTATGAGGACCATCCGGTCTCGCCCTGGCCGCGCTGGGACGCCGCGAACGGCCGCTTCGACGATCATGACGTGCGCAAGCAGGCCTACCGCACCGTCTTCGCAGGGGCCGCCGGCGTGACCTACGGACATCATTCGGTGTGGCAATGGTCGGGCGAGCGCTTCCCGGGCATCAATCACGCCGACCGCAGCTGGCGCGAGGCGCTCGACCGGCCGGGCGCCTGGCAGATGCGGCACCTGCGCGCGCTGATGCTGGCGCGGCCCTACCTTACCCGCGTTCCCGCGCCCGAATTGCTGCCGGAAAATGGGAAGGGTAGCCGCCACGCCGAGGCAACCCGCGCTGCCGACCGAAGCTGGGCCTATCTTTATCTCCCGGCCGCCGGCAGCTACCGCATCGCCCTCGAGACGCTCCGCCGCCCGCGCCTGCGCCTCAGCTGGTTCGACCCGCGGACCGGGGCCGTCACTCCGGCCGGCACTGTCAGGACGGCCGCCCCAGCCGCCATCGCGACGCCGGCCGGAGGCGAAGACTGGGTGCTGATCCTCGACGATCCGCGCCGCCGGTTCCGAAGGCCGCGCCAGGCGTCGGCGCTCGCGGCGGCCGCCGCCCACCCGCGCGGCGGGGCTTGTCGGCAAGCCGCGGCGGGGCCACATGAGGCGGGGCGGGGGAACGAATTCGCACGGCGAGCACTCCCTCGCACCCGGCCCGATCCGGCGGTTCGCGCAGGCGGGGCGGGGCATGTTAATCAATAAGCCATTGTGGTCGTGCGATAGTGCGGTCTAGGATGGCCCCGAGGCAGAGGGCGGCGTGCGCCCGATAGGACGGAAATGACCAAGCTCAGCGGCAGCGATTCGAAGAGCACCCTCTATTGCTCGTTCTGCGGAAAGTCGCAGCACGAGGTGAGGAAGCTGATCGCCGGCCCCACCGTGTTCATCTGCGACGAGTGCGTCGAGCTCTGCAACGACATCATTCGCGAGGAGACCAAGTCCTCCCTCGTCAAGACGCGCGACGGGGTGCCGACCCCGCTCGAGATCTGCAAGGTGCTGGACGATTACGTGATCGGGCAGAGCCACGCGAAGCGGGTGCTCTCGGTCGCCGTCCACAACCATTACAAGCGGCTCGCTCACGGCGCCAAGGGCTCCGACGTCGAGTTGGCCAAGTCCAACATCCTGCTCGTCGGCCCCACCGGCTGCGGCAAGACCCTCCTCGCCCAGACGCTGGCGCGGATCCTCGACGTGCCGTTCACGATGGCGGACGCGACCACGCTCACCGAAGCGGGCTATGTCGGCGAGGACGTCGAGAACATCATCCTGAAGCTGCTCCAGGCGTCCGACTACAACGTCGAGCGCGCGCAGCGCGGCATCGTCTACATCGACGAGATCGACAAGATCAGCCGCAAGTCGGACAACCCCTCGATCACCCGCGACGTGTCGGGCGAGGGCGTGCAGCAGGCGCTCCTCAAGCTGATGGAGGGGACCACCGCCTCCGTGCCGCCGCAGGGCGGCCGCAAGCACCCGCAGCAGGAGTTCCTGCAGGTCGACACGACCAACATCCTGTTCATCTGCGGCGGCGCCTTCGCCGGGCTCGAGAAGATCATCGGCGACCGCCTGCAGGGCAAGTCGATCGGCTTCGGCGCCTATGTCGCCGCGCCGGAGGAGCGCCGCACCGGCGAGATCCTCCGCCAGACGGAGCCGGAGGACCTGCTCAAGTTCGGCCTCATCCCGGAATTCGTCGGCCGCCTGCCGGTGATCGCCACGCTCGAGGATCTCGACGAGGCGGCCCTGGTCAAGATCCTGCGCGAGCCGAAGAACGCGCTGATCAAGCAATATGCCAAGCTGTTCGACATGGAGGACGTGAAGCTCAGCTTCACCGACGAGGCCTTGGTGGCCGTCGCCCGCAAGGCGATCGACCGCAAGACCGGGGCGCGCGGCCTCCGCTCGATCCTCGAGAACATCCTCCTCGACACGATGTTCGACCTGCCCTCGATGGACGGGGTCGACGAGGTGATGATCGACAAGGATGTGGTCGAGGGCCGCAAGGAGCCCGTCCGCGTCTACGCCGAGAAGAAGGGCGAGAGCGCGGCCTGAGGACCGGCCGCGACTTCAGTCGTGCGCCGAGGGTGCAGCGGGTGCGCCGGCTGGCTCTGAACCCTGACCTTCATCTTGTGGCGGCGCCATTCCCAACCGGGCGAAGGCGTGGTCGATATCGAAGTCCAGCCGCCGCGCAGCCCTGAGATCCGCCTCTCCGCCCTCACGGTCGCCTTTGCGCAGTCGTGCCAGACCGCGCGCAAAGCGGGAGGCGGCCTGCCGCGGGGCCCATTCGATCGACCTGGACAGCTCCACAACAGCCTCTTCCAGGCGCGCCAGGCGCAGGTTGAGGAAACCGAGCCGGTCGGCGACGGCGCCATTCCCCGGGTCGATCGACTGCGCACGTTTGCAGTCCTTCAGCGCCCGCTCCAGCTCCCGGTTTGCGGTGGCGCGGATCCAGCATCTCAGGCTCAGGATCGGCGCGCTGTCCGGCTGCTCCCTGTCCATAGCGTCGAGCGTCCGGATCGCCCCGGCGAGGTCGCCGCTGTCCGCCAACAGCTGGACCCGCGTCAGCCGTAAACCGCGCTTCTCGTCGGCGCCCTTGGCAGCTGCAATCTGCCTGTCCGCCTCGCCAATGGCAGCTCGCCACGCCTTCGCTGCCTCGGCCGCCCGTCCAGCGCGCTCGAGCTGCAGCGCGTAAAATGCTTGGACACTCGGGTTACGGCTCTCCAGCTCCAGCAGGCGCGCCGAAGCGTTGAGCGAGTCCTCGCGCCGGCCGAGCGCCTGCAGCAGCCGCGCTCTCGCCAAGGTCAGCGCCGAGCTCTCCGGCTCGTCCCTCAGGGCCGCCTCCACATCAGCGAGCGCTTCCGGGAGCTTGCCCAGCTGTTCGTACGCGATAGACCGTTTCCCAAGCGTGCCGGAAATGCCGGGGGCCAGCGCCAGGGAGCGGGTCAGCGCGTCCACGGCGTCCGCGGGGCGATCTTGCGCCAGGTACAGGACGCCATATCCTTCCCACACCCTGGCGTCGTCGGCCTCGAGGATGAGCGCCGTATCGAGAGACACCTTCGCCTGGTCCAGCTTTCCGAGCTGAACCAGTGCGACGGCTCGGTCGGCGTGGGCGGCAGACCAGGTGGGGGACAGCTCGAGCGCTTTGTCGAAATCGGCCAGCGCTTCCTTCAGGCGGCCGAGGCGCATCAGTTCGTCGCCCCGGGCCAGGAAATCTTCGGGCGCGGTCGGCTGGACCGCCAGCTGCTTCGCACCATCCCCCCCGGCAAGCGCAGGAGACGCACCGGCCAGCCCGAGAGACAAAATGACGAAAATCATCACACGCACAGCCCGCTCCCCCTTTGCCCGCGCCGGAGTGTGACGGCTAT
>DASVVY010000157.1:0-13541 GCA_036386335.1 Allosphingosinicella sp. | reverse complement strand
CCTCGCCTTCGAGATGGGCCCCGTCCCCGGCATGACGCCCAAGGAGATCAAGAAGTACATCCGCTACATCGCCGACTGGCGCCTGGGCCAGCTCGGCTTCCAGCCCATCTACATGATCGACGACCACCCCCTGCCGTGGCTGGCGCCTCTGCTGAACGGCGTCGAGCACGCCAACTTCTTCGAGACGAGGGCAACGGAATACAGCAAGGCTGCCACCCGCGGTAACTGGGGTGAAGTGTGGGACAACTTCGATCGCCGGAAAGCCGCCAAGGCCGCAAACGACGCTCCGGAGCCTTCCGCGGGTGACGACATGTTCGCCCGGGCGGGTGTGGCCGCGGAGTAGTCAGATGCTTGGCTCCGGGCGAGGTCTGGGACAGGGTAGTCGTCCGGGGGACGACGAAGGCGACCGGCGCAAGGCCACCAAGGCGGCGAAGGCGGCGAAGCCGAGGCGGAGGCGAAGGCGGAAGGCGAGGACACGTTCGCTAGGGCTGGTGTGGCGGCGGAGTAACAGGTTGTCGGATTATGAAATTCTTGTGTTGATCTTTCCCGATCGGAAACCTAGTGTTGCGGCCTGAGGAGGGCCTGACATGTCCACACGCTTCGTAGACCCGCTTGAAGAATTGTTGAAAAACGAAGCTGCGGACCAGCTACTTCGGTTCTTCACGCTTGCCGAGGAGCGGCTAACTCTGGCCTTCCCCCGCGCGTCTACCATGCTTGCGGAGTCGGTGAGCCCGAGCGCTAAACAGGTTCGCGGGACTACGCGCCGGCATTTCCTGCATGAAGCGTTAGCCACGGCCGCCCGGGACGCCGGGCTGGAGTTCGAAAACCGCTGGACGGACCCGGCGACCTGGAGCTTTCCCGTAGTTCGCTCGGGCAGTTTTTCAATGACAATTGGGATTCTTGATACCCGATTCCGAGGAGCAGGCCGGGCGCTGCGCACTACCTCCCAATATGTGGCTGACCTGTGTGAACGGAACGTGGTGGCTAATCCCCAGGCGGGGTTGTTCGACGGCCTTGATCGTAAGGATGTGATCATTCCCCGAGGCTCATTGGGAGCGCTCATCGTCGCCCAATACTCGCCGGCGAATCCGGACGAGCCGGCCTTTCTCGGGTTCTGGGTTCCGTCTCCTGATCTGCGCGAGCCGTATTATGTTCGGTCGTTTGACCAAGTGATAGCGGCTCTCCGTGAGCACCTAGAGATGGGCAGAAGGCCTTCTAAGAAGGTTGTCGAGCGGAAGACATTGAAGCTCCGCAAGAAGCCTGACGACAAAAAGGCTTAACGGATGCGGAGCGCCAAAGTCTTCGCCGTCCCGGGCGGCTTCGTTCCCGCACGTCTCACGATTGCGAGGCAGGCCAAGGGGCTGAAACAAAAGGACTTAGCGGAGGAGCTTCGGTTCACTGCGGGGACTATATCAAAGTGGGAAAGTGAATCCTACGAACAGGGCCCGGACCCTTCAAGCTTGCAGGCCTTAGCCGATCGGCTCAGTGTGGCTCCAAGTTGGTTCTACAAACCTTTACGCGACGGGCATGCCGGTCCGGCCTTTTACCGCTCGATGCGATCCGAGCTTACTACTGCTCGAGAGAAGGCGGCAGCCAAGCTGCTTTTCTCTTACGAAATCCATAGGGCGCTGGACGACGTAGTGGAATTTCCTGTCGCTGACGTTCCGGATCTAGCTGCAGGAACAGACTACCGTACCCTTTCGACCGAGAAAATTGAGGCTCTCGCCGACCGGCTTCGGGAGTATTGGGGTTTGGGTGACGACCCGATCTCCGATTTGATGGTTGTTATGGAAAACGCTGGCATCGTGGTCGCGGAGACGTACCTAGATTCCAATAAACTAGACGGCGTATCAGCTTGGTTTGCAGACTCTCCTGTCGTCCTGCTGGCGAAGGACAAGGATGGTGGCGTTAGGCGTCGGTTCGACGCAGCGCACGAACTCGGACATCTGGTTCTGCATCGCGGACTGACGCAGGATTGCGTTAAGAATGACCTTCGGTTGATTGAAGAGCAGGCGATGCTTTTTGCCGGAGCATTCTTGCTGCCGGCGTCATCTTTCGCTGTTACTTCGGACAGGGCTACGCTGGAACACCTCTGCGACATAAAGCCTCGGTGGGGCGTGTCGGTTGGTGCGATGATCAAGCGGCTCGCATCGCTCAACCTAATCTCGGAGAACCACGAGAGGAATCTGTGGAAGTACTATAGCTACCGGCAGTGGAGAGGGAACGAGCCCCACGATGATCGGATTACGGTAGAACGACCGGATAACCTAAGAGCAGCGCTGGAGCTACTTAGCAAAGAGGACCCTGTAACTCTCTCGAACGTGGTGGAAAGTGTGAGCATCGGTCCTGAGTATATCTCTGAGCTCACAGGAATAGAGTGCGCATCCTTGAACGCTCCTGCTGCGAGACGGCCCAAACTGAAGTTGGTGCGCACTGATGTCGATTTACACCCGGCGAACGATTAGTTCCGAAGCGTCGGGAGATGCTGGTGAGTAAGCTGTTTGCTATCCCTCACTTCCTAGAAGGCCGCGTGCATCAGGAGGCATATACGCGGTGGCTGCACCGGAAGGCAGCTACACACCTCAAGCGAGATCGGAAGCGATGCCAGCATGAGATCACCGGTTCTCAGTACAGGCACGGCATACACGCTGCGGTCTGCGCCTCCGGCGGCTTCGACTTCTACACTGGAGAGGCGCTCGACTGGGAGAAGATCAGCACCTACTCAAACGACGAGTCCCAGGCGGAGCGATCGGAGTACAAGGCCGGTTTCGCGCTGCTCCCGACCGTTGATCACGTGGTGCTTGACGATGGCCGCTATGAGTTCGTGATCTGCGGCTGGCGAACGAATGACGCGAAGAACGACCTTTGCCGTGCTGAGTTTATCGATCTCTGTCGGCGGGTACTCGCCCATCATGAAGCTGGTGCAACGAACACCGTTCAGCCTGTGCGGTCCCATACGAGGACCGACAAAGCCTAACGGGGCCGCGCGACCCGCAAAAGAGCAGGGACCACGGCGCCTGCGTCAGGCCCGCCGTCCACGAAACGCACTCCAGTCGTCTCATAAGCCCGCCGCAGCGCCTCGATCAGCTCCGGCTTCACGTCGCGGTGGTAGCGCTCGAACCGCAGCACGGTACGTCGGCTGATGCCCGCCGCCGCGGCCGCGTCCTCGAGCGACCATTCCAGCGCCGCCCGCGCCATCCGCGACTGCTCCGGCCGAAGAACGGGACGCTCCAGATCAAAACCCCTTGACGTGCTCTTGTGCGGTCCCTATTCGGGACCGATGAAGAAAGGACCCTCAGGTATGGCTGCCGGGAGGCATAACCTGACGCGCCGGGCAGTGCTAGGCGCGGGCGCCGTGGCGACTGCAGCAGCCGTGGTCCGACCGTCACAAGCGATCGATGTGGCCGGCGCTGCTCCCGCGGTAGCGGTTGCACCTGCTTCGCCCGCCCCACCTCCCCCCCACGACCGTATCGAGATGATTTGCCGCACCTGCGGCGGCACCGCCGTCACCCGCGACGCCTGGGCCGAATGGGACGCGGGGACGCAGCAGTGGGTGCTCGGCTCCGTCTTCGACTACGCCTATTGCCACGACTGCGACGAGGAGACGCAGATCGAGGAGGCCGGTCTCGTGTCGCTGGAGCCGAGCGGCAATCAGCCCTCCCCCTGAGGATATTCGAAATCCTCCTCCCCGCGATCGGCTGGACCGGACCCGCCTGACCGCTTCGCCGGCAGGCGGCCCTCGGTCACGAAGATCAGACGCGGTCCGGCCGCTTCCAGATTGTAGTGGAAACCCTGCCACCCCGCTCGCCTCGCGCCGTCCCGGAGCGGCGTGCGGGCCGTGAACAGCTCCTCGTCCTGCAGATCGGCGGACAAATAGTGGATGGAGAAGCGATCCTGCTTGGGCGTCACCAGCACCAGAAAGAGCGGAAAGTAGATGCCCGCGTCCATCCGCTGCCGCTGCGGCGCCCACGCCGCCCCGAGCAGGCGCTTCGGAGGCGTCCTGCCGTCCCTCGACGTCGATGCTTTCACTTGCGCCAAATAGCCGCAGAAGTCGCAGATCACGTCCGCGCATTTGAAATTGGTGGTGAGGCGCTTCAGCGTCCGTCGCTGCTTGCACTTGGGGCACGGGCAGTGCTGCACGACCAGCCGCTCCCCGAGCTCCCCGAGTTCCTGCTTCGCCGTCGGCATCCGCTCCGATTGTAGACGCCCCGATCTCAGTGACAGCCCGCGAACTGCGCAACTTCGGCCGCCGAAATCCTCGATTTTGGAGTGCTGCCCGCACCGAAGGGATGTCATGGGGGACAGTTACCGGTAACTGTCCCTCGCATCCCCGCCAGTCCCATTGCGCCGCCGCCCTCGCGGAGCCAGGGTGCGCGCGATGAGATTTTCTCGCCTCCCGGCCTGCGCCCTTCTACTCGTCATTGCCGCGGACGGCTGCGGCGGCGCGCCGCCGGATGACGTCCACGCCCAGAAGGCCGGTCTGTGGGAGGTCCGCGTAAGCGCGCCCAAAGAGGAGCTTGCCGCGCTTCCGCCAAAGGAGCGCGCGCAGGTCGAAGCCATGCTCAACCCGCCCGAAGCCGGGCGGCAATGCTTCCGAGGCGCGGTGCCCACGGTGGGGCAGAAGACACTCGAGGGCCGCTGCGCCTTTTCCCGGGTCGCGGACAAAGGCGCGAGGGTCGAGCGGACGATGAGCTGCAAGTCGGTCCGGCCCGGCACCCTCGACGTCATCGAGACAACCGGCACCCGCTCCGCGGAACGCTATGACTTCCGCATCGTCAGCCGCCGCATCGACGCGGCGACCGGCAGAACGATTACCCAAGCTAGGACGCGGGAGCAGGGCCGCCGACTGGGCCCCTGCCCGGACGAGCCGCGCAGCTAACCGGATCGACACGCGTCCCGGCCCACCTCAGAACTTGATCTTTACCCGCGCCACTGCCGGCTTGCTGGCCCGGCCGTCGGGAATGCCGACGCTCTCGACATAGGCCCGTGCAGTGGCGCCGCCGCCGGAGGACCGCCGCGCCAGTCAGCGGGCCCCGCGCCCGCGCCCCGGGACCCCTGCCGCCCGCCTCCCGCACCGAAGCACCAAATCGGTGCAAATTCCCTCTGTCCTACAGCCCCGGTTTCGGCATATTTGTTCTTGCTCCGTTCCATAGCCGATTCGGAGCAAGGCGATGACCGACCACACCAATCCGCCGGAGGGCCATCCGGAACAGGGTTCCGGCCCCTGTCCCTGGGAAGAGGAGCCCGACCCGCCGGGGCAGGAGGGGGCCGGTCCCCTCCCGTGGGACTGCGATCCCGCGGACGAGGAGGACGACCCCGCCACCCCCCGCCTGCGCCACGACGCCTTCACCGAGGCGCGCAAGGCCGAGTTCCTGACGGCGCTGGTCAAGACCGGCTGCATCGTCGAGGCGGCGCAGCGGATCGGCGTCTCGCCGCGCACAATCTACCGCCACCAGGAGAGCGATCCCCGCTTCTTCGACCATTGCGACACCGCGCTCCGGATGAGCGCGACGCCGCTCGAGCTCACCGCCTGGCAGCGTGCGGTCGAGGGGGTCGAGCAGGAATTTGCGTGCGGCGGCCAGGTACACGTCCGCCGCCGCTACGACGGCAGCCTGCTGCGCCTCCTCCTCCAGGGGTCGAACCCGAAGAAATACGGCGCCCGCCCCGGCTTCAAGCGCCGCCGCCAGGAAAAGCGCGAGCGCAAGCGGGCGGAGAGGCTGCGCGGCAGGGCGCGCGCGGTCGAGGAGATGCCGATCGAGGACGTCCGCGCCGAGGTCCTCCGTCGGATCAAGGCGATCCGCGGCCACCGCGAGCGCAACAGGCTCGCCCAGGGCTGGACGCAGACTCCGGACGGCGACTGGATCCCGCCCGGCTACGGCCCCATTCCTGGCTGGCAGGGGCCGGGGGAGGGGAGCGAGGGGGCAGGCACCCCCCGCGATTCCATGTGACTCTCGTGACTCTCGCGACACTCGTGACTTTCCGGACATTCGCCGCCCCCGCGCCGCCGGCGGCCTCGCGGGCGGGGGGACCGACGGGGAGGGAAACGGGGAAGAGTGTCGAAATCCGGGAGGTGAATCCGGGACGGCACAGGTTTCGCGAGGCGGCTGGGAATCGTCGAAGCCGCTCCCCGCCTGCCTCAGAACTTGATCTTGACCCCCACCATCGCCCGCTTGCTGACCTGGCCGCCCGGCATCTCGACGCTCTCGACATAGGCGCGGGCGACGGCGCCGCCGCCCAGCGAGGTTTCGGCGACCAGCGGCCCGGTCTCGAACAGGCGCTCCCATTTGCCGAGGTCGAAGACGCCGGGCCGGCGACCGCACACCACGATGGCGGCACCGTCGCCGCCGTCACCGCCGCCCTCCGCCGAACCGGCTGCGCACGGGTCGGCGGGCTTCGCGCTGGCGAGGTCGAAGTCGATCGGCAGCGGCTCGGCGGGCGCTGGCGCCGGGCCCGGCGGCGCGGACTGAAGGGCAAGCAGCAAGGCCAGGCTCATCTCACGCTCCGCTCCGGTGCCGCCGCCACCCTCCCAGCGCATTCCGGCGAAGATAAGGCAGCCGCCGACGCGCCCCGCCGCCGCGGTCCCGCCGCCGCGGCGGGGTGCCGGACGATGGCTGAGCCTCGTCCCCGCCTGCGCGTGCGCGTGCGTGCCCGCGCGATACCCCCCGACTTTCCTGGCCTTCGTCCGATTGCGGACGGTCGCGCGGCCGGGGGGCCGCCTTGGCCCGACCGCCCCGCGCGGCCGGTGGGCGTCTCAGCCGCGGTGGATCAGCGCCTCGTTCAGCGCCCGGATCACGCTGTCGATGAAGCTCTCATCGGTGTCGGAAAGCGCCTGAACTTCTCCCGAAGCGCTGCTCAGCTAGGCCGAGTGCAACGACTTCTGCTGCGTCAGATACCATCCCGCCGCGCCGGCGACGGCAAGCGCGACGAGCCTCATGGCCCCCTCGCCTGCAAACAGCATGAGGAGCCCGATACCGATCGCCACCAGCACGCCGGTGCGGTTCGGCGGCACGACGTTCGACTTGACCGAAGTGACGCCGTTCATCGCATAGGTCTGCGCGTTGACGATGAATCGCGCATTGGTGACCTTGACGCTCCCCTGCTCGAAAAAGACTTCCTCTGTCATGACGGCCCCTCCCTCCACGCAGCGAACATGCAGGGCGGGGCGGAGTCCAGACGGGTTGCATCCGAAGCGGATCATCCGGGCGGCGGACCAAGCCCGGCGCAGCCATCAACGCGAGTGCCGGGCAACGCGATTAGGTTTTCGCCGCCGCGACCCCATATCCTTGCTCATGACCCATCCGACCACGCTCGAACGCGCCTTCGTCCTCGCCCGCTCCGGCCGCTGCGCCTCCGTCCAGGACATTCGCGTGACGCTGAAAAAGGAGCGGTTCGACAATGTCGAGGCGCATCTCGCCGGCCCCTCGCTCGCCCGGCAGCTGCGCGCCCTCTGCGACGCCGCCCGCGTGCCCGCCGCCGCCTGAGCCTTCAGCGCAGCAGCCCCGCTGCGCGCAACGCCTTTTCGATCGCCGCCTGGGGCCCGCCCCGCGGCGTATCGCCTGCCGCGGCGGGCCGCTCCGTCCGCTCCGCCCGGGCCCCGACCGGTGGCGGCCCCGCCCGATCCTCCGCCGCCGGCGCCAGCCCGAAGAAGGCGGCGATCTGCGCGGTCGAGCTCAGCCCGACGTCGAGCATGTACGCGCCCGCCGCGCCGATCGCGTCCGCGCCGGCGCCCGGATCGAGCGGCACGCCGTGCGCCATGCCGGTGATCGTATAATGCTCGATCGCTGGCGCGCCCTTGCCGTTCATCCACGTCCGGCGCGGATAACCCGCGACCGAATCGACCCGGTCCGGCGCGGGTCCGACACCGTGCAGGTCCGCCCATTGCAGCACGATCGCATCGGCGTTGCTGGGCGCCACCGTCTGGTCGGCGCTGCCCTGCCACACCTGGATCCGCGGCCATGGCCCCCGGTGCGGCGAAGCGCGGCGAACGCGGTCCCCGAGCGCGCGCGCATCGGCCCGCCCGCGCCCGCCCATGCATTCGAACGCCTCGCCGACGTCGGACGCGCAGCCGTAAGCGACCCCCGCGACGATGGCGCCGGCGGCGAAGGTCTCCGGGTAGGCGGCGAGCATCGCCGCAGCCATCGCGCCGCCCGCGGACAGGCCGGTGACGAACACGCGGGCAGGATCGACGTCGTGCGCCGCCTTCACCGCCTCGATCATCGCCGCGATCGAAGCCGCCTCGCCGCTGCCGCGCCGCGTGTCGGCGTCCGAAAACCAGTTGAAGCACAGCATCGGGTTGTTCGCCCGCTGCTGCTCGGGGAAGAGCAGGATGAAGCCGTGGCGGTCGGCGAGCGTCGACCAGCCCGATCCGTGGTCGTAGACCGCCGCGTCCTGGGTGCAGCCGTGCAGGACGACGACGACCGGCGCCCGCCCCTCGATGCCGCCCGGTACATACCAGCGGCCGCGCAGATTGCCCGGATTGTGCCACCCGCCTGGCAGGTCCGTCAGCCGGTCGATCGTGGCGCCTTTGGGAGCGAAGGCGCTCAGGCCCTTGCGGGAGCGGTGGAGGCGAAGGCGCGGTGTGATGACGGGCATCGTTTCCCTTTCCGAGCGGCCGTGGCTTCCGGCTCTCCGGACAAACAAGCTGGCCGCGGCTTTGTTGCAGTGCAACATAGGCGCTCCCGTTCAAGGTTCCAGGACCGAATGCGTCAGCCGACGCGGGGCCCCTGCCGTGCGGTTCGCCGGAGCCCCGACTCTAAGACTTGCCGGCTCTCTCACTGGTGTGTTATGTAAGCAACACACGTGAAGGAGCTATCCCATGCAAATCCTCGTCGCTCTCGCCGCCGCTGCCGCCGCTGCCGCCGCCGCCGCGCAGCCCGGGGTTCCGGTCCCGGACCAGCCGGCGCTCACCGAGCAGATCGCGGCGCGCGACGCCGAGCTGTTCGAGCTGTTCTTCACCGGCCCGTGCGACAGCGTCCGCTTCCGCGCGATGCTCGCCGACGACGTCGAATTCTATCACGACAAGGGCGGGTTCAACGTCCGGAAGCCGGAGGATTTCGTCGCCATCTTCGCCAAGAACTGCGCCGACCGGCAGGACCCCAAGGCGTGGCGGTCGCGCCGTGAGTTGGTCCGGACCAGCCTGCACGTCGATCCGGTCCCCGGCTACGGAGCGATCGAGGCGGGCGAGCACCTCTTTTACGAGCGCGAGGGGGAGAGGGGAGAGGAGAAGCTCGCCGGCCGCGCCCGCTTTGCCCAACTCTGGGTGCTCGGGGGCGACGGGAAGTGGCGGCTCTCGCGCGTCCTCAGCTACGCGCACGAGGCAGCGAAGTAGCGGCGCCTACCAGCCGGCGGGCGGAAGCAGGAGCGTCGCCAGGACGAGGAGCAGGGCGGCGGCGATCGCGAGGACGACGTCTCCGTCCAGTCCGGCGAGCCAGCGGGCCTTGGGGGTGGCCGCCGGCCGAGCCTCTTCGCTGCGGACGGGCCGGCAGGCGAGGGCGGAGCGCGGATCCCAATGCTTGGACACGCCCCTCAGCGTAACGGCAAAGTGCCAAGCACAGGTTAACGCGGCTGTGCTCGAGGATTGCGGGCCGCCGCCGCCGCGCCCATCTAGGCCGGATGCGCATCCTCGACGTCGACGAGCTCGCCCCGGCCGAAGCGCCCGGGATCACCGCCCACCTCATCCCGGGGGAGGTGGTCCACGCCGCCTTCCGCTCGCCTTCGGCGGCGGTGCTGTTCACCGAGCGGCGCATCCTTCACATCCAGCGGGAGGCGCTGCTCAGCGAGAAGGTGGAGACCAGCTCCTATTCCTATCGCGCGATCCAGCATTTCTCGTTGGTCGAGGGGAGCGGCGGCGAGACTCGCGCGGCGCTGCGGGTCTGGCTCGGCGCCGAGCCGAACCCGCTCCACCTGCGCGCCAATCCCGGCACCGACTTCGCTCTCGTGCAGCGCCTGCTCGCCAGCAAGCTCGCTTAGCCGATCTCGGCGAAGGCGCGAACCGGGGAGGTGCCCATTCCCGCCACCTTCGGCGGCGCCGCCGTGAAGCGGAAGCCGCCCTCCGGCAGCGCGCCGAGGTTCGTCATGTGCTCGCACACCAGCACGCCGGCGCCCAGCAGCACGGTGTGCACCGGCCGGGCGCGGGTGCGGGTGTCGTCGATATTGTGGCTGTCGATGCCGACCAGCCGCGCCCCCCGCTCCGCCAGCAGCCGCGCCGCTGCCTCGGTGAGGAAGGGGTGGTTCTCGTAATAGGCGTCGGTCCGCCAGTGGCGGTCCCAGCCGGTGCGAACCAGCACCGCCTTCCCGCCGACGTCCAGCCCCTCGAACGCATCCGCGTCGACGGCCATGGCTTCGGAGCGGACGAGGAGGCCGGGGAGCCCAGCAAGCCGGTCGAGCTCCACGGCGGTGAGGTCGGCACCGTCCTCGAAGCGGTGGAACGGGGTGTCGAGATAGGTGCCGGTGTTGGCGACCATGTCGATCCGGCCGATCTGGAAGGTCGAGCCATCGTCGTAGAAAGTGGCAGAGGCCTCCCGGCTCCAATAGTCGCAGATAAGCGGGCCGGGGAGGCCCTTGTAGGTGACCATGCCCGGCGCGATCACGTGGCTGAGGTCGACGAGCGTCTTCTTTTCCATATCCGCCACAACGCTATCGCCGCGATCAGCATCCACAGGACGTTGAGCGAGGCCGAGGGAAGGGCGCGGTGCCACCAGCCGTTGATCACGAAGCCCGCGGCGCCGGCCAGGTTCATCCACTGGAAGGCGGGCGACTGGCCGGTCAGCCGCCCCGCCGTCACCAGCAGGTATGCGCCGAGGATCAGCGAGGCGCCGGCCCAGCCGACGGCCTCGACGAGGAACTCGGTCGCGCTCAGGCCGCCCCGCCCGCGCCGCGGTCGGCGAGCTGGCGCAGCACGTAGTGGAGGATGCCGCCGTGGCGGAAATATTCGAGCTCGTTGAGCGTATCGATCCGCACCCGGACCGGGAAGCTCGAGCGACGGCCGTCGGCGTGGGCGACCTCGACTTCGATCTCCTGCCGCGGCTGGAGGTTGCCGACGCCCGTGACCGTGAAGCTCTCGCTGCCGTCGAACTGCGGCGGCTCGCCGAGGAACTGGAGCGGCAGCACGCCCATGCCGACGAGGTTCGAGCGGTGGATGCGCTCGTAGGTCTCGGCGATGACGGCGCGGACGCCGAGCAGGTTGGTGCCCTTGGCCGCCCAGTCGCGCGACGAGCCGGTGCCGTATTCCTTGCCGGCAATGACCACCAGCGGCGTCGAAGATGCCTTGTAAAGCATTGCCGCGTCGTAGATCGGCATCACCTCGCCGGTGGGCGTATATTTGGTGACCCCGCCCTCGATGCCGGGGGTCATCTTGTTGCGGATGCGGATGTTGGCGAAGGTCCCGCGCATCATCACTTCATGGTTGCCGCGGCGGGCGCCGTAGGAGTTGAAGTCGGCCCGCTCGACCCCGTGGCCGACGAGGTATCTGCCGGCCGGGCTGTCCAATTTGATGGCGCCGGCGGGGCTGATGTGGTCGGTGGTGATAGAGTCCCCGAAGATGGCCAGAGGGCGCGCGGAAACGATATCGACGGGGGCCCGAGGCGTCATCGACATGCCCTCGAAATAAGGCGGGTTGGCGATGTAGGTCGAGCCCGCCGGCCATTCGTAGGTCTGCCCGCCCGTCACCGGAATGCCCTGCCAGCGCTGGTCGCCCTTGTAGACGTCGGCGTAGCGGGCGCGGAACATGTCGCCGGTGACATGGGCGTCGATCAGCCGCCGCACCTCCTCGTTCGAAGGCCAGATGTCCTTCAGGAAGACGGGCGTGCCGTCGGAGCCGGTGCCGATCGGCTCCTCGATCATGTCGGACGCGACGGTGCCCTTGAGGGCATAGGCCACCACCAAAGGCGGCGAGGCGAGATAATTGGCGCGCACGTCCGGCGACACGCGCCCTTCGAAGTTGCGGTTGCCCGAGAGGACCGAGGCGGCGACGAGGTCGTTGTCGTTGATCGCCCGGCTGATCGGCTCGGGCAAAGGCCCGGAATTGCCGATGCAGGTCGTGCAGCCATAGCCCGCGAGGTTGAACCCGAGCGCGTCCAGGTCCTCCTGCAGCCCGGCGGCGACCAGATAGTCGGTGACCACCTGGCTCCCCGGCGCGAGCGACGACTTGACCCAGGGCTTCCGCTCCAGCCCCTTCTCCCGCGCTTTTCGGGCGACGAGGCCGGCGGCGACCAGCACGGCCGGGTTCGACGTGTTGGTGCACGACGTGATCGCGGCGATGACGACGTCGCCGTGGCCGAGATCCCGGCACGCCTCGGCCTCGTCCGGCCCAGTCTCCTCGCCGGCCGCCGGCGCGGCCACGGGCACGCGCTGGCCGAGCTCGCCGAGCGGATGGCCGTATTCCTTGGTGAAATTGGCGACGAACTCCTCATCGACGCGCGACAGCGGCACCTTGTCCTGCGGTCGCTTCGGACCGGCGAGCGAGGGCTCGACCGTCGCCATGTCGAGGTGGAGCGTGTCGGTGAACACCGGCTCGTGATAGGCGCCCGGCTCCAGCCACAGCCCCTGCGCCTTGGCATAGGCTTCGGTGAGCGCGATCTGTTCTTCGGCGCGGCCGGTGAGGCGCATGTAGTCGAGCGTTTTGCCGTCGACCGGGAAGAAGCCGCAGGTCGCGCCATATTCGGGCGCCATGTTGGCGATCGTCGCGCGGTCGGCGACCGAGAGGGCGGAGACGCCGTCGCCGTAGAATTCGACGAAGCGGCCGACCACGCCCTTCTGGCGCAGCATCTGGGTGACGGTGAGGACGAGATCGGTGGCGGTAATGCCTTCCTTGAGCGCCCCGGCGAGGTGGAAGCCGACCACTTCGGGGATCAGCATCGAGACCGGCTGGCCGAGCATCGCCGCCTCCGCCTCGATCCCGCCGACGCCCCAGCCCAATACGCCGAGGCCGTTCACCATCGTCGTGTGGCTGTCGGTGCCGACGAGCGTGTCAGGATAGGCGACTTCGGGGACCGAGCCCGAGACCTGGCCGCCGGTGCCGCCGGCCACCGCCTGCGGGCTGCTCCACACGCCGCGCGCGATATATTCGAGATTGACCTGGTGGCAGATGCCGGTGCCGGGCGGCACCACCTCGAAGTTGCGGAACGCCTTCGAGCCCCATTTGAGGAACTGGTAGCGCTCCGAATTGCGCTGATATTCGAGCTCGACGTTGCGCTCGAAGGCGCGGGGCGTGCCGAATTCGTCGACCATCACCGAGTGGTCGATGACGAGGTGGACGGGGACGAGCGGGTTGATCCGCTCCGGATTGCCGCCGAGCCGCGCGATGCCGTCGCGCATCGCGGCGAGATCGACGACGGCGGGGACTCCGGTGAAGTCCTGCATGAGGACGCGGGCCGGCCGGTACTGGATCTCGCGCGACGGGCCGGCCGGATTGTCCGCCCAGGCGACGAGCGCGGCGATGTCGTCGGTGGTGACGGTCTTCCCGTCCTCGAAGCGCAGCAGATTCTCGAGCAGCACCTTCATCGAGAAGGGAAGCCGCGACACGTCGCCGAGCGCCGCGGCGG
>DASVVY010000156.1:0-6119 GCA_036386335.1 Allosphingosinicella sp. | reverse complement strand
GCCGAGCCAGGTGCCGGGGGCGACCGCGCGGCCGATTCGGGCGGAATAGGCGGCATAGGCGCCTTCCTTCTCCTCCTCGTTGACGCGGCGGAGCATGACATTGCCTTCCGCCCACCAGGTGGGGGTCCGCTTCTCGGCGATCATCCGCGCTTCGAGGCGGGCGACCTCGCCGTCGGAATCGAGCGAGGCCTGCAACCACAGGCCGAGGCCGACCGGGTCGTCGCGCGCGTCGGAGAAGCGCAGGATGGCGATCGCGCTGTCATAGTCGAAATAGAGCCGGTCCTGGGGCACGCGGGGGCCGCTGCGGTAGCCGAGCATCGTCTCGCCGCCGATCGCGAGCCAGTCGGTGACTCCGTAGAAGGACGAGCCGGAATGGCGGCGCGGCTCGTCGCTGCCGTTGGCGTTGCCCAGCTGGCCTTCATACTTCAGCAGCCAGTCGCCATTGCCCGGTCCGAGGCCGACGACGACTTCCGGCGTCTCTGCCCCCGCCGAGGCGGCGGTGGCGAGGAGCAGGGCAGCGAGCAGGGCGCGGGCGGTGGTCTTGCGTGGAGTTGCCGGTCGTGTCGGGGCCATCGCCGCTCTCCTGGACGGAAGGCGACAAGAACCCGGCGCGGATTCGGGTTGTTCCTGTCGGCGGGGCGGCCCCGCATTCCGGGTCCGGAGTGTTGCGCGATCACCGCAACATGGGTTGCGTTGCCGGGAGCGGCTAAGCCGCCGCGCCTCCGGGACGGCCGGCGAGCCGCTCCAGCGCCGCCACGACGCGCGCCTCCAACGCGGCCATCCGCCGGTCCTGCTCGTCGTCGCGGCGCCGCATCTCCTCCTCGCGAGTCTCGCGCAGGCGGACGGTGGCGATGGCGCGTGCCACCGGGTCGGCGATCTCGGCCAGAGCGGCGCGGTCGTCCTTGCGGAACATGGTGCCGTCGGGCCGCGGGCCGAGGAGCAGCCAGGCCGCCGGCCCGTCCCCGTCGGCATAAGCGGCCCGCAGCGGCAGCCTGACGGGGAACAGCGGATCGGATCGGTCGCAGTCGAGGCCGCGGGACGAGGCGTCGAGGCGATGGTCGACCAGCCAGGCGGCGATCTCCTCCTCCGGCACGGCGAGGGCCGCGGCCGGAGCGCCGTCGATGAGGAGGGCGGCGCGGCTCGCCCGCACGCCGTCCGAGACGCGGTCGAGGATCTCACGAAGCAGGACCGGGAGGGGTGCGGTCTCGCGCATGTCGCCGACGCAGACCGGCAGATCCCGCCGCAGGCGGACGAGGCCCTTCTGGAAGCGGCTCTCCGCCCACGCCTGGGCGCGGTTGTGGAGCGGCGCGATGCTGACCGCCACCAGGGAGGCGGCGACGCCGCCCGCCACCGGGCCGGCGAGGCCCGGGAACCACCCCTGCCCCACCGCCTCGACCAGCTTCTCGGTGGCCGCGAACAGGGCGACGAGCGCGACGGTGAGGGCGGCGAAGCCCGCCGAGCGGCTGATCACCGCGTCGGCATCGTAGAGACGGTAGCGCAGCACGGAAACGAGCAGCCCGAGCGCGGTGCCGACCATGAAGAGGGCGTTGAGCGCGCGTGCGACGATCCAGGTCCACAGCGCCTGCGTCTCTTCCAGCGGCAGCGACAGGCGCCAGAACAGCAGCAGCGAGACCATGTTGAGCGCCAGCCCGACGGCGAACCCGAACAGCGCCCACCTGATCTGCTGGCGCTCGACACCGGGGGCAAGGCGCCGGTAGCGGAGCAGGATCGCGGAGATGCTGAACAGCATGAAGGCGATCGAGAGCAGCATGTCCACAGGGGGGCTGAAGAGGTGGAACATCCTGCCCCCGCCCCAGATCAGCAGCGGCGGCAGGGCCCAGCCTGTCCATCGCGGCACGAAGCGGCCGCTCGGGAAGAGCAGCATTCCGACGGTGAGGCAGGCGATTCCCACCACCTCAAGGCCGAGCCGCGCCGTCTCCAGTGCTGGCTCGCCGGCGCCGAGCCCCTCGGCGAAGTGGAGGGCCGCGCCGCTCGCGAGATAGCCGTAGGAGAGAAGGGCGGCGACCGGATCGCCGACGCGCCGCCAGAACAGGATCGTCGCGGCGACGGCGAGGAAGACGAGCGGGACGAGGTTCAGCGCATAAAGCAGCCAGCCGCGGGCCTCCGGCGACAGCGCGGCGGCAGTGGAGTTGTGCGCCGCGGGACCCGGGGCGGCCAGCGCCAGCGCGGCGATCGCCGGCGCGGCGAGCGTGAGCGCGAAGAGAAGGAGCCAGATGAGCTTCGACACAGGCACCGCAATGCGCGCGGCCTGCGCGAAGCCTCTCTCGGAGAAATCCGGTCGCGCCGCCCCGCGCGCCGCTGCACTCGCCATGTCTTCCCCCTTCGGGAGAGGGGCAGATTACGCCGAATCGGGAGGGCGGCAAGCGCACGTGGCCGCCTGCTCGCTGCCGCGCCGCCGCGGCAGGCCGCTCTCCTAGACCGCCGTATAGGCCTGGAAGTCGAGGTTGGTGAGCGCCGTGCCGGCGGCAACCTGGGCGAACAGGACCGCCGCGCCCGCGCCGCTGCCGTCGGCGTCGTAGAAGATCTTGCCGGTGCCGCCATCGTAGAGGATGCGGTCATCCGCGTCCGCCGCCGCGGTGCCGGCGACGAAGGCGGACGAAGCGAGGGTTCCCGCGGCGATGCCGCCGAAGACCGCGCGGTCGAGCATGATCGTGTCGTCGGCGACCGAGAAGTCGACGATCTTGTCCACGTTCGCGGCACCGAGGGCGGAGTCGAATTGGAAGCGGTCGAGACCCGAGCCGCCGTTCAGCGTGTCATTACCGGCACGGCCGAAGAGCTGGTCGTCGCCTTCGACGCCGACGAGGACGTTCGCGGCGGCGTTGCCGGTCAGCGAATTGGCGAGGCTGTTGCCGGTGCCGTTGATCGCGGCACTACCGGTCAGGACGAGCTTTTCGAGGAACTGCCCGCCGAGGCTGAAGCTGACGGCGCTTTGCACCGTGTCGGTGCCGCCCGTCGTGGACGCTTCGATCGCCCGGTCGCCGACATTGTCGATCACATAGGTGTCGTTGCCCGCGCCGCCGGTCATCGTGTCGGCGCCGCCGCGGCCGTCGAGGACGTTCGCGGCCGCGTTCCCCGTCAGATTGTTGGCGAGGGCGTTGCCGCTGCCGTTGATCGCGGCGGTGCCGGTCAGCACCAGATTGTCGAGGAACTGGGTGCCGAAGCCGAAGCTCACCGCGCTTTGCACCGTATCGACGCCGCCCGCCGCGTCCGCTTCGATCACCACATCCCCTGCCCGCTCGACGATGTAGGTGTCGTCGCCCGCGCCGCCGTCCATCGTGTCGGAGCCGAGGCCGCCGTCGAGCAGGTCGTTGCCGTCGAGCCCCTTCATCGTGTCGCTGCCCGCGCCGCCGAACAGCGCGTTGTTGGTGGCATCGCCGGTGAGGTCGTCGGCGAAGGCGGAGCCGATCACGTTCTCGACGCCGAGGATCACGTCGGGGATGGCGAGGCTGAACGCCCCCTCGGTGCCGTCGCTGCCGATGGCCTGCATCAGGCTCAGGAACACCGCGCTCTGCAGAATGGTCGCCGGATCGCCGCCGTTGGCGAGATCCTCCATCAGCTGGCCAAGGAGGTCCGTCGAGGCGTCGCCCCCCGAGTTCAGCCAATATTCGCCGAGATTGACCCTGACGGCCGCGCCCGACGCCGAATAGTCGACGCTGTCGCTGCCGGCGCCGCCGAAGATGATGTCGAACCCCGCGCCGCCACCGATCTTGTCGTTGCCGCTGCCGCCGTAGAGGATGTCGGTGCCGATGCCGCCGTCGAGCGTGTCGTCGTCCGCTTCGCCGTCGAGCACGTCGGCCCCGTCGCCGCCCGACAGGATATCCCTGCCGTTGCCGCCGCAGACGTCGTCGTCGCCCCGTTGCCCGAAGAGCTGGTCGGCGCCGTCGCCGCCTTCGATGAAGTCGTCGTACGCGCCGTCAGCTTCGTCGTGCGATTCCTCGCTCTCGCAGGCGCAGTCGTCGGCGATGTTGTCGTCGCGAAAATCGGGTCGCGGCACGTAGTCGGCGATGCGCGAGAGCGGATCGCTCTCGCCGTAGATGATATCGTCGCCGCCGCAGCCGCTGAGCCTGTCGCCGCCGGCGCGGCCTTCGATCAGGTTCTTCCTGTCGTCGCCGAGGATGACGTCCGCGAACGCCGATCCGACCACGTTCTCGACGTTGATGAGCGCGTCGCCGATCGATTCCGCGGCCGTGATCTGAACGTCCTTGATGATCGGCACTCTTCCTTCGCCGATGAGCAGGCTGACCGCGATGCTGGTCTTCGCTGCCGCGTAGGAAGCGGTGTCCACGCCGGCGCCGCCGTCGAGGATGTCGCGCCCCTCGCCGCCGATGAGGATGTCGTCCTGGTCGCCGCCGACGAGGATGTCGGTGCCGACGCCGCCCTCGAGCTCGTCCTTGCCGCCGCGCCCGTCGAGGACGTCGTCGCCGTCGAGGCCGTCCATCTTGTTGCCGGCGCCGTCCCCCTGCAGCTGGTCGCCGTAGCGGGACCCGTTCACGCCCTCGATGTTCTTCACGGTCGCCGTGGTCTCGCGGAACACCGTCTGGAACGTCCCGGGATCGATTTCCACGATCCAGGTCTTCGCGGTGCCCGCCACGAGGTCGACCTCGACGCCGCGTTCCTCGAGGCCAGCCGTCGGATTCTGAAGGAAGGCGTAGGTGAGGAAGTCGTAGCCGCCGCCGCCGTTGACGCGATCGTTGCCGTAGAGCGGGCTCAGCCATTCGTCCGCGTCGGAGCCTGCGATCGTATCGTCGCCATTGCCGCCGACGAAATATTCGACCGCGCGAAGCACGTCCGCCTGCTGGGTCACCTCGCCCGCGTCCCGGTTGCCGTTGTTGTTGGCGTCGTCCCATAGCTGGTAGAAGGCGACTCCCGAGCCGGCCGCAGGCGGCGAGATGCCGGCGAGGCCGGCAAGCTGCGCCGCCCTCGCACCGAACGCGATTTCGAGGGACACGCGCGGGCCCGACGTCGGGGCCTCGCGCCACGAGAAGTAGACGTCCTGCCCGCCGCGGCCGTCATACTGGTCGTTTCCGAGCGAGGCGTAGAAGACGTTGAACTCGTCCGAGCCGTAGGCGATGTCCTGACCGCGGCCTCCCTCGAATTCCTCGATGGAGACGAACTGGTCGCCTTTTGCGAGGCCGGAATTGGCGGCGTTGTTGAGGAAATCGACGACGGTCGGCGTCGCCGCACCGACCAGGGTCTCGTAATGGACGAGGTCGAAGCCGTCGCCGCCGTCGACCATGTCGGCGCCATCGAAGGTTCCGCCCCCCATAATGAAGGCATCGTTGCCGTCCTGGCCGAAGACCTGATCGAGCCCGAGGCCGTCCTCGATCGTGTCGTTGCCGCTCCCGCCGTAGATCCGGTCGTCGCCGCCCTGGCCGTTGAGGATGTCGTCGCCTTCGTAGCCGGCGATGTAGTCGGCCAGAGCGGTGCCCGTCTTGAAGTCGACGGACGGCGTGCCGTTGAAGATTGCCATATGTCCCCCCTCGAGCGGCCGGTGGTCCGACTCGGCCTGAGGAGGCCAGCATCTCACGAATGGCCGCCCAGGGCCATGATCGAGGTTGGGCGGGTCCCCGCGCCTCTCGCGGCTAGCCGGACGACGCCGCGGCAGCCTCTCCTTCCGCCTCGCCACCCTCGAGGGCCGAGACGAACTGCCGGCGCCACCAGACGACGTCCTCGCGCCTGATATTGTCGTGCATCAACCGCCAGCGGCGGATGCGCTCCTCGCGCGGCATGGCGAGCGCCTGGGCGATGGCCTCGCTGATCTCCTCCTTGCTGTAGGGGTTGACCAGCAAAGCGTCCTGAAGCTGCAGCGCCGCGCCGGCGAAGCGGGAGAGGATGAGGACGCCGGGATCCTCAGGGTCCTGCGCAGCGACATACTCCTTGGCAACGAGGTTCATGCCGTCCCTCAGCGGCGTGATCAGGCCGATCTCGGCGGCGCGGTAGAAGCCGGCCAAGTCCTCGCGGCCATAGCCCTGGTTCACGTAGCGGATCGGCACCCAGTCCACTTCCGCGAACTCGCCGTTGATCCGGCCGGAAAGCTCGTCGAGATGCTGGCGGATGCTCTCGTAGGTATCGACCTCGCCGCGCGAGGGCGGCGCGAT
>DASVVY010000155.1:0-7085 GCA_036386335.1 Allosphingosinicella sp. | reverse complement strand
TTCACGAAGAAGCGCAGAAGGTCGGCCAGGCGCAGAATCACGGCATCCAGGCTGAGCTTGCGCATCTCGAGGAGCTTCGCGAGACGGCCCTCACCCGCGCCGAGCCGATCGCCGCCACCGCCGACGCGCTCGCCCGGATCGACGTCGCCGCCGCCCTCGCCGAGCGGGCGGCGGAGGGCGGCTGGAGCCGACCCGCCTTCGTCGGCCACAATTGCTTCGACGTGGAATGCGGGCGCCATCCGGTGGTCGAGGACGCGATTCGGGCGAGCGGCGGCCGCTTCGTCGCCAATGATTGCGGCCTTTCGGAACAGGAGCGGCTCTGGCTCGTCACCGGCCCCAATATGGGCGGCAAATCGACCTTCCTCCGCCAGAACGCCCTCATCGCTGTCCTCGCTCAGGCGGGCTCCTACGTGCCCGCCGCCCGGGCGACGCTCGGCCTCGTCGACCGCCTGTTCAGCCGGGTCGGCGCCTCCGACAATCTCGCTCGCGGGCGCTCGACTTTCATGGTCGAGATGGTGGAGACGGCGGCGATCCTCGCCCAGGCGACGACGAGCAGCTTTGTGATCCTCGACGAGGTGGGCCGCGGCACCTCGACCTATGACGGCCTCGCCATCGCCTGGGCGGTCGTCGAGGCCATCCATGATCGCAACCGCTGCCGCTGCCTGTTCGCAACCCACTATCACGAGCTGACCCGGCTCGCCGAGCGGCTCGACGCCCTCTCGCTCCACCACGTCCGCGCGCGAGAGTGGAAGGGCGACCTCGTCCTTCTCCACGAAGTCGCCAAGGGGCCCGCCGACCGCAGCTACGGCCTCGCTGTCGCCAAGCTGGCGGGTCTTCCCGCCCCGGTTCTCGCCCGCGCGCGCTCGGTGCTGGCGAAGCTCGAGGAAGGCCGCGCCGCGACCGGCGGCATCGCCGCAGGCCTCGACGACCTGCCGCTCTTCGCTGCGGCCGAACAGGCGGCGGCGGAGGAGGCGCCGGATCCGGTCCAGGTCGCGCTTGCCGAAGTGGACGCCGATTCGCTCAGCCCGCGCGAGGCGCTCGACCTCGTCTATCGGTTGAAACGCCTGACGGCGGAGCAGGGCACTTGACCGCCCGCCACGCCGCGGTCCCGAACCGGCGCGCGATCGTCAATCGCCGCGACCTTGCCGAGGCCGTCGCCGCCCTGGAGGGGGACGCGCTCGCCCGCGGCCGTGCCGTCACGCGCCTGCTCAAGGACGCGCTCGCCCGCGGCCGGGCCGAAATCGCATCGCGGCTGCTCGACAAGCCCTACCAGGGGACCGAGACCGCCGCCGCCTACGCCTATCTCACCGACCAGATCCTTCGCGTCGCCTACGATTTCGTCACCGGCCAGCTCCACCCGAACGCCAACCCGACCGACGCCGAACGGCTGCTGCTGATGGCGGTAGGCGGCTACGGGCGCGGCGAGATGGCGCTCCACTCCGACGTCGACATCGCCTTCGTGACGCCGTGGAAGCCGACGGGCTGGAGCGAGCGGGTCATCGAATCGATGCTCTATCTGCTCTGGGACCTCGGGCTGAAGGTTGGCCATTCGAGCCGCTCGGCGAATGAGCTGATCGCCGTCTCCTCCTCCGACCACACCGTCCGCACCGCCGTCCTCGAGGCGCGCTACCTGTGGGGCGACGAGCAGCTCTACGATACCATCTCGGCGCGGTTCTGGGCGGAGGTGGTCGCCGGCAAGGCGCGCGAGTTCGTCACCGAGAAACTCGAAGAGCGCAACGGCCGGCACGAGCGGATGGGCGACAGCCGCTACGTGGTCGAACCGAACGTGAAGGAGGGGAAAGGTGGGCTTCGCGACCTGCACACGCTCTTTTGGATCGGCAAATATGCCTATCAGGTCCGCAGCGTCCCCGAGCTGGTCGAGGTAGGGCTGCTCACCCCCGAGGAGCTTCGCCAGTTCCAGCGGGCCGAGCGGTTTCTGTGGGCGGTGCGCTGCCACCTCCACCAGATCGCCGGCCGCGCCGAGGAGCGCCTCACCTTCGACTACCAGCGCGAGATCGCCCAGCGCATGAACTATGCCGATAGGCTGGGAAACGCGCCGGTAGAGCGGTTCATGCGCCACTATTTCCTCCACGCGAAGACGGTGGGGGACCTCACCGGCGTCTTCCTCGCCCACCTCGACGAGAAGTTCGCCAACAAAGGCCGCCGCTTCGGCCTCCCCGCCATCCGCCGCCGGCCGCGCAAGCTCGAGGGTTTCGTCCTCGACCGCGGGCGCCTCGCCTTGCCGGACGAGGATTTCTTCCGCGCCGACCCTGTCCGCCTCCTCCAGATCTTCGCGCTGGCGCAGCGGCACGGGCTCGAAATCCACCCGCTGGCGATGCGCGCCGCGGCGCGGGACGCGAAGCTGATCGACGGCAAGGTGCGCCTGGACGGCCACGCCAACGCCCATTTCCTCGAAGTGCTGACCTCGCACAGCTCGCCCGAGATGGTGCTGCGCTGGATGAACGAGGCGGGGGTGTTCGGCCGCTTCATTCCCGATTTCGGCCGGGTCGTCGCCCAGATGCAGTTTGATATGTACCACCACTATACGGTCGACGAGCACTCGATCCGTGCGCTCGGCTTGCTGGCGCGGATCGACGCTGGCGACCTTCGGGACGACCACCCGCTCTCCAGCGTGCTCATCAAGAGCATCGCCTCGCGCCGTGCGCTCTACGTCGCGGTGCTGCTCCACGACATCGCCAAGGGCCGCGGCGGCGACCACAGCGTCATCGGGGCGGAGGTGGCGCACGAGCTCTGCCCCCGCCTGGGGCTCAGCGAGGGCGAGACCGAGCTGGTCGCGTGGCTGGTGCGCTGGCACCTGCTCATGTCCGCGACCGCCTTCAAGCGCGACCTCTCGGACCCCAAGACGATCCAGGACTTCGTCGAGAAGGTCGCCAGCCTGGAGCGGCTGCGGCTGCTCTTCCTGCTGACCGTCGTCGACATCCGCGCCGTCGGGCCGGGCGTCTGGAACGGGTGGAAGCGGCAGCTGCTGCGCGAATTGTTCGACTCGGCGGAGGAGGTGCTCCGCCTCGGCCACAAGCAGCAGGGCCGGACCGAGCGGATCGCCGCCGTCCAGGCCGAGCTCGCCCAGCGCCTCGGCTGGGAGCAGAGCCGCTTCGCCCGCCTCACTTGGCGCCTCCCCGACAGCTACTGGCTCGCCGAGCCGATCGAGGTGCTGGAAGGCAATGCCCGGCTGATGGACGCCTCGGATCGCGCGCCGCAGGGCGGGCGGCCGATCTCGACCTCGGTGCAAAAGGAGCGCGGCGCCACGCTGGTCAGCGTCTACGCCGCCGACCAGCCGGGCCTCTTCTGCCGCCTCACCGGCGCGATCAGCCTTGCCGGCGGCAACATCATCGACGCGCGAATCCACACCACCCAGGACGGCATGGCGGTCGACAATTTCCTCGTCCAGGATTCGGCCGGCGGCCCCTATGCCGAGCGGCACCAGCTGAAGCGCCTCGAGGAGGCGGTACTGCTCGCGGTGCGCGGCGACGAGCCGCAGATGGAGCGGCTTGAGGCGAAGGCGCTGCCGCTGGCCCGGGCGGAGGCCTTCGCGATCCAGCCGACCGTCTTCGTCGATAACCACGCCTCGAGCCGCTACACCGTGGTCGAGGTCAACACCCGCGACCGGCCGGCCCTGCTCAGCGGCCTCGCCCAGGCGCTGGTCGAATCCCGCGCCACCGTCCACTCCGCCCACATCGCCACTTATGGCGAGCGGGCGGTCGACGTCTTCTACCTCACCGACCGGGAGGGGGCGAAGATCGACAAGCCGACGCGCCTCAAGGCCCTTGAGGCCCGGCTGATGAAGGCCGCGCGCGACCCCCGCGGCGAGCGGCTCAAGGCCGCCTGAGAAGCCTTCAGAACTTCGTCCGCAGGGTCACGCCGAAGGTGCGCGGTTCGGCCAGGAAGCGCCCGAACAGGGCGCTCGACTGGTTCACCGCCGCCGTCGAACCGCGCGGCAGGCCGGTCACGCGGCCGCCCGCCGGGCCGCCGAGCGGCTGGAACGGCGCGTCGAAATAGACCTGGGAATAATCGACGTCGAACAGGTTCTGCGCCCAGAATTCGAGCGACCAGCGCCGGTTCTCGCTTTGCACGCCGAGGCGGGCGTTCACGATCGCAACGCCCTCCTGCACCTTCTCGATGTCGAGATCGGAGCCGGTGTTGAGCTGCGACTGGTAACGGACATCGGCGTAGAGGAGCGCGCGCAGCCCGGTTCCGGAGATGACAGGATTGTAGCTCGCCGAGCCGGTCAGGATCGTCGCGGCCGAGTTGGACAGGCGGCTGCCGGGAAGCAGGAACAGCTCGTTGACCAGCGGCCGCCCCTCGAGGCCGACCAGGCGGTTGCGGTACCTGGTGTTGACCAGGGTCGCGCCGGCGGTCAGCTGCATGTCGGGCGCGGGGTAGAAATAGGTCTCGATCTCCACGCCGCGCGACGTGACGCCGCCACGCACGTCGTCGGAATTGCAGCCGCCGGAAATCTGCCCCGGCGCCGGGGCGGCGAGGTCGCCCTTGCAGGCCTGGATGTTCTCGACGAGGAAGTTGATGCCGTTGAAGGTGTTGAGCTGGAACTGGTCGAAGATCTGGTAGAAGGCGGCGATGTTCACGTCGATCATCCGCCCATTATATTTGGCGCCGATCTCGAACGCGTTGACCGTCTCCGGCTCGAATTCGAGCTGGGTGACGTTCGGCGCCGTCAGCACCAGGGCCGAGCGATCCAGGTTGTAGCCGCCCGCTTTGTAGCCGCGCGAGTAGGAGGCGTAGGTGAGCAGGTCCTCCATCGGCTTGAAGGAGAGGACGGCGGTGCCGCTGAACTCGCCCTCGCTGCGCTTGCCGTGATAGTCGCCGTCGACCAGCGTGTTGAGGTTCGCGACGCAGGGGATGGCGGCCAGCGCCGTCAGGTTGGCGATGACGCCGCTGGTGATCGGCGCCAGTGCCGGGTTCGCGGCGCCGAGCGCCGTCAGCCGCCCGATCGAACCGCGGATCGAGGCGCATCCCTGGTTGTTCGAAAGGAGCGACGCATCGAGCGTCTTGCGCTCGTGGGTGTAGCGCAACCCGACCGTCAGGCTGAGCTTGTCGGTGATGTCGAAGATGTTGTGGGTGAAGAGCGCCCAGTTGCGGCTCTTCTGGTGGAAATCGTCGCGGTCGATCCCGACGTTGCTGAGGTTGACCGGCTGGATCTGCGACACGACGAGCCCGCGGACCGGCGCCGGAATCATCGGATTCTGCGCCAGCAGGGCGTTGACCACGCCGGGAAGGTTCGCATAGCCGCCGAGCAGCGGGAAAGCGGCCAGCGCCGGGTTCAGGCCGACCGTGATGTTGGCATATTGCCCGAACTGGCTGCCGAACTTCAGGTTGTCGGACAGGTCGAGCGTCTCGTGCGCGTAATAGGCGCCGACCAGCCAGTCCAGCCGCCCTTCGAGCGCCTCACCCTGCAGGCGGAGCTCCTGCGTGAAGGTCTCGAAGCCGCGCCGCTCGCGGTCGCGGTAGAGGATGTCGAGATTGTTGAAGTCGGCGTCCTGGCCGCGCTTCAGCTGGAAGTCGCGGTAGGCCGTGATCGACGTCAGCTGGGCGCCGCCGAAATCGTAGTTGATCTCGCCCGACAGGCCCCAATCCTCGACGTCCGAACGGTAGTCGCGGCCCGGCGTGATCGCGGTCTGGCGCTTGTGGATGTCGTCGTTGATGAAGACCGGATTGCCCGCGGGATCCTTGAGCGTCCGGAGCAACGCCGCGAAGGGGGCGGGGATCGTCGTGACGTTGCCGATCTGCCCCGCCGGCGTCCCCGGATCCCGGACATAGTTGATCAGCGGGGCGTAGATGGCGCCGCAGCATTCCTCGTCGCGGTTCGTGTAATCGGCGATGAGCCGGACAGAGAGGTCGGTGTTCGGTTCGAACAGCAGCTGGCCGCGCAGCAGGTAGCGGTCGCGGTCGTTGATGCGGCGGCCGGAGATCACGTCCTTCAGGAAGCCGTCGCGCTTCATCCAGACGCCGTCGAGCCGCGCCGCGATGGTCTCGCTGAGCGGGCCGGTGATCGAGCCTTCCGCGCGCATGAAGTCGTAATTGCCGTAGGAGAGGGCGGCGCTGCCGCCGAACTCGAAGGCGGGCCGCTGCGTGATGATGTTGATGAGCCCCGCCGAGGCGTTGCGGCCGAACAGCGTGCCCTGCGGCCCGCGCAGCACCTCCACCCGGTCGATTGCGCCGAGCTCGGTCAGGCCGACGCCGGTGCGGCTGCGATAGACGCCGTCGATGAACACGGCGACGGAGCTTTCGAGGCCGGGGTTGTCGCCGACCGTGCCGATGCCGCGGATGCGGGCGACACCCGCGCCCGCTTCCGACGAGGTCGAAGAGACGAGCAGCGACGGGCTGAGCTGGTTCAGCTGTCGGATATCGGTGGCGCCGCTCGACTGGAGCTGCGCGCCGGTGACCGCGGAGACGGCGATCGGCACGTCGGACAGCGCCTGGTTGCGCCGGGTCGCGGTGACGATGATGTCGCCATTGTCCTGCTGGCTCTCTTCGCCCGCGACCTGCTGCTGGTCCTCGCCTTCCTGGCTCTGGCCGCCGGTGGCGTCCGCCTGGCCGGCAGTGTCCTGGGCGTGCGCGGGAGCGGCAAGCGCGATCATCCCGGCCGACAGCAGCCAAATGGCTTTCTTCATCAGATCCTCCCCAACCCGGATTATATCGTTACGGAGGAGGCTACCCGAAAAGAGCTGCGTCGGGCCAGCCGAAAACCGCCCATTCCCGCAGATGCGCGACTGTTTATTGCTTTGGCGCAACAAACCCGTTGCGTAACAAAACCGGGCTGTGGAGCGAATTTCAGGTTGCCGCTACGGCAAGCTGGAGTCCCGCCGGTGCGCGCGTCTCGCGATTATTTCGGCGCCAGCACCATCAGCATCTGCCGGCCTTCCATGCGCGGGTGCTGTTCGACCTTGGCGGCCTCCGACGTGTCGCCCTGGACGCGCTGGAGGAGCCGCATGCCGAGCTCCCCGTGGGCCAGCTCGCGGCCGCGGAAGCGCAGGGTCACCTTCACCTTGTCGCCTTCCTTCAGGAAGTCGGCGATTTTCTTCATCTTCACGTCGTAATCGTGATCGTCG
>DASVVY010000154.1:0-49433 GCA_036386335.1 Allosphingosinicella sp. | reverse complement strand
ATCCCACGCCGCGTTGACTGTCTGGAGCCTCAGCAATCGGTTCTGTTCGGCTCGATCCGGAGCCTCAGAGACATAGGTAAGGAAGCCGTGGGCGGTAATCAGCAGCGTGATACTGCCCGCAATGGCTCCGATGACGGCCAGAAGGACGTGAAGTGTGTGACGTGCCGCCCACCAAGCTTTGAGCTGACCGCTGCCGGACTCTACGCTACTCGGAATTGATGACGCTCGGCGAAGCCATTCTCGTAGATGCTTCCTCAATTTTGGAAGTATCGAAGTTACCATGGCGACCCCCCCGTTTGGCCAGCACGTATTGCGCCGGAGAAGCGTGGCACAGGGGACTCAAATCGGCAAACTGGCGCGCCGAGGTCTCGGTCATTAGAACTCCTCAACGAATCGCCGGTTCGCTGCCGATCAGGTGCTGTCCCCGGCACTCCGGTGACGTCTCGGACGTGGGCTTGGGCGCCTTTGGCGCGAAGGGGGGGAACGCGCGTCAGATCTTGCTGAGATCCATCTTCTCGGTACCGAAGATGCATTTGACGTTGTAGCGACGCTCGACATGGATGGTATCGATGAAAAGATGGGCACCGACAGAGATGTCGTCCCATTTGGTCGATGGGTCGAGGACAATGTCTATCGACGCTTTGTACATCGATGGGTCGTTCCAAGCGCATAATAGTAGCGCGAGATCATAGGCTAAGCGAGGATACGAGGGGGACTTCCCATCGATCCTGTCCAGCGCGCCCGTCAGCTTGAGAGTGATGTCATGTATTTGCTGGCGTGTCGCTGGTGCGCCTGCAAGAAGATATCGCAGCACGATTTGGCCGTGTAAGTTGAACACGTATGAATCGGGCGCTTGGTCGAGCGCGATATCGAGAGCTCGCTCCAGGAAGGTTTTGTCTGCGGGGTTCTTTCGTAGCTGCGCTACGATGGCTAAATCGATGAGCGCTACGACCCGACCCTCCGGATCGTTCAGCTTTGTGGCGACCTCAAGGGCCTGTCGGAATTGGGGGTCCGCTGAGCGCAAGTCGCCTTGGCGGAGTCGCATCGCGCCAAGACCGATCAGTGAATTGGGAAGGCAGTCTCTCTTGCTGCTATAGCGGAAGACGTCGATTGCTAGACGGAAATAGTTCTCGGCGGCCACCAGGTCTCCGCTCTGCGCCTTGACTTTGCCAAGGTTACAATACTGATTGCCATCAAGACCGGTTTGTTGGCCCCGATTACGCATTATGGACAGGTTGTAATAGGCCTCGGCAGTCTTGATATCGCCGCGGGCGCTATATACGCTGCCTAGGTTCCCAAGCGCGGCCGCCTCATTGGTTACGCTGCCGCTCGCTCGCGCTTGAGCAAGCACCCAGCGGAACTTCGCTTCCGCGCCCGCCAAATCATTATCCCGGAGGGCAATGAGGCCCGCCGCATTTGCGAGCATCAAGGATGCAGCGGAATCGCCAGATGCGTGCTTGAGCAGGTCCGATGCGCCGACCGGCTGGCCCTTGCTCATGCGGACAACGGCCAACGTCGCGCGCACGTCGTCGCGCGTCGGATCAATGCGCAGAGCCTCTTCGAGGATGCGCACCGCCTCGGCATAGTCGAGGCGGCTTTGCAAAAGGCCCGCGAGGTATAGCTTGTCGACACCGGCGGTGCGCTGAGGAGGTGTTGCGCTAAGGTCTGCCTGGGCCAGCCGCTCAAGCAGCTGCGTCGCCGCTGTGAAGTCACCGGAGCGGAGCTTGTCCGCTATGAGCTTGTAGGCCGTCGAGTCGAACCCGAGGAACTGCTCAAGCTCGGCGTTGAGTTCTGCCGTGATTTGGTAGCTCCCCGCAGCGCCGCTTTTGCGGCCGGTCGCATCAAGGCGATCGAGTATCTTCCGTACGTCCTGCTTGTCCGCAGATTCTGCTGAGGGATATAGTCGATCGAAAAGGCCGAACACGTTCTCAAGGGCGCCAGCGACAAAGAGGAGGGCCGATATTATTGCAACCACTTTCCAGCGTCGCCAACGTCGAACGCGCGAACGGATATGTTTGAAGAACGTTGCGATACCGACGATCTTTGGCGGCGTCGGTTTCTGCCGCGCAGCCTTTCGGTTGTTCATTGCGACCCCCGTCTCGTAAGTAGACTAGGTATACTGACATTGGCCGAGGCCGAAAGCGACTAGCTTAGTGCATGGGCTGCGGCCCTGTCGCCGTGCAACTCGTCAGGCTGGCCAGGTACCGGAGGGCCGCCTCGGGATCCGAAATGATCTCGCAGTGGAAAGTGTCTTGGAGGCGCAGCTTGTCGCTCAGTATGAGGTGCAGGCGGCAATCGCTGAAAAAGGTGCGGCAATGAGGAGGCGGCGCGGCGGCATGCCGATGGTCGTAGATATCGTTGGCGCTGTGTTTTCGCCTTTCTGCGCGGACGACGGCGCTGAGCGCAGCCGGAACGTAGAGGCTGCCGATTTATGCGCGTCCTTGCAGCTGACGAAGGCCTGCGCCGAGAATCCTGCAAAAGGTTTACGCGGGCCCGCCCGGGTCCGGGTCCTCTCCCGTGATTCCACCTTCGGCGCGGCGTCTCGCAGGAGGGTTTGGGCAAGAAGTTCGATTAGCTGGGCCACACCGTCAGTTTCGATTCGAAGTCCTGTCTTGAAGCAGGAGGATTCGCGGCGCTACGGTTTCTTACCCAAGGCGCAACCTGAGCCAGAGCTGCTCTAACGCCGGTTTGGTGGTTTCCGCGTGTTAAGCGCCGTCTCATCGCGACGAGCCAGCAAGCCTTCTCGCTTCGTCGACTGCGGAATAAGCTCGCGACGGCGAGGCACGGCACGATCGAGTTGCACGAAAGGCTGCCAGAATTCTCGTACGCTATGGCACCACGCGGGAGGCGGAGATGCTTTTGGAGGACATCCGCATTCGGGGGGTACCGTTCCTGCCGAGCCTGATCCAGGAGAAGAAGGTTGGCTTCGACGCTCCCTTCGTCGATCAGGAGCTGCATTGATGCTGCAGTTCAAGCTGGGCCACTCGCTAACGCGGTATCGTCACCCTCACGATGAAGCGGCCAAGCCCGTTCTCGCCCCCCCTCTGGCGCTTCTCGATCGACCCGGCCGAGCCTAAGGAGCCTAGGATCCCGCTCATCGGAGGGTCCGGAGACGTACCTCGACGAAAAGATATCGAAGTTCGTCATCAGCTTGCCGCGATAAACCGGCCAAGCGCCACAACTGCGCCGTCCCACCGGGCTTAACGAGGGCTCAGCTCGTCTCATATCGCTCGCTACCTAGGCTGCTACCTTTCGATTTTGAGTAGGAGGGGAGGGGGCAGCTAAGTGCTTGAAAAGGTGGTGGACGCACCAGGGCTCGAACCTGGGACCCGCTGATTAAGAGTCAGCTGCTCTACCAACTGAGCTATACGTCCGTGGCCTTTGCGGCAGAGCGGCCATCTAGGGGCGGCCGTGCGCGATTGCAATGCCTGCGCGCGAGCGGCCGCGCACGCGCCGATTGCCGCCTCAGCCGCGCCTAGGCGGCGTCGTGGAAGATCATACCGAGCGTGTGGCGGGAGCCCCGCCGGACGCGGCTCACGCCATGCCGCATCGCGACCCGATAGCAGCCGCGGGCCCCCCGCACCGGCCGCTGGTTGACCGCGAACACGACGCCGTCGCCTTGGCGCAGCGGCACCACCGCCGCGCGGGACTGCCTGCGCGGGCGCTGCTCGGTCAGGACGAGCTCGCCGCCGTCGAAATCGCGCCCCGGCTCGGCGAGGAGAATGGCGGCCTGGAGCGGGAAGACGTGCTCGCCGTAGAGGTCCTGGTGGAGGCAGTTGTAATCGCCCGCGCCGTAGCGCAGCAGCAGCGGCGTCGGGCGGCTCTGGCCGGCGTGGTGGCAGCGGGCGAGGAATTCCTCGAGCCGCTGCGGGTAGCGCGGGCCGATGCCCATCAACGCGTTCCAGTGGTTCGCGACCGGCGCCAGGCGGGCGTAGAGGCCGGCCCGCAGCGTTTCGACGACCGCGGGGAGCGGGTAAGCGAAATAGCGATACTCGCCGCGCCCGAAGCCGTGACGCGCCATCACCACCCGGCTGCGGAAAATCTCCTCCTCATAGAGCGCCGCAATCGCGTCGCACTCGCCGGGCGCCAGCAGGCGGGGGAGGTGCGCCCACCCCTCGCCGTTGAGATCCTCCTCGACCCGCTGCCAATCGAGCGCGTCGACTCTATCCTGCACCGGGGGCGAAAAAGGGCAGGGGGGCGCTCCGGCGGCGGCGACCGCACCCGACCGGGAGCAGACCTCAGCGGGCGGGGGGAAGAGCGTGTCCATGTCGGCGGCCTTTCGAAAGATCAGCCGCCGCCCTGGACCAAAGTCCGCCAGGTGCCACTCCGTCCCTTGCGGCCAAACGCCTTCGGGGTGCTACTCCGGAGCCGTCCGCCGTCCTCAGTAGCGGCGCAGCAGCCCCGCGAGCCGGCCCTGGATCGCCACCTGCTCCGGGCGGTAGCGCTGCGGATCGTAGCGGCGATTTGCGGGGTCGAGGCGGACCATCGAGCCTTCGCGCCGAAACGTCTTGAGCGTCGCTTCGGCATTGTCGATCAGCGCCACCACGATCTCCCCGTCGCGGGCGGTGTCGACCTTGCGGATCAGAGCATAGTCGCCGTCGAGAATGCCTTCCTCGACCATCGAATCGCCGGCCACTTCGAGCGCATAATGTTCGCCCGGCCCGAGCAGCGCCGCCGGCACCGGCAGCGTCTCGGTTCCCTGCAGCGCCTCGATCGGCGTGCCGGCCGCGATTCGGCCGTGGAGGGGAAGGTCGATCACGTCGTTGGCGGCCTGCGGCGGAGTCACCGCGGTGCGGCTCTGGCCGCTTCCCGCCGCGGCGCCTTTCGCGTCGGGCGCACGCAGCACCTCCAGCGCCCGTGCCCGGTTCGGCAGGCGGCGGATGAACCCGCGCTCCTCGAGCGCCGAGATCAGCCGGTGGACCCCCGACTTCGACTTGAGCTCGAGCGCGTCCTTCATCTCCTCGAACGAGGGGGAGACGCCGGTCTCCTTCAGCCGCTCGTCGATGTAGGTGAGAAGCTCGTGTTGCTTGCGGGTCAGCATGTCCAAGGCCCCCTCTGGGAACGAATGCGGAACGTGTAGGAAACGTTACGGGTGCTGTCAACAACCCTTTTCGTTTCCCGCCGAGGACCTCCGGGTCCGCGCCTCAGCCCCGTGCCGCGATCCCGAGGAAGTTGCGAAGCAATTCGTGCCCCCATTCGCTGGCCACGCTTTCGGGGTGGAACTGGACGCCGTGGATCGGCAGATCGCGGTGGCGCAATCCCTGCACCGTCGCATCCTCGGCGGAGGCGTTGACGTCAAGGCAGTCCGGTACGCTCTCCGCCGCCACGGCCAGCGAGTGGTAGCGGGCGGCGGTGAAGGGGGAGGGGAGGCCGGCGAAGACGCCGCTGCCGTCGTGGCCCACGGCGCAGGTCTTGCCGTGCATCACCGGCGTGCGCACCACCCGGCCGCCGAAATGGGCCGCGATCGCCTGGTGGCCCAGGCAGACGCCGAGCAGCGGCCGCCGCGCCTCGGCGCACGCCCCGACCAGCGCCAGCGACATCCCCGCCGCCTCGGGCGCTCCGGGGCCGGGCGAGATCAGGAATCCTTGCGCGCCGCTCGCCAGCGCCTCGGCGGCGCCGATCTCGTCGCTGCGCACCACCCGCACCTCGGCGGCCAAAGCACGGAGATAGTGGACAAGGTTCCAGGTGAAGCTGTCATGATTGTCGACGACCAGGATCACCCTATTGCGCCGTTCCGCCCCCGCCGAGCTGCTTCCTCACCTGCTGCAGCGCCTTGTCGTTCCGCTTCACCTTCAGCGCCTTGCGGGCGGCGGCGGTGAATTGGGCTCTGTACTCTTCGCCGAAGATGTCGCCGAACTGGCCCTTGATTGCCTGGCCGACGGCGGGTTCCTTGCTGGCGTCACCGGGGGTGATGCTCTGCGTGTAGACGACGAACCAGCCGCGGCCGTCGCCGGCGGGCATGAGCCGTGCCTTCCCGCGCGGCAGGCTGAAAACCATCTTGAGCGGCGGCGGCACCTGCGCGTCCTGGCGCCCCACCTCGCGCCGCGTGGCGCTCACCGTCTGCACCGGCGGCAGCCGCACCGCGGCCTGGGCGAAGGCTTGGGCCGGGGGCGTTCCCGCGTTGATCTTGGAGACGATCGAGGTCGCCACCGCCCGCGCCCGGTCGGACGCGCGGCGGACGATCAGCTCCATCTTCACCTGGTCGCGGATCTGGGCGAGCGGCGGCACCGCGGCGGGGGTGACGCCGCCGATCGTCATCAGCGCGAAGCTCTGGCCGTCGACGATCGGCTCGACCGCCGGCTCCTCGTTCGGCTCCATGTCGAACGCGGTCTGGAGCAGCGACTGCAGCTCGGGCGGCGCCTTCCAGGCGGGATTTCCGGGCGCCGCGCCGGTGCCCGTCACCGGCACCGTCTCGCGCACCTCGAGGCCGTTCCCCTGCGCGATCTCGGCGAAGCTGGCGCCGTCGGAGATCGCGTTCTCGATCTTCGCGGCGAGGTCCTGGAGCGCGGTCTGCGCCTTTTTCTGCTCGATCTGCGCTGCGATCTCGCCGCGCACCGAGGCGAGCGGCCGCGCCGCCGTCGCCTTGATGTCGTCGATCCGCACCACGTGCCAGCCGATCGGCCCCTTGACCGGCCCCACCGTCGCCCCCTTGGCGGCGCCGAACGCGGCGGCAGCGACCGCCGGCGAGCTCGCCCGCGCATAGGCTTCCCGGCTCTGCTCGCCGATCGCGATATCGCTGGCGCTGAACTCCGCCTTCGCCGCAGCCTGGGCGAAGGGGGTGCCGCCGGCGACCTGCTGCGCGAAGGTGCGCGCCGCCGCTTCGCTCGGCAGCACGACCTGCGACAGCCGCCGCATCTCCTGCGCCGCATAAGCCGGGTTCTGGCGGTAGGCGGCGAGGATCTCGGCATCGGTCGCCTTCGCCTGCGCCGCCACCTGCTGGGCGCCGAACAAAGCGTAGCGGATCACCCGGCGCTCCGGGATCGTGTAGCGCGCCCGGTGCTGCTGGTAGAAGGTTGCGACCTCCTGGTCGGTCGGCTCCTTGCCGGGGCCCATCGCCTTGGTCGGCACGGCGCCGATAATCCCGGTCCGGCTCTCGAGCAGCAGCGAGGCATATTGGTTCACGATGGCCCCTGGCACGTGGGGGGAGCGGCTCGCCGGCGCCAGCAGCTGGCTCTGGATCATGCCGCGCGCGATGTCCTCGCGCAGCTGGGCCTCGGTGATTCCCTCCTGCTGGAGGAGGCGCTGAAAGACGGCCGGGTCGAACTGGCCGGTGAGGCCGCGGAAGGCGGGTGCGTTGGCGAGTTCGGTGTCGACCATCTTGCGCGACACCGAGAGGCCTTGCTCGCGGCCGAAGCCGACGATCGCCGCCTGGTCGATCATCTGGTCGACCAGCTCGTCGAGCGCGCCGGTGCTGAGGAAGCGCGCCATGTCGAGCTCGGGCTGCTGCTCGCGCATCCGCTTCAGCTGCCGCTGCGCCTCGTCCTCGACGTCCTTGGTGCTGATCGATTCCCCGCCGACCTTGGCGACGGTCGAGCCCCCGAGGCTGCTGATGCCGCCCAGGCCCGAGCCGCCTGTGCCGAAGCCGGTGATGACGATCGCGAACAGGCCGAGCGCGAGGATGCCGAGCATGATCTTGGCGGTGATGCCGCGGCGGAAGAAGGAAAGCATGGATGCCCCTGGTCGAATGGGAAGCTCGCGCCGGGTCATAGAAGCGGCGCCGGGCGCGGGCAAGCTTGGCACTCGCACGCCGGCTTGCTACGCGGCCTTCCCCCGGGGCCAATCATCAGGAGCAGCCATGCACCTCCGCCGCAAGCTCGTCGTCGGCAACTGGAAGATGAACGGAAGCCGGGCCGCGCTTGCCGAGCTCGGGCCGATCGCCGCCGCCGCCCGCGAGGCGCCCGGCGTGGACGTCGCGATCTGCCCTCCCTTCACGCTGATTCCGATCGCCGTCCCCCGGGCCGGCGGCCTGTCGATCGGCGCGCAGGACTGCCATTCCGAGGAGAAGGGCGCCCATACCGGCAACGTCTCCGCTGCGATGGTCGCCGAGGCCGGCGCGCGCCTCGTCATCGTCGGTCACAGCGAGCGCCGCGCGGGGCAGGGGGAGGAGGACTGGTTCATCCGCGCCAAAGCCGAGGCGGCGCTGCGCCACGGCCTCTCCGCCATCGTCTGCGTCGGCGAGAGCGCCGAGGAGCGGGCGGGTGGACGGGCGGTCGAGCGCTGCTCGAGCCAGCTCGCCGGCTCGCTGCCCGAGCTCTCCGCCACCGCCGAGCTCGTCGTCGCCTACGAGCCGATCTGGGCGATCGGCACCGGCAACGTCGCCACGCCGCAGGACGTCGCCGAGATCCACGCCAGCATCCGCGAGGCGCTCACCGCCCGCTTCGGCGACGCTGGCGCGCGCGTGCGCATCCTCTACGGCGGCTCGGTGAGCGGCCAGAGCGCCGCGGAGCTGTTCGCGGTCGACAATGTCGACGGCGCCCTCGTCGGCGGCGCCAGCCTCACCGCGGCCCAGTTTGTTCCGATCGTGGAGGCGGCGAGCCGCGCCTGAGGGAATGGCCGGCGAGCGGCAGTGTGGATACATGGGGTGGTCAGAACTCTGGGCAGCGCGACCGACATCGCTGGCGGGGCAGATAGGCAATCTGCTCGATGATCCCACTTGGGTGGACTGGGACTTCGCGGATGAGCCTACCCGGGAGGGTGAGATGAACGACGCTGTGGCAGCAATCAGGCCTATTGGTCCTGCCATTCTTCTCGACATGGGAAAACCAGACGGCTTGATCGCTCTCGAACCAGCCGACTCTACACCGGTTTCGCGCTTTGTATTCGAACCGCGCGGTGAGCTTTGCGGTTGATCGCGCATTCCAGAGACGTGCCGCGCATCATCCTTTCGGCTGCGGCGTCGGCGCGTATTTCGGGTAGAGCCGCGTGTAGACCTCGTTCGCGTCGATCAGCCGCCAGCGCGACGGCTCCAGATCTTTCGGCAACGCTTTCGCGGAGACGGGCACGATCCGCAGCCGCACCTCATAACCTGTCGGCACCGACGAGGTGACGCTGCCGTAGGCGACGGTGTTGACGGTGCGCTGCATCATCAGCCGCGATTGGATGAGGAAGCTGTCCTTGCCGGCGTCCCGGGTTTTCACGGCCGCCGCCAGCATGCCGAGCTCCTCGACCATTGCCGGGCTCGCCGTGCCGCTGCCGTAGCCGACGGTCATCTCGTCCGAATTCTCCTGCCTCTTCACGAAGAAGCCGTTGCTGTCGTCCATGATGATGCCGTCGCCCGCTTTCCTGTAGCTCGGCTTCGACTTCGCCGTCTCCGGCCGCGGCAGCATCTCGGCCAGCTGGGAATATTTCAGCGACAGCTCCTTGCGGCGTCCCTCGTCGATGATCTTCAGCAGCTCGGCCGCCGCGGCCGCGCGGACGGAACGCTCCTCCTCCGTCGTCGCCTTGGCCTGCAGGATGAGGTCGACCATCATCGGAGCCTCGCGCGGAAGCTCCTTGGGAAGCTTCTCCGCCAGCTCCATCCAGCCGGAATCGGGGGCGGCGGAGCGGATGGCCAGCGCCTTCTGCCAGGCGTCGAGGGCGGCGACCGCCTGCTTCCCCTCCTCGACGCGCCGCTCATAATCCTTGTGGGACTGCTTTCCGACATAGCCGTCCGAATTGGGCACCGGCGGATAGAGCGAGGCCGCGACGTCCGCCCGCGCCTTCTTCATCATTGCCGCGGCGGCTTCGCGCTTGCCTTGCGCGGTGAGTGCATAGGCCATCGCGCCGCCGAGCTCGGCGCGCTCGCCGACGACTTTGTAGGCGTAATCGTCCATTCCCTCGATCTGCCACGCGCCGCGGCTGCGCGGCAGGACGTGACTGATCTGTCCGTGCAGCGGCACCGCCTCATCGAAGCGGGCGTAGAGCATAGCCATGCGGAACATCGGATTGAGCATCGCCGGATCTTGCGGGGCCGCCCTGCGGAGCAGCTGGAACGTCGTGTCGATGTCGCCGTCGTGGAGCAGGCGGATCGACCGCCCCAACGCCCGGAGGCCGGTCGAATAGGGCCGCGCGGTCTCGATTGCGTCGAGCTCGCCTCGCGCCTCCGCCGCCTTGTTCAAATCGTAGAGCGCCATTGCCCGCAGTGCGCGATTGCCGAGGCCGATTGAGTCCCTGAACAGCGCCTCCCCCTGCGGCGCCGCTGCGTCCGACATGGCAAGCGCGGCGATGGCGGCCTCCGGCTTCTTGCTCGCGATCAGGTGGAGGGCCTTCGCCTGGAGGAGGTTGGCGCGCCGGAGCCAGTAACGCTGTTCGAGCGCCGGATCGGCCAGGGCTGTGTCGCAGGCCTGTGCCGCCGCGGCGCCGATCGCGAATTGATCGCGGCGGAAGTCGGCGGTGCGGCTGGCGAGCCCGAACAGCCATGCGCCCGAGACGATGCCGTCTCTCTTCTTGCCAGGCACCGGGTAGCCGTCACAGGTCTCGAAGCTGCTGCGTGCGGGCGCCGCAGCCGTCACGGGCGCGGCGGACAGGGCTGCGACAGCGGCCGCGAGGCCGCCAGCGATCTTGAGCATGTTCGAATTCCTCCCCGCCGGCATCAAGCTTCGGCAGCGTGCCTGCGTCAAGCGCAAATGAACGGGCGGGCGGAGGAATAATCGTTTCGCATCCGTCTCTTACCGCTATGGACCGGCACCATGCCGCGCCGCACCATTGAACCGGGGCGGCCTTTCGCCTAGATCGCGGCCAACCTTTTCCCGAAAGTCCTGCCGATGCTCTTCACCTTCCTCCTCATCATCCAGACGATCGTCGCCGCCTCGATGGTCGCGGTCATCCTGATGCAGCGGTCGGAGGGCGGCGGGCTCGGCGTCGGCGGCAGCCCCTCGGGGCTGATGTCGGCCCGCGGCGCGGCCGACTTCCTGACCCGCTCGACGGCGATCCTCGGCACGCTGTTCGTGGTCCTCTCGATCATCCTCGCCGGCCTCGCCGCCGTCGAGCGGGCGCCGACGACGATCGATCCGTCGCTCGCCCGCCGCGCTCCGCAGGGCGCGCCGCTCGCGCCGGCGACGGGCGGCATCCCGGGCCAGGTCGCCCCGGCCCCGGCCCAGCCGCCCGCCGCCGACCCGCTCACCGGCGCGGCCCCGCAGCCGGCCCCCGCCGCGCCCTCGAACGGCACGGTTCCGCCGGCCCGCTGACGGCAAGGCGCGGTCCCGACGCCGCGCTCCCGGATCAAATAAAATCGCGGCCGCGACGATTCGCGGCCTTGCCCTCGCCCCTTGCGCCCCTCTATCCCTAACCTCCCATGGCGCGGTTCATTTTCATCACCGGCGGCGTGGTCTCCTCGTTGGGCAAGGGCCTTATGGCCGCCAGCCTCGCCGCCCTCCTCCAGGCGCGCGGCTACAAGGTCCGGATCCGCAAGCTCGACCCCTATCTCAACGTCGATCCCGGCACGATGTCGCCCTACCAGCACGGCGAGGTCTACGTCACCGACGACGGCGCCGAGACCGACCTCGATTTGGGCCATTACGAGCGCTTCACCGGCGTCCCCGCCCGCCAGGCCGACAACGTCACCTCCGGCCGGATCTACCAGGGCATCCTCGCCAAGGAGCGGCGCGGCGACTATCTGGGCGCCACCGTCCAGGTCGTCCCGCACGTCACCAACGCGATCAAGGACTTCATCCGCGCCGACCTCGATCCGGACCTAGACTTCCTCATCTGCGAGGTCGGCGGCACCGTGGGCGACATCGAATCGCTCCCCTTCATCGAGGCCATCCGCCAGTTCCGCAACGAGGAGGCGAATGAAGACCGGCGGGTTTCGAACACCCTCTCGGTCCACACCACCCTCGTCCCCTATATCGCCGCCGCCGGCGAGCTGAAGACGAAGCCGACCCAGCATTCGGTGCGCGAGCTGACCTCGCTGGGCATCCAGCCCGAGATCATCGTCTGCCGCTGCGAGCACCCGCTCCCCGACAACGAGCGCGCCAAGATCGCCCTGTTCTGCAACGTCCGCAAGGAGGCGGTCATCCCCGCCCTCGACGCGAAGTCGATCTACGCCGTCCCCGCCCAGTATCACGAGGCCGGCCTCGACGCCGAGGTGCTGCGCGCCTTCGGCCTCGAGGAGCGCTCCGCCGCCCCCGACATGCGCCGCTGGGACGACGTCACCGACCGCCTGTTCAACTGGGAGAGCGAGGTCACGATCGGCGTCGTCGGCAAATATGTCGGCCTGCAGGATGCCTACAAGTCGCTCACCGAGGCGCTGGTCCACGGCGGTATGGCGAACCGGGTCAAGGTCAACATACGCTGGCTCGACGCGGAATTGTTCGAGCAGGTCGACGACGTCCCCGCCCGCCTGGAGCCGATGCACGGCATCCTCGTCCCCGGCGGCTTCGGCGAGCGCGGCAGCGAGGGCAAGATCGCCTCCGTCCAGTTCGCCCGCGAGCGCGGCGTCCCCTTCTTCGGCATCTGCCTGGGCATGCAGATGGCCTGCATCGAGGCGGCCCGCAACCAGGCCGGCATGCGCGGCGCCGGCACCACCGAATTCGGCGACGCCGAGGAGCCGGTGGTCGGCCTGATCACCGAATGGATGACCCCCGAAGGCCTCCAGCAGCGCCGCGAGGCGAACGGCGACCTGGGCGGCACGATGCGCCTCGGCGCCTACGAGGCGGTGCTGGCCGGCAACAGCCACGTCGCCAGCATCTACGGCGGCACGAAGGTCAGCGAACGCCACCGGCATCGGTACGAAGTGAACATCCACTACAAGGGCGCGCTGGAGGCGGGGGGGCTGCTGTTCACCGGCATGAGCCCCGACGGAGCCCTGCCGGAGATTGTGGAGCGGCCCGACCATCCATGGTTCGTGGGCGTCCAGTTCCATCCGGAGCTGAAGAGCAAACCCTTTGAACCGCATCCTCTCTTCGCGAGCTTCATCGAAGCGGCCGTGAAGCAGAGCCGCCTCGTCTGAACGAGCCCGAATGCCGGCTGCGCGAGTGCCGCTCCTTCAAGATCAATGTCGGCCCTAGGGCAGCTCAACAAATTGCCTTGGCCTCGGCACGGGCGCAGCGCAATGACGGGCCCGATAGTGGCGGCGGCACGTTGGGCTTCTAGATGCCGGCTGCCGGCTAAGCGCCACAGAGGGTGGGGACTCCGGTTCAGACCGCGTTTAGCCGCAGCGCGCACCGCGAGCGCAAGATGGGAGAATCGATGTTCACGAGCGAGCCGGCAGACGTTCCCGAACTGGAAGATTTCTTCGAAAACGGTACCGTGGGACTGCATCTTGTCGGCGCTGACGGAACCATCCTCAAGGCGAACCGCGCGGATTTCGAGCCCCTGGGCTACACGGCAGACGAATATGTCGGTCGCTCGATCGCCGAGTTCCATGCCGACGGGCCGGTGATTGCCGATATTCTCGCTCGTCTGTCGCGCGGCGAAAGGCTGGACAAATACCGCGCCCGATTGCGCGCGAAGGACGGGTCGTTACGACATGTCGAGATCTCCTCGAGCGTCTGTTTTCGCGAGGGAGAATTCATCAACACACGCTGCTTCACCGTGGACGTCACCGAGAGGCTACGTGCGGAGGAGGATTTGCGCGAAGCGAAGGAGCGGCTCGCCGCGACCCACGAAAGCGTCCTTGCCGGGATCGTTGAGGTCGACGCCGAGGGGCGCTTCCTGAGCGTGAACGAGGCCTTCTGCAAGATCACTGGCTATGGCCGCGATGAACTCGCCGCTATGCGGATTCTGGACATCACCCACCCTGATGACCGCGCGCGCGAATGCGAGAAGTTCGAGGCCCAGGTGAAGGCCGATGTTGATCACTACCACATTCAGAAAAGATACCTGCGAGCCGACGGCGAGGTGATCTGGGTGGAGGTGACGAGCTCCACGGTCCGCGATTCAGCCGGCGGCTTCGCTTACGGCGTCCGCATGATCCAGGATGTCACCGAGCGCGTGGAGGCCGACCGGCAGAAGAAGCTCCTCCTCAACGAGCTCAATCACCGGGTCAAGAACACCCTCTCGACAGTTCAGGCGCTCGTCAGCCAGACCGCGCGCAGCTGCTCCACAGCCGCGGAATTTCAGGCGCGGTTCGAGCCCCGCCTGCTCGCCCTGAGCGCGGCCCACGACAGGCTCACCCGCAACGAGTGGCTGGGCGTCCGGTTGACCGAAATCGTCGAGGAGGAGCTGGGAGTTCACCGGATCCCGGGTCGCGACCTTATCGCCGAGGGGCCCCCGCTCGTCCTGCCGCCGAAGACCAGCCTGTCGCTCAGCCTCGCTCTCCACGAGCTGGCGACCAACGCTGCAAAGTACGGAGCGCTCTCCATGCGCGAGGGCGGGGTCGCGGTGACCTGGAAGTTCGAGGAAGATCAGGCAGTCCGCACTCTCGAGATTCGTTGGCGCGAGAGCGGCGGCCCTGCGGTTTCGCCGCCGCAGGCGTTCGGGTTCGGGACGCGTCTGCTCAATGTCACGGCAGCCGAGCTTGGCGGCGAGACGAATGCCGACTTCGCTCCGACCGGCCTCGTCTGGACCCTTCGTTTTCCGCTGAAGGGAGCGTGACGTCATCCTCCCTGCCGCCACCACAGATGCGGGACGCGCACAGAGGACCACTCTCCCGCGCCCCCGGATACTGGTGGTCGAGGACGAAGCTCTGGTCGCGATCGCGCTCGAGGACATGCTCGTTGAGCTCGGGTGCGCAGTGGTCGGCCCCGCTTTGCGCCTGAAGGCCGGCCTCGACCTTGCGGCGGCGGAGCAGCTCGACGGAGCGATTCTTGATATCAACCTCGGCACCGACGACCGAAGCTTTCCCGTGGCCGAGTTGCTCACCGCGCGGTCCGTGCCATTCCTTTTCGCGACCGGCTATGGCGGTTGCGGCCTTGAGCCGCCGTTCGTCGAAGCGCCGGTGCTCGCAAAGCCATACTGCATCGGCGCCCTTCGAAAGGCTCTCGATCGAATCTTACGGCGATCGTCAGGGTGAAAGCGTGCCACAACTTGAGGCCGTGGCTCAGGAGAGATCAGCGCTCAATCCGATCCTTGCGCATGACCAGCGTCGCCACCAGCCCGGACGGCTGCCAGTCGTAGAGAAGAGAGCCGCCCAGCTGTCCCGCCACGCTACGAAGAATCATGCGGCTTCCGAAGCCCGACATCTCCGGCTCGTGATCGATTTGCGGCCCGCCGGCCTCCGCCCAGATGAGATGCACTTCGTCACCTTCGGTTCGGCCTGAGAGGTCGAGAGTCCCCGTACCCGTCGAGAAGGCGCCATGCTTGACCGAGTTTGTGGCGAGCTCGTGAATAACCATCGCCAGGGTCGAGGCCGTCTTTTCGCCGACGCCCATGCGGGGGACCGCGACGCGGATGCGGCCGCAAAACGCGGAGTTATCGTCGTAAGGCGACAAGAGCACGGCCATGAGGTCGCCGAGCAGCGCGGCCTTGCCCTGTTCCCCCGGCAGCGGCCGCACCAGATCGTGCGCACGGCCCAGCGAGGTCAGGCGTCTTGTTAGCTGCCCTGTCATTTCTTTCACTGAGCTGGCCGATCGTGACGTGATCTGGGTCAGGCCGGTCGCGATCGCCAGCAGGTTCTTGACCCGATGGCTCATCTCTCCTGCGAGCAACTCGCTCCCCTCCTCAGCCTGCTTCCTGCCCGTCACATCAAGAAATATCCCGAACATGGGCCGGTCGGCGGCGCCCGGCTGGGCCGCTCGGCCGCGGGCCGAAATCCAGCGAATATCGTCCCCGGCCATAATCCGGAAATCGATCTCGTACGGGCCTGGAACCGATCGGGTGGCGGTAAACGCCGCGTGGACCCGGTCGCGATCCGCGGGGTGGATGTGCACCGAAAGATTCTCGAAGCTTACCGATTCCGACCAGGGCAGCCCCCAGAGGTCGAAGGCGCGCTGGTCCATCGCGAAACGGTCGTCAGCGAGGTTCCAGGACCACAAGGCGACACATGCCGCGTCCACGGCCAGCCGCAGATGTTCAGGGCCCCAAATCTGAAGCGGTGAGTCTCCTGCGAACACGCCACAGCTCCTCTGCTGGTCCCGAGTCTTCTCGCGGGCGGGAATGGTGTAGACGCCTACCGCATATCGGCGCTGAGGGACACAGGTCGCGGGGGACGGAGCCTCTGAGCCGCTATCGGACGGATGCAGCCGTTCAGAGGCGCTTCCACTCAAATTGCCGCCTTGGAAAGAGCCGATCTCCTGCAGCCCCTCAAATACGATCCATCCTGCCGGGTGGAGCCGCGCCTCCCCCGCCTGTGCACTCGCTTTCTCCCCCTCCTTTGTGCATCATCGGAACCGTGATCCTCCCCGCCCTCCTCCTCGCCACCGCCCCGCCGCCGCCCGTGCAGCTGCCCCCACGCCCCGGCGAATGCCGCACGATACGCGGCCGCGCCTTTCTTACTAACGGGAGCCCAAGCGTACGGATCGCGGTGGTCGGGACGAAGCGGATCCTCGGCGTGGTGCAGCAGGACCTTACCTACGGCGAGCTGCCGGCGCCGCTTCGGCGCGCGTGGGACAGCCGCGGCGCCGCCGCGTGGCAAACCGACGTGTTCGGAGACTTCACCGTCTGCGCGGTCACCCGCAGCCGTCCGGGACGGATGCAGCTCGTCCGCATCGCGGCCGCCCGCAAGCTCAATTCGCGCAGCCGCTGACGCGCTATTGCTGCCCCCAGCGCGCGTCCTCGAGCTTCCAGCCGAGGCCGTGGCGGCGGAAGCGGAGGAGGGGGCTGAAGTCGCTCGGGACGCCGCGGTCGCGGACCTCGAATCGGTCGAGGCCGCGGCGGATCACCACCGGGTCACCGTGGCGGCGGCCGCCCGGCCCGAGCGGCATGTTGGCGAGCCAGCCGAGCAGGTCGGCCGGGCGTGGGCCCCGCTCCCCGTCGAGCTCGGCGAGCTTGCGGCGGGCGAAAGCGACGAAGTCCCTGGCTGTCTGAGTGTCCGCCAGGGGCGTGGTGAGGACCGAGCCCCAGATTCGCCTCGCCCGCCCCTTCGCGTTGGCGACGAGCGCAGGCTGGTCGATATACGTCGCGAGCGTCTTCACGTCCCCCGCCCGGGCCGCCTCGCGCATCCGCCACAAGGTCCACCAGGGCGAGCCGAGATACCAGCCGCCCGCCAGCAGCAGCAAAGCCGCGGCCGCGCCCGAAACCACCTTCCTCCTCCGCATTCGCCTCTCCTCGCCACCTGCCGCCGGACGAAAGTACCACTTCGGTTCGATTTTGTCTGTCCTACACCCCCTCGAATATGCTCCATCCTGCCGGATGGAACCGCACGTCTCCCGCCCCGATTCGCTCCGCCGCCTGGCTCAGGCCGCCGCCTCCCTGGGGAGCTGCGGCGTGTCGGGCAGGCGGCGGGGGTGGGTGCCGGGTTTTGCGCATGGAGGTCGTGAACTTCATGAACTTCACCGGTTGCCCGGCGCCGCCTGGGCCACGCTCGGTCCTGTCGCCTCTTCGCCGCGATCTGGGCGCCGGGCGGTCCCCGCTCCGCCCGATCGGCGGCGAGGTCGTCCGCTCGGGGAGGAGCCCCCCGGTGAATCCGTGTGACTCTCGTGCCATTTGCGCCACTCGTGCCACTTGCGCCATTCGCCCCAGAGCGTTCCGGCTGGCCCGGCGGCGCCGCTTCCTCTACCCTGTCTCCTTCGGCGCACCGGCGGCCGCCCTCAGGAGTAGAGCTTTGTCGTTCCGCGTCCTCTTTCCTTCGATGGCCGCCATCGCCGCGGCCGCCGCCGCGCCGGCAGCGGCCGGGCCGTCCGCCCCCGGCGCCGCCGCCGCCGGCGCGGCCGCGTTCGAGCGCTTCTTCACCGGCACCACCCAAGGCTCCGGCATGGCCGATACGCTGCTGTCGCGCCCCCACACCGTGCGCGACCGCGGCCGCGGGCGGATGGAGCGCGGCGCGCTGCTGCTCGACCAGGTGGTGGAGGAGGAAGGCAAGCCCGCGCGGCGCCGCAGCTGGCGGCTGATGCGCGCCGGCGCGAACCGGGTGAGCGGCACGATCAGCGACGCCCGCGGGCCCGTCGCCGGCGAAGTGGACGGCGCGACCCTCCACCTCAGCTACCGCCTGGCCGAGGGCGCGACCGTCGAGCAATGGATCACCCTCCAGCCGGGCCGCCGCACCGCCCGCAACCGAATGATCTTCCGCCGCTTCGGCATGAAGGTCGCGACGCTGGAGTCGGTGATCCGGAAGGCGGACTAGGGGGAGGGCGGGTGACTGCGGCGGGAGGCCGGCATCGGCCGCGGATCGGAGGAACGCCGCCCCGCGCGCAGCGGTTTTCCCCCCGCGCGGAACACAGGGAGACCGTCTTTGAAGGGCGTCGGCTATCTCGTCTCGATCCTCAGCGTTCTCCTCCTCGGGGCGGCGGCGTGGCAGCAGGCTTCGAAGCAGCCGCTCACCCTCGCCTGCCTCCTGCTCGGCATGGCGACCTCCGTCGTCGGCATGTTCCTGCGCTATGCCGCCTATCGCCGGGAGAAGGGGTGATCGGCCCGTTCCCGTCCGCCTGGCGCCCGCCGCGGGGGCCCCGTGTCCCACGGTGCGGAGGGCCCATAGATTGCTTTTTGCGGCCGCAGCGCCTAGGGGGAAGGCGCTACTAGTCGCAAATTGACGGTCTTTGGCGCTTTGCGGCTCCTTTTTCCCTCTCTCGCCTCTCCTAGCACCGGGGGGCCGAATGGCGGCCCGCCACAGAAGGAAAAAGTGAAATGGCCATCGGCACCGTGAAATTCTTCAACATCGACAAGGGCTACGGCTTCATCCAGCCGGAAGGCGGCGGCAACGACGCGTTCGTGCACATCAGCGCCGTCGAGGCGGCTGGCATGCGCACGCTCGACCGCGACCAGCGCGTATCCTACGAGCTCGAGACCGACCGCCGCGGCAAGACCAGCGCGGTCAACCTCACCGCCGCGTAAACCGCTCCTCGTCCGCGCCATCCGCGCGGGCGATCCGCCCCTCTCCCCTCGGGGGGAGGGGCCCGGGCGCCGCCCTCGGCGCCCGCAGCGTGCGGCGCAACGAAGCAGGAAAGGCCAGACCGGACATGTCGACCAACCACGATCTCTATCTCGCCCGCGCCGCCGAAGCGCGCGCGGATGCCGAGCAGGCCACCCTCGACAATGTCCGCGAGCGCTGCCTGCGCGCCGCCGCCGCCTGGGACGGCATGGCCGCCCGCGCCGGCCGGACCGAAGCGTTGCGCGCCCGCACCCTCGCCGAAAAGTCCTCGGCCGAGAGCGACGCCTGACCTGCTGCGTCTAGCCGGCGGTCTGAAGGTGGAGGTATGACGGGTCGAACTCCGCGACCTCCTCCAGCCGCGCCGGATCGAGGACGCTGAGGCGGCCGCCGCGCAGCTCGGCCAGGCCGGCCGTGCGCAGCATCGCCAGCGTCCGGTTGACGTGGACCGAGGTCATGCCGATTGCGTCGCCCAGATCCTCCTGCGTGAGCGGCAGCTCCATGCTGTCGCCGTCGGCGATCCCCGCCGCCTTGGCGCGGGTCAGCATCTCGCAGAAGAAGTGGGCGAGCTGGGCATGCGCCAGCATCTGACTGTTGCGGACCAGCCACTCGCGGAACAGCGAGGCCTGCACCAGCGTCTCCCGCCAGAACAGCCTGGCGAGGTTCGGTCGCTCCGCCATCACCCGGTGCAGCTCCGAATGGGGGATGATCCCGACCCGGCTCGCGGCCAGCGCGCCGAGATTGTTGTCCATATAGTCGAGGTTGATCGTCTCCAGGCACGGCGCGTCCGTCGCCATGTAGACGCTGTGGACCTGCCGCCGTCCCTGGGGCGAGATGGTGTAGCGCTGGAGGAAGCCGCCGAGCACGACCACCGAGGTGGTCGGCCTGTCGCCATGACGGAGCAGGTCCTCGCCGCGGCCGACGTCCCGGACCTCGAACGCGAGCGTGTGAAGCGCCGCCGCGTCCTCGCGCGAGAGCGGCCCGATCAGCCCGAGATGTCTCTCGAGAATCTCGCCCACCGCCGTTCGCCCCGCCGCCGGGCGCGGCTCGGCTGCTCCGTCCGCGGGAGGCTCACCGGCGTCGATCGTCAGGGCCTCCGCGAAGGCGATTGCGCGGACCGAGGAGCCGTCTTCGTCGGTCAACTCGATGCGGCCACCGAGGTCGATCCGCCCGCCTCTCGCCTCCTCGGCGATCATCGAGCGTATGCCTCTCAGCGCTTCCTCGCGGGCGGTGGCGCCGTCGGGCAGGTCGCGGCCTTCATCGTCCAGCGTGAAGCCGTTACCGTTGCGGATGTGGAAGAAAAAGCGCGGCATGCGCTCTGAAACGCCGACCCGGGCGAGAGGTTCAGCGCCGGCGCGACCCGCTAGCGGGAGAGCGCCCCGGCACGGTCGAAGCGGCCCGCACGCTCCTCATATTCCTCGGCCATCTCGGCCAGCGAGGCGGCAACGTCGCGTGTGCTGGCGCCTCTCGCCAGCGCGCGGCATTGCTGTGCGAGCCGGCGCAGCGCTCCCACTTCGCCTTCCGGATCTTCACGGGTGTTCAGCGGCATTCGTCTCTCCACGGCGGCCTCGTCCGAAGGCCGGCGAATTCCCAGGGCTGGAAAAACGGCGTCCGCGGCCCGAGAGGGGCAAACGGACGCCGGGAACGGGACAGGACAGGGGCACGGGGGGCTGCCACTCTGTCGAAGTGCAGAAGAGTTTAATCTGGATTAGGTTCCACGAGGAGCAAACTTTGCCTTGCGAGCCCCGTCGACGACCCAGTCGAGCCCCACCGTGCCGAGTACGTCCGCGTCTGCACTCCGCTTGTAATTCAGGCGACGGTGCAACGCGCGGAAAATGCGCGGGAAAAGCGAGGGGCTAATCTAGATAAAAGCGACGCTGCGGAGCACCTCCTATGCATCCCGTCGAAGGGGGCATTCCGGCGCGGGTCAGCGTGCCGGCTCCACCTGTGTGACGACGGAGAGAACGTGGCGGATCTGCATCCGGCATTCGAGACGATGGTGCGCCGGCTCGAGCGTCGCTCGCCCCTCAGCCACCCCGACCGGGAGGCTCTGCTGGGGCTGCAGCACAGCGTCCGCAAGCTCCCGCCGGGCGGGCACATCATCCGTGACGGGGACCGACCCGAACATTGCTGCCTGCTCCTCTCGGGCTTCGCCCACCGTTACAAGATTACCGGCGGGGGCGGGCGGCAGATCATCTCGATCCACATGGCGAGCGAGTTCGTCGACCTCCAGAACAGCTTCCTCCAGATCGCCGATCACAGCGTGCAGACGCTCACCGAGGCGGAGGTGGCCACCATCCCGCAGGCGGCTATCACCGAACTGGCGATGGGCCGCCCCGCCGTTGGTCGGGCCTTGTGGATGGACACGTTGATCGACGCGTCTATCTTCCGGGAATGGGTGGTCAATGTCGGCCGCCGCGACAGCCGCGCCCGCGTCGCCCACATCCTGTGCGAATTCTCGCTGCGGCTCGAGGCGGCGGGGCTCGCGCGCGACCATCGGTACGAGCTGCCGATGACGCAGGAGCAACTCGCTGACGCCGTCGGCCTCACTTCGGTCCACGTGAATCGCGTGCTGAAGCAATTGGGCGAGGAAGGGCTGATCAGCCGCAACAAGCGGTCGATCGTGATCGAGGACTGGCAGCGGCTGCGCGACGTCGGCGACTTCAACGAGCGTTACCTCCATCACGACGCGCTCCCGGCCCATGCCGGGCAGGCGGGCTAGAAAGGCCGGGGCAGGGGCCCCGGCCTCCAAAAGCGTCGCTTACCATCCGTAGCGGCGGTCGTAGCGCCGGTCGTAGCGATGCTGGCGCCGGTCCCCGCGCCAGTCGCGGCGGGCATCCCGCCGTGCGTCGGCGATCTCGCGGCGGCACTCGCGCATCTCGCGGCGATATTCGCGGCGGCTGTCGGCACGGCGCAGCTCGCGCTGGCACTCGCGCATCTCGCTGCGAACTTCGCGGTCGTAACGACTGTAGCTGTTATAGCCGGAGCTGTGCGGATGGGCCCATCCGGCGGCGGGAATGGCCGCAGCGATGACAGCCGCAGCTCCGAAGATCAATCTACGCATGTATCTCTCCTGGAACACTGGAACAGAGGAGTTGCGTCTACCCGGCCGCGCCTGAACCGAATCCGTCCGCGACGTTCATCAATCCGTCAGCCGGCGAGGCTGGTCAGCGGTGCCTCGCCGTGAGATGATCGGTCTGCAAGCGGGGAGAAGAGCCGATGCGGAGCTATGCGGCGGTCACTGGAACGGCCTTCCTCCTGCTGGCTTTGGGGCACCTCGCCCGCCTGCTGGCGGAAGGGAGCGGCCCGCTCCGAAACCCCATCTTCGTCGCCACGACCGTAATCGCCATCGCGTTCGCCGCGTGGGCGGCGGTGACGGTCCGGCGCGCCAGCCGCTGAAGCGACCCTTCGTGAGCGGCGACGACGTGGAACAAATCTAATCCAGATCAAGTTTCCTGTCTCACCGCTTTCGAACGGGAGAGGCATGGACGCAGCGGATTATTTCAGGGGGCAGGCGGCGGAGTGCCGGCGCCTCGCGGCTGGTCTGCCGCCGTCGCGCGACCGTAGCGGACTGAACCTCCTCGCCCAGCATTACGAGCGGGAGGCGCGGCGGGCGGCCGCGGACGATCCGCCGCGCCAGGCGCCGCGCCCCAGCGGGCCGTTCAATCCCGCATAGCGACCGAAAACCCGCTTTCCGTAACAGCCCCGGCGTGGCAGGTTCCTCCCCGAAGGAACCCATCATGCCCAGTTCGATCCGCCCCGCCGCATTCATTCTCCCGCTTCTCGCCGCCGCGTGCGGACGCGGGGAGGGTGAGGTGGCGGCCGCCAACAACGCCTCGCTGGAGGCGGGCGACCCCCTCCTCGACAATGCCGCCCAGGTCGACCCGGCGGACCTCGCCAACGAGGCCGCGGCCGACGAGGCCGCCGACATGGACGTCTATGGCGGCAATGCGGCCGCGGGCGAGACGGAGTCCCTCGCACCGAACGCCAATCGCGAATAAGCCGCGGCGTGTGGAGGGCGCCGCGAGGCAACGCCGGGGCCTGAAAAGCCAAATGCCCGGGCATCGCTGCCCGGGCATCCGTGTGGCGATTGCTCGCCAACCCCCTTATGAAAGTCCACGGCCCGCGCGCATCCTACCTCGCTTAGGATACGGGGCCGAAGCCTCCCCGAACCGAGGCTCTCGCCGTCTGTCCGTGAAAGGCACGCTAGGCGAGGCGAGCAGGGTCTGTCACGGTTTTATTCAATAAGTTGTGGCGCTTTGGTAAGAGGCTGTGTCGGGGAAGCAACACCTGCTCCGGAACCGTTCCGACCATGGAACCGGCCGCGCGGTTGCCTTGGTTGGCCGCGCCTCCTAGAGGCGGGGCGAACCTCCGAAAGCCCGATCTTCACCGATGCGCCTCTCCCGCTACTTCCTGCCCGTCACCAAGGAAACGCCGGCCGATGCCCAGATCGTCAGCCATAAGCTGATGCTGCGCGCCGGCCTCGTCCGCCAGACCGCGGCCGGCATCTACGCCTGGCTGCCGCTCGGCTTGCGGGTGCTGAAGAAGATCGAGCAGGTGGTGCGCGAGGAGCAGGATCGGGCGGGCGCCGTCGAGCTGCTCATGCCGACGATCCAGTCGGCGGACCTGTGGCGCCAGTCGCAGCGCTACGAGGCCTACGGCCCCGAAATGCTGCGCTTCCACGACCGGCACGAGCGCGAGATGCTCTACGGTCCGACCAACGAGGAGATGATCACCGCGATCTTCCGCGATGCCGCGAAGAGCTACCGTGACCTGCCGCGCACCCTCTACCACATCCAGTGGAAATTCCGGGACGAGGTCCGGCCCCGCTTCGGCGTGATGCGCGGCCGCGAGTTCCTGATGAAGGACGCCTACAGCTTCGATCTCGACGGGGAGGGGCTTCGCCGCAGCTACGAGGCGATGTTCGTCGCCTACCTGCGCACCTTCGCGCGCCTTGGCCTTCAGGCGGTGCCGGTGCGGGCGCCGACCGGCCCCATCGGCGGCGACCTCAGCCACGAATTCCACATCCTCGCCGACACCGGGGAGAGCGCGCTCTTCTACGACGCCGCGATCGAGGAGGTGAGCCGCGAGGAGCTGCTCGCCGCCGATGCCTCGACCATCGCCCGCCTCACCGGCCTCTACGCGATGGAGGAGGAGGAGCATGCCAAGGTCGAGGAATGCCCGGTTCCCGCGGAGCGCCTGCGCAGCCGCCGCGGCATCGAGGTCGGCCACATCTTCGCCTTCGGCACCAAGTACAGCGCCGCGATGGGCTTCCAGGTCCAGACCCGCGACGGCGGCCAGGTCCACCCCGAGATGGGCAGCTACGGCATCGGCGTCTCTCGCCTCGTCGGCGCGATCATCGAGGCGCGCCACGACGAGGGCGGAATAATCTGGCCGGAGAGCGTCGCGCCGTTCAAGGTCGGCCTGATCAACATGCGGGCGGACGACGAACGCTGCGCCGCCGCCGCCGATCAGCTCTACGCGCGGCTCACGCAAGTGGGCGTCGAGACGCTCTACGATGACCGCGACGAGCGCGGCGGCGCCAAATTCGCGACGATGGACGTCATCGGCCTCCCCTGGCAGCTGATCGTCGGGCCGAAGGGCCTCGATCGCGGTATAGTGGAGCTCAAGCGCCGCGCGACCGGGGAGCGCGAGGAGGTTTCCCTGGAGAGCGCGCTGGCGAGGCTGACGGGATGAGGTGGGTGCAGGGCACCGAAGCGCGTCCGTCCCGAGCGAAGTCGAGGGACCCCTTCGAGCGCAGCCGAGAACACTGCCTCGGCTCCGCTGGGTCGGGCGTGTCGACGTCGCTCGACGCGAACGGCTTCCCCCCTGCGGTTGCCGGATTACGGCCGTCATGATCCTCTCCCGTTACGAGCGGATGATCGCCAGGCGCTACCTCCTGCCCGGAAAGGGCGAGGGGTTCATCTTCCTCGTCGCTTCGATCAGCCTCGTCGCGGTGATGCTCGGCGTCGCCGCCCTGATCGTGGTGATGAGCGTGATGAACGGCTTTCGCGCGGAGCTGTTCGACAAGATCGTCGGCCTGAACGGCCACGCCGTCGTCCAGGGCTATGGCGGCCGGCTGGAAGATTGGCGCGCTGTCGTCGACCAGGCCCGCCGCACCCCGGGCGTCACCGAGGCGGTGCCGCTGATCGAGCAGCCGCTGATGGCGAGCTATTCCGGGCGCGTGGAAGGGATCCTCGTCCGCGGTATGCGGCTGGAGGACATCCTCGCCAACCCGACCTTGAAGGGGAAGGTCCTGGCCGGCTCCCTGGGGGCGCTGAAGCCGGGCTCCGGCAACGTCGCCATCGGCTCCCGCCTCGCGGAGGCGCTCGGCGCCAATATCGGCGGCCAGATCAGCCTGATCAGCCCGGAAGGGCCGACGACGCCGTTCGGCACCGTCCCGCGCATCGTCTCCTACAACATCGCCGCCGTGTTCGAGGTCGGCGTGTTCGACTACGACAAGACCTTCGTCGTCATGCCGATCGAAGACGCGCAGACCCTGCTGATGCTCGGCGACTCCGTCGGCATGGTCGAGATCCAGACCGCCGATGCCGAGCGGGTCGGCGAGATTCTCGATCCGCTCGCAGCCGCCGTCAGCGGCCAGGGGGTCGTCGCCGATTGGCGCTCGCTCAATTCCTCCCTCTTCGAGGCGCTGCAGGTCGAGCGGGTGGCGATGTTCGTCGTCCTCTCGATCATCATCCTCGTCGCCGTCTTCAACATCCTCTCCTCGCTGATCATGCTGGTGCGGGCGAAGACCCGTGACATCGCCATCCTGCGGACCATGGGTGCGACCCGGTCGGCGCTGATGCGGGTGTTCATGACCGTGGGCGTGACGATCGGCGCGCTCGGCATCGTCGCCGGGCTGATCCTCGGCGCGCTGCTGCTCTTCTTCCGTCAGCCGTTCGTCAATTTCGTCCAGTTCGTCACCGGCCAGAATCTGTGGGACCCCTCCATCCGCTTCCTGACCGAGCTGCCCTCCAAGACCGACGCGTTCGAGGTGGTCGCGATCGTGCTGATGGCCCTGCTCTTCAGCTTCCTCGCCACCCTCTACCCCGCCTGGAAGGCGGCGAGCACCGATCCGGTGCAGGTGCTGCGCTATGAATGAGGTTCTGAGCGTTCGGGGGCTGAAGCGCAGCTTCCAGCAGGGCGGGGTGACGATCCACGTCCTGCGCGGCGTCGATCTCGACGTCCGCCAGGGGGAGATCGTCGCCCTCCTCGGGCCTTCGGGCTCGGGCAAGTCGACCCTGCTCCAGGCTGTGGGCCTGCTCGAAGGCGGGTTCGAGGGGTCGATCCGGATCGGCGGCGAGGAAGCGGCGAAGCTCGACAACGACGGCCGCACGCGCCTGCGCCGCGACGCGCTCGGCTTCGTCTACCAGTTCCACCATCTGCTTCCGGATTTCTCGGCGATCGAGAACGTGATCATCCCGCAACTCATCCACGGTGCCGCCCCCGAGCAGGCGCGGGGGAGGGCGGAAGCCTTGCTCGGCGCGCTCGGCCTCGAGCAGCGGCTGACCCACCGGCCGAGCCAGCTCTCCGGTGGCGAGCAGCAGCGCGTCGCCGTCGCCCGCGCTCTCGCCAATCGCCCGCAGCTCGTCCTCGCTGACGAGCCCACCGGCAACCTCGACGAGGCGACCGCGGACATCGTCTTCGCCGAATTCCTCCGCCTCGTCCGCGACGAAGGCAGCGCTGCCCTGGTCGCCACCCACAACGAGCGCATCGCCGCCAAGATGGACCGCGTCCTCCGGCTGCACGAGGGCGTTCTCGAATAAGCCGGCCTCACCGCCGGCGGAACCTGATGCTGTGCTGAATAGATCGCGCCGTTCGTGCGTTGCAGGGGTCGTCTGCCGAGCCGGAGGTGAAACGAATGCGTAAGGTCCTGATCAGCGGAGCCATTGCGGCGGTGCTGCTTCTCGTTCCCGCCTGCGACTGGATGAAGAAGAAGGAAGCGCCGGCGCAGAAGAGTGAGAAGCAGATCGCGTCCGAGGAGCGCGAGCGGATCCGAAAGGCCTGCGCGTCCGAGGGGACTTACGACCGGCTCAAGGAGCTGGTGTTCGACGAGGCCGCGCGGATCCGCAATTCCGATCCGCGTAACCTCGATCCGCTGGCGGCGAGCTCGGTCGTCCGAATGGAGGACCCGCTGGTCAAGAGCCGCGACGAGGAGCTCAACGTCACCGTCTGCACCGGCCATTTCGTCCTCGAGCTGCCGCCGGGCGTCGAGAATGCGTTCGACGGGATGCGCCGCCTCAAGGCCGACGTCGAATATGCGGCGCAGGCGGCGGCGGACGGCAGCGGCCTCGTCTACCACATGGATGGCGCCGAGCCGATCATCTACCGCCTCGCCAGTTTCGGCCTCGGCGGCAAGCCGCTGCCGCGCCTGGTCGAGACGCAGCAGCCGGAGGAGCCGCAGGTCGCGCTCGCCGACCCCACGCTGATGCCGCCGGTGCAGCCGCAGCCACCGGTGCAGCCGCAGCCGCAGCCGCCCGCGAGCCCCTCCGCCGCGCCCCGTCCGCCCGCCGCACCCAAGCCCGCCGCATCCAAGCCGGCGGCACCCAGACCGGCGGCGGCGAAGCAGGAGGCGCCGAAAGCGGTACCCGCTGCCCAGTCCGCAGGCGCAAAGCCCAGCTTCAGCTGCCGCTACGCGAAGACCGGCACCGAAAAGATGGTGTGCAGCTCGCCGGGTCTGGCGGCCAAGGACAGGCAGATGGCGTCCATCTATTATGCGGCGATGGCGAGCGCGGACCCGGCCACGCGAAGCCACCTGCGCCGCAGCCGCGACGCCTTCCTCTCGCGCCGCGAGCGGTGCGGCAGCGAGACCTGCGTGCGTGCCGCCTACGAGTCGCGGATCGCCGAGATCAGGAGCGTGATCGCGGGGCACTAGGATCTCTGGGCGGGCGCCGATTCCTGTGGAAAAGGGCCGAGGCGGCTATTTCCATCGGCGGCGGGGCTGCCCATAGTGCCCGGATGGCCGCGCCTTACGTGCCCCTCCGCATATTCTCCTGCTACTCGATGCTCGAAGGGGCGATCGACCCGAAGGAGATCGCCAAGCAGGCCAAGAGGCTGGATTTCCCCGCGGCTGCGGTCACCGACCGCAACGGCCTCTACGCGGTCATGGCCTTCACCGAGGCGTGCAAGGGCGTGGGCGTGCAGCCGATCATCGGCGCCATGCTCGGCATCGCGCGGCCGGCGGTGGAGGGAAGGGCGCCGCAGATCGACTGGCTCGGCCTCTACGCCCAGAACGAGACCGGCTACCACAACCTCTGCGCCCTCGTCTCCGCGGCCCACCTCGACCGCCCCATCGAGGAAGAGGCGCATGTCTCCATCGAGGCGCTGGAGGGCCGGACCGCAGGCCTTATCGCGCTCACCGCGGGCGGGGAAGGGGCACTGGCGCGGCTGCTGGCGGAGGAACAGGCGAGCGCGGCCGACGAGATGCTGCGGCGGCTGACGGCGCTATTCCCGGGGCGGCTCTACATCGAATTGTGCCGCCGCGGCGATCCCGTCGAGACGCGCGCCGAGGCAGCGCTGATCGATCTTGCCTACACGCACGACCTGCCGCTGGTGGCGACCAACCCCGCCCGCTTCGCCGAGGTGCATTTCCACCAGGCGCATGACGCCATGCTGTGCATCGCCCAATCGAGCCAGCTCGACCGGGAGGACCGCGCCAAATCCTCGCCCGAAGCGTGGATGAAGCCCGCCGCCGAGATGCGCCGACTGTTCGCCGACCTGCCCGAGGCGATCGACAACACAGCGATCGTCGCCCGCCGCTGCGCCTTCGGCGCGCCCAAGCGCAAGCCGATCCTCCCCTCCATCGCCGGCGACCTCGAAGGCGAGGCCGACCAGCTCCGCCGCGACGCGCGCGCGGGGCTGGAGGCGCGGCTCGCCAAATATGATGGCTTCGGCGAGGAGCAGCGGAAACCCTATTTCGACCGGCTCGACTATGAGGTCGAGATCATCGTCGGCATGGGCTTCCCCGGCTATTTCCTGATCGTCGCCGACTTCATCAAATGGGCGAAGGAGAACGGGATCCCGGTCGGCCCCGGCCGCGGATCGGGCGCCGGCTCGGTGGTCGCCTGGGCACTCACCATCACCGACCTCGATCCGATCCGCCTCGGCCTGCTCTTCGAGCGCTTTCTCAACCCCGAGCGCGTGTCGATGCCCGACTTCGACATCGACTTCTGCGAAACCCGCCGGGGCGAGGTGATCCGCTACGTTCAGCAGCGCTACGGATCCGACAAGGTGGCCCAGATCATCACCTTCGGGAAGCTCAAGGCCCGCGCCGTCCTCAAGGACACCGGACGGGTGCTGCAAATGCCCTACGGGCAGGTCGACCGGCTCGCGAAGCTGGTGCCGAACCATCCGACCGAGCCCTGGGACCTCGAGCGGGCGCTGAACGGCGTCTCCGAACTCGCCGCCGAATATAAGAACGACGCGCAGGTGCGCCGGCTGTTCGATCTCGCCCGCAAGCTGGAAGGTCTGCCGCGGCACAGCTCGACCCACGCCGCCGGTGTGGTGATCGGCGACCGGCCGCTCGACCAGCTCGTCCCGCTCTACCGCGATCCCCGGTCGGACATGCCGGTCACCCAGTTCGACATGAAATATGTCGAGGCGGCCGGGCTGGTGAAGTTCGACTTCCTTGGCCTCAAGACGCTTTCCGTCCTGCAGAAAGCCGTGCAGATGCTGGCCAGGCGCGGGGTGGAGGTCGATCTCGACACCCTCCCTTGGGACGATCCAGCGGTGTTCGAGCTGTTGAAGCGCGGCGACACGGTCGGCGTGTTCCAGCTCGAATCGGAGGGCATGCGCCGCACGCTCGCGGCAGTGAAGCCGACCAGTTTCGAGGACATCATCGCCCTCGTCTCGCTCTACCGGCCGGGTCCGATGGATAACATCCCGACCTTCGGCGCCCGCAAGAACGGGCGGGAGGATATCGCCTACCCCCATCCACTGCTCGAGAAGGTGCTGAAGGAGACCTACGGCATCTTCGTCTACCAGGAGCAGGTGATGGAGGCGGCGCGGGTGCTCGCCGGCTACAGCCTCGGGGAGGCCGACCTCCTCCGCCGCGCGATGGGCAAGAAGATCAAGGCCGAGATGGACGCGCAACGCGAGCGTTTCGTCACCGGCTGCGCCGAAAAGGGCATCGCGCGGCCCAAGGCGAACGAACTGTTCGACTTGATCGACAAGTTCGCCGGCTACGGCTTCAACAAGAGCCACGCCGCCGCTTATGCCCTCGTCGCCTACCAGACGGCGTGGCTCAAGGCGCACCACCCGGTCGAATTCTATGCCGCCTCGATGTGCTTCGACATCCACCAGACGGACAAGCTCGCGATCTTCGTCGACGACATGCGGCGGATGGCCGTCGAATGCCTGCCGCCCTCGGTCAACGCGAGCGAAGCCGAGTTCGCCGTCGAGGCGATCGAGGAGGGCCTCGCGGTCCGCTACGCCCTCGGCGCGTTGAAGGGCGTCGGCGAGAAAGCGATGGAGCAGCTGGTCGAGGAGCGGCGCTCGCGCGGGGCCTTCAAGTCGCTCGACGACTTCGCCGACCGGGTCGATCCCCGCCTCCTCAACCGGCGCCAGCTTGAGAGCCTCGCCGGCGGCGGCGCCTTCGACGGCCTCGACGGTAACCGCGCGGCGGTGTTCGCGGCCGCCGAAACCATCCTCGCCCATGCCGCCAGCGCCGCCGAGGCGCGGGAGAGCGGGCAGGGCGGGTTGTTCGGCGGCGCCGGGGATGTCGACGTGGCGCCGATCCGGATGCCGGTCGCGCCGACCTGGACGCTCGCCCAGCGGATGGCCGCGGAGAAGGAATCGTTCGGCTTCTATTTCTCCGCCCACCCGGTCGACCGCTACCGCCACCTCGCCGAAGCCCATGGCGCCCGGAGCTTCGCCGCTCTCGCCTCGCTGCCCGCGCCGGCGGACGGCGGCCGCACAGCGGCGGTGATGGCGGGCCTTGTCGAGGACGCGCGGTGGCGCACGTCGGCCAAGGGGCGGCGCTACCTGATGGCGACCATGTCCGACGCCTCCGGCCAGTTCGTCGCGACCGTGTTCGACGATGATGCCGCCGCGCAGGTCGAGAACGCCGCCAAGTCCGGCGCCTGCGCGCTGCTGAACGTCGAGCTCGACCGCAGGCCGGGTGAGGAGACGCCGCGGGTCACCGTCCGCTCGCTCCAGCCGTTCGAGAGCCTGTCGAAGCGCGCCCGCCTCCAGCTCGAGGTCGAAGTGGACGAAGTGGACGCGATAAGGCGTCTTGCGGCAGCCGTGGCGGAAGACCGCGGCGGCCATGGCGAGCTGCGCCTCCGCGCCCGGCTCGACACGGGCGAGGCGGAGGTCGTGCTCGGCCGCGACTTCCAGCTCGACGCCGAACTCGCCGCCCGCATCGAACGGGTCGAAGGCGTCACCGCCGTGCGCCTCTCGGTTGTTCCCAACGGCGTCCAGCCCCGCCTCGCCGCCGCCTCCTGAGGAGTCACAGCAGCCGCAGCTGCGGCCCCTGGGGCGGCAGGAATAGGTCGGTGCGGAGGGTCGTCTTCTCGCGGTTCAGGCCGTGCTTCTTCGCCGCGATGTCGAAGCGTACGCGCATCAGCTCGGCCCAGGGGCCGGAGCCGCGCATTCGGGTGAACCAGTTCGGGTCATTGTCCTTGCCGCCGCGGATCGCGCGGATGATGTTCATCACCTTGTCCGCCCGGTCGGGGAAATGCTCGTCGAGCCAGGCGCGGAACAGGGGCGCCACCTCGTGCGGGAGCCGCACCGGCAGGTAGAAGGCGCCGGTCGCGCCCGCCTCGGCGGCCGCCTCGACGATAGCCTCGACTTCGTGATCGGTGATCCCGGGCACGACCGGCGCGATGGCGACGCAGGTGGGGATCCCCGCCGCGCTCAGCGCCTTCACCGCCGCCAGCCGCTTCCGCGCGGACGGCGCCCGCGGCTCCAGCGTCCGCGAGATTTCCGGAGTCAGCGAGGTGATCGAGAGGGCGACGGAGGCGAGCCGCTGCTCGGCCATCGGCGCGAGGATGTCGATGTCGCGAGTCACGCGGTCCGACTTGGTGGTGATCATCACAGGGTGGCGCGTCTCGGCCAGCACCTGCAGCACGGACCGGGTGATCCGCCATGTCGCCTCGATCGGCTGGAACGGATCTGTGTTGGTTCCCATTGCCATCGGCCGGCAGACATAGCCCGGCTTCCCGAGCTCCTCGCGCAGCAGCTTCGCGGCGTCGGGCTTGGCGAACAATTTCGTCTCGAAATCGAGACCGGGCGAAAGGTCGTGGAATGCGTGGGTCGGCCGCGCGAAGCAGTAGATGCAGCCATGCTCGCAGCCGCGATAGCTGTTGATCGAGCGGTCGAAGCCGATGTCGGGCGAGGTGTTGCGCGCGATAATCGTCTTCGGCTTCTCGACGGTGACGGTGGTGCGCAGCGGCGGCGCCTCGCCGTCCACCTCCTCGCGCGCGTCGAGCCAGTCGCCGTCCGCCTCCCGCACCGGAAGGTTGAAGCGCGTCGGCGTGCGGTTCTCGGGCGCGCCGCGGCCGTGGCGGACGTCGGGCCGGCTCATGCCCGACCTATGCGTCGAGCACTAGAACAAATCAAGAACTATTCGGTGCCGCGGCTACCGTAGCTGAGCGTCGGCTGCTGCGGCTGCATCCGCACCGCGGCGGCGCCCGGCATTCCGGGGAAGCGGGGCCACATGCCTTGCGCGAGCGCCGCCCGCGTCGCCGAGGTCTTCCCCGCCTCCTGCTCGTAGATCCAGTAGTTGCGCAGCACGATCGGCACGTAGCCGCGAGTCTCCCAATAGGGGATCGACTCGATGAACAGCAGGGGATCGCCGCGGTCGAAGGCGCGGGCGTTCCACTCCGCGACCGGCGCCGGCCCGGCATTGTAGGCGGCGATCACCTTGGGGAGGAGGCCGCCCGTGGTGCCCGAATCGCGCAGTTGCTCGATATAGGACTGGCCGTATTCGATGTTCACCGCCGGGTTGGTGAGCATCGAGCGGTCGAACGCGTCGCCGCGCTTGCGGGCGATGTCGCCGGCGGTGCCGGGCCGCACCTGCATCAGTCCGACCGCGCCGGCGGGGCTGACGACGCCGGTCTCGAACTTCGATTCCTGCAGCGCATGGGCGTAAGCGAGCGACGGATCGACCCGCCAGCCCCGCACCGGCTTCCAGTCGGGCCGCGGGTAGCGCGCGGCGACGTTGACGCTGGTCCCGCGCGGAGCGTTGTGCGCCAGCCAATATTGCGCCGATGCGAGGTTCATATCCGCCGCGAGGTGGAGGAGCGCGTTGTGGTCGGAGGCGCCGCCGATCCGCGCCTCGTGGCGGATGAACTGCTCGGCCATGTCCTCTTCGCCGATCTCCGCGAAGGCGATCGCGGCGCGGACGTTCGGCTTGTTCGCGATTCCCCGCCACTCGGCGTCGCGATAATCGTGGAGCCCGGCATAGCCCGGCGCGCGAATGCCGAGCGCGGTCGCGGCCAGCATTCCGTAGAAGGTCTCCTTGAGCCGCGCCGCCGCCTTGAGCCGCGGCTGCACCCGCTCGGGATGCGCGCAGCTCATCTCGGCGCGCGCCGCCCAGTAATTGCCGGCGGCGTTGAGCTCGAGGTCGGTGGCGCGGGCGGCGACGGCGGCGAAGGCTTCGGTGGCCACCTTGCACTCGTGCAGGCGCCAAGCGGCGAGGCCGGCCGTCCAGGCGCCCTGGACCGACCATTCGCCGGTCCCGTTCTTCGCCTGCTGGGCGAGGCGGAGCGCGTCTCGGTCGCTGCCGACGATGTAATAGGACCAGCCGAGCCGCTGCTGGAACTCGGTGCGCGCCTCGGCGCCGAGCTGGCCCTCGCGCTCCTGGTAGATGGCTTCGGCCTCTGCCGGGCGGTTCTCGACGATCAGCGGCTGGATCAGCTGGTCGAGCTCCTGCGCGGCCTGGTCGCCCTTCGTCGCCGGCGCCCGGGCCCGGCGCGGCTGCGAGCCTTGCCAGACCAGCTTCTGCGCCTGCGGGAGGGTTGGCAGATCGGTCGCCCCTCGCGAAGCGGCGAGGCGCGCGAGCTGGTCCGCCTTGGGCAGGTAGGGCGCGCGCTGGATGAGGGCGAGGAGCTGCGGCAGCTCGACCTTGGGCGAGCCCTTGGCGAGGTAGAGCTCGGCGGTGAGGGCGGCGTGAAGCGGGCCTTCGTCCATCGTCGCGAGCTTGGCGGCCGCGCCGAGCCAGTCGGAGGCGCGGATCGCCGAGAGCACCTGGCGATAGGCGGCGCGCTGGTCCTGGCTGAGTTCGGAAGGGGCGCCGCGGCGGTGGCCGACACCTTCCGCCTGGGCGGCGACGGCGGGCAGCGCGAGCGCTGCGGCAAGGAGCAGGGGCCGAATCATTCGCATCGGTTCACCTCGTCCATCAGCATCTGCAGGTCGGCCCATGCATGGGCCTTGGCCGCGGGCTGGTTCAGCAAGTAAGAGGGTGGAAAGGTTACCAGTGCCCTAAACGGGCCGGCGTGGGTGGCGATTTCGTGCCACCGGCCGCGCGCCTGGAGGAGCGGCAGCCCGGTCAGCGCCTTCGAGCAGGCGTCGCCGAACAGCAGCACCGCTTTCGGTGCCACGAGGCCGACATGGTGGCGGGCGAGCGTGGCGCAGCCCTTCGCCGCGTCGGTGGCGAGGCGGCCGTCGGGCGAGCGCAGGCACGAAAGGGCGGCGAGGTAGACCGACCCGCGGTCGCGGCCGATCGCGGCCAGCATCCGGTCGAACAGCCGCCCCGCCTCTCCCGAGATCAAGGTGCCGGTGGAGCAATCTTCGGTCGAGGGCATGTCCGCCACAATCATCAGGCCCGAGCCCGGGTCGCCAGCCGGGCAGACGCGCGGCGCGCCCGGGGCGGCGAAGCTCAGCCGCTCGTCGCCGGCGAGATACGCCTGGAAAAGGTCAAGCTGACCTGGGAGCTCGCCGGCAGGCGGCTCGCTACGCGCTTCCGCCGGAGGGGCAGGGGAGGCGGGTGTCTTGGGCTTCGGGCGCAGCCAGTTCCGCGGCTCCTCGTCGATCATCACATCGACGCCCGCATCGCTCCACCATTGCAGCACGCTCGCCGCGGCTGCCGGTGACAATGGCTCGCTGCCCCGCTCCATTCCCGCCCCTATGGAGTCAGGCGCAGCCGGGCTGGTCAACCGCAAAATTGCTATCTATCTGCCAGATGGTTGGCTGCGTGCGACGACAGGAGCCCGGCGGCCGCGGCACGGGGAGCGCAATGACCGAACGCGAGTCGATGGCCTATGACGTCGTGATCGTCGGCGCCGGCCCCGCGGGCCTCGCCGCCGCGATCCGCCTCAAGCAGCTGGCGCAGGCCGCGAGCCGCGAAATCTCCGTCTGCGTCCTTGAAAAAGGCTCCGAGGTCGGCGCCCACATCCTCTCCGGCGCGGTCGTCGATCCGCGCGCCCTCGACGAGCTGCTGCCGGACTGGCGCGAGCTCGGCAGCCCGCTGACGGTGCCGGTGACCGAAAACCACCACTGGGTGCTGACGGCGAGGAAGAAATACACCCTCCCGCACCTGCTGACGCCACCCTTCATGCACAACAAGGGCACCTACACGCTCAGCCTCGGCAACCTCTGCCGCTGGCTCGCGGGGCAGGCCGAGGCGCTCGGTGTCGAGATCTTCCCCGGCTTCGCGGCGGCGGAGGTGCTGTTCAACGACGAAGGCTCGGTGAAGGGCGTCGCCACCGGCGACATGGGCGTCGCCCGCGACGGCACCCGCAAGCCCGAATACCAGCCGGGCATGGAGCTTCACGGCCACTACACTTTCTTCGCTGAGGGCGCCCGCGGGCACCTCACCAAGGAGGTGAAGCGGATCTTCGAGCTGGACGCGGGCAGCCAGCCGCAGGTCTACGGCATCGGCCTCAAGGAGCTCTGGGACGTGGATCCCGGCAAGCACGTCGCCGGCCGAGTCATCCACACCCAGGGCTGGCCGCTCGAAGAGGCGTGGGGCGGGGGGTTCCTCTACCACCAGGAGAACAACCAGGTCGCTCTCGGCTTCGTCGTCGCCCTCAACTACCGCAATCCCCACCTCTCCCCCTTCGAGGAATTCCAGCGCTGGAAGCAGCATCCGGCGATCCGCGAGGTGCTGGAGGGCGGCCGCCGCGTCTCCTACGGCGCCCGCGCGATCAACGAGGGCGGCTATCAGGCGATCCCGAAGCTCGCCTTCCCGGGCGGCGCGCTGATCGGCTGCGCGGCGGGGTTCGTGAACGTGCCGCGCATCAAGGGCAGCCACACTGCGATGAAGTCCGGCATGCTCGCCGCCGAAGCCGCGTTCGAGGCGATCTCCGCCGACCGCGCCGGCGACACGCTCGACGCCTATGAGACCGGCCTCCACGCGAGCTGGGTCGCCGACGAGCTCAGGATGGTCCGCAACGTCGAGCCGATGGTGGCGAAGTTCGGCGGCACCGCCGGCACGCTGCTCGCCGGCATCGACATGTGGATGCGCTACCTGAAGATCGGGCTGCCCTTCACGATGCGCCACCGTCCCGACAACGAGACACTGTGGCGCAAGGACCTGGTTCCGCCGATCGCCTATCCCAAGCCCGACGGCGTGATCAGCTTCGACCGCCTCTCCTCGGTCTTCGTCTCCAACACCAACCATGAGGAAGACCAGCCGGTCCACCTGACGCTCAAGGATGCCTCGATCCCGACCGAGGTCAACCTGCCGCTCTACGACGGGCCGGAGCAGCGTTACTGTCCGGCCGGCGTCTATGAGTTCGTCGAGGAAAGCGGGCGGCAGCGCCTCCAGATCAACGCGCAGAATTGCGTTCACTGCAAAACCTGCGACATCAAGGACCCGACCCAGAACATCAACTGGGTGGTGCCCGAAGGAGGCGGAGGTCCCAATTATCCGAACATGTAGCCGCCTCTGCCTCGCCCTCGCGCTCGGCGGCGCGGCGCTGCTGCCGCTCTCGGCCGCGCAGGCGAGCGTCGACGACACGGCCGCCCTCGCCGCCTACGCGCGGGCCCGGGTCGCGGACAGCAGCGGGTCCTATGACAATGCGGTGCGCAGCTACGCCGCCGCTTTGTCCCTGGCGCCGGAGAACGACCTCCTCGCCACCCGCACCTTGAGCCAGGCCGTCGCGGCGGGCGACCGGCCGCTGGCGCTGCAGGCGGCGCGCGTGCTCGACAAGGCCGGCAAGCTCCCGCACGACGGGCGTCTGCTCCTCGCCACCGAAGCGATCCGCACCCATGACTGGAAGAGGGCGCGGGCCGAGCTCGCCCGGATCGAACGCGACGAGGTGTTCGCCTTCCTCACCCCGGTGCTCAACGCCTGGATCGCCGAGGACAGCGGCAAGGGCGATCCGCTGAAGGCGCTCGACCGCGCCACCGGCAACCCGCTCGCCGAAGCCTATGCCGCCGAGCACCGGCCGCTGCTCCTCCTCGCCCGGGGCAAGCGCAAGGAAGCGCTGCCGCTGGTGGGGCCGCTCTTCGCCGAGGGCACGGTGCGCGGGCAGCGCCTCCAGATCGCGACCGCGGCGCTGCTCGCGCGCAAGGGGAACCGCGACGCGGCGCTGGCGCTGCTCACCGGCGAGGCCACCCCGGTCCGCGAAGCGCGGCGGCTGCTCGAAGCGGGCAAGCGCCTGCCGGGGGAGATCGATTCCGCCCCGGCCGGTGCAGCCGAGCTGCTGCTGCGCCTGTCGGTCGAGCTTGCCGGCCAGGAGGCGCCGGAGCTCGCGCTGCGCTTCGCCCGGCTCGCCACCTTCCTCGCGCCGGAGAATAGCGGCGGGTGGCTGCTGGTCGGCGAGTTGCTCGGCGGCGAGGGGCATTACGACGCGGCGACCGCGGCGCTGGCGAACGTCAGGCCGGACGATCCGTTCGCGGCGCCGGGCCTGGCGATGCGCGCTGAATATCTCGCCCGCTCCGATCGCTCGGAGGAGGCGCTCACAGAGCTGCGCGCCATGGCGGCGCGGCAGCCGGGCTCGATCGAGACATGGGTTCAGCTCGGGCAGTTGTTCTACGAGGCCAAGCGCTTCGGGGAGGCCGCCGACGCGTTCGGCAGCGCGCTCCAGGCGGCCAAGGCGGGCGGCGGCGGGCCGGACCGGCAGTGGCGGCTGTGGCTGCTGCGCGGCGGCGCTCTTCGCGATGCCGGCAAATGGGCCGAGGGGAAGGCGGCGCTGCAGGAGGCGTACCGGCTCGCGCCGAAGGAAGCGACGGTGCTGAACGACCTCGGCTACTCGCAACTCGAGCGGCGGGAGAATATGGCGGAGGCGGAGCGGCTGATCCTCGAAGCGAGCCTGCTCCAGCCCGGCGATGCCTCGATCACCGATTCGCTGGGCTGGGCGCATTTTGTGCGCGGCAATGTCGGCAAGGCGGTGGAGCTGCTCGAGCGCGCCGCCAAGGCGCAGCCCGCCGATCCGGCGATCAACGAGCATCTCGGCGACGCCTATTTCACCACCGGCCGCCATTACGAGGCGCGCTACGCCTGGCAGGCGGCCCTGGTCTTCGCCGAGGGCAACGCCTTGGATCGCCTCCGCGCCAAGATCGAGGGCGGCCTCAGACCGGATCTCGCCGCCCCCTGATGCGGGAGACCGCATTCGCCAAGATCAACCTCGCCCTCCACGTGCGCGGGCGTGAGGCGGACGGCTATCACCGGATCGAGACTCTGTTCGCCTTTGCCGAGGACGGCGACCGGCTGAGCGTGGAGGAGGGGGAGGGGCTGTCGCTCGCCCTCAACGGGCCGTTCGCGGACGGGCTCCCGGCGGGCCGCGACAACCTCGTCCTGCGCGCCGCCGAGGCGCTGCGGCAGCGCTGTGGGGTGACGCAGGGCGCCGCCCTCGCCCTCGACAAGCGGCTGCCGGTCGCCTCCGGCATCGGCGGCGGCTCGGCGGACGCGGCCGCGGCGCTGCGACTGCTCCGCCGCTGGTGGGATCTCGACGTGCCGCAAGAGGAGTTGCTGGACATCGCCCGCGCCCTCGGCGCCGACGTGCCGGCCTGCCTCCTCTCCCGAACGGCGCGCGGCGAGGGCAGGGGTGACAGGCTGACGCCCATCGACATCCCTCGTCTCGCGGGAACTCCGCTGCTGCTCGCCAACCCCCGGGTCCCGGTCTCCACTGCGGAGGTCTTCCGCCGCTGGGGCGGCGAGGATCGCGGGCCGCTCCCCCCCGATTTCCGCGCTGGCCGCAACGACCTCGAAGCCCCCGCATTGGCCGTGGCGCCGCGGATCGGGACGGTGACGGACGCGCTCCGGTCCTGCCCGGGCGCCACCCTGGTGCGCATGTCGGGCTCTGGCGCGACCTGCTTCGCCTTGTTCGCGGACGAGCACAGCCGGGATGCCGCGCACGCCCGTCTCGCGGTGGCCCAGCCGGGCTGGTGGCTGCTCCCGACCCGTCTCCACTGACCCGCCTGTCCCGGTTCGGCACGGACTTTCCCGCCCGTTAACCATCGGGACCCGCAGCCGTCCGTTGTGGCACGGTCCTTGCTGTTCCTTTTGCAGCGAGTCGAAGCGGGGGCGCCCCTGCGGACATTCGAACATGGCCCCCCGCCGCCGCGCCGGCGGGGCGCCATGGCTCCCTCGAAGGCCGGCCGCCTCCACCGGGGCGGCCGGCCTCTTCGCGCTTGTCGCCGCCGCGGCGATGCCGCAGAAGCACCCCATGATCCGCCGCTCCGCCGCCACCCTCTTTGCCCTCTCGCTCGCCGCCTGCGGGGGTGGGGACGACGAGGCCGAGCAGGCGGCCGCAAGCGCCGCCGCCGATGTCGACCGGATCGAATGCGCGGTCGGCGGCGCCGAGCAGTTCGAGCCCGTGTGCAGCATCGAGCGGATCGCCGGGCCGGAGGGCCTCACCCTCACCGTGCGCAATCCCGACGGTGGCTTCCGCCGGCTCCTCGTCACCCGCGACGGGCGCGGTGTCGCGGCGGCCGACGGCGCCGAGCAGGCGGTGGTGTCGGCGATCTCCGGCAATCGCATCGAAGTGTCGCTCGCCGGCGACCGCTACCGGATCCCCGCGACCGTCAAGAGGTGAGCGGGCGCCCGATCCTCACCGCCGCAGAGATGCGCGCGGCCGAGGCCGCCGCCATCGCCGCCGGCACGCCTGTCGAGGCGCTGATGGACCGCGCCGGCACAGCCGCGGCCGAGGCCGTGTGGCGTTATGCGGGCGCGCTGCCCACCCTCGTCCTGTGCGGGCCGGGCAACAATGGCGGCGACGGGTATGTCATCGCCCTGCGGCTGCAGGAGCGCGGCATCCCGGTGCGGGTCGCTGCCGCCGGAGAACCCAGGACCCCGGCCGCTGCGGCCGCGCGTGCGCGATGGACAGGCCCGCTGGAAGATCTGGCCTCGGCCCCTCCGGCGCCGGTGCTGGTCGACGCCCTGTTCGGCACCGGCCTCACGCGCGGGCTGGACGAGAGCCTGGCACAGCGGCTGGCGAGCCTCGCGGCGGCGGCGCGGGTGCGGGTGGCGGTGGACCTCCCGAGCGGCGTCGCCACCGACGACGGCCGCATCCTCTCGCCCGTCCCCGATTTCGACCTCACGGTCACCTTCGCAACGCTGAAGCCCTCCCACCGCCTTCAGCCGGCGGCGCGGCACATGGCAAGGGTGGTGGTCGCCGATATCGGCATCGCCGCGGAGAGCCGGCTGACCGCGTTGGAGCGCCCCGGGATCCGGGCTCCTGGGCCCGACGACCACAAATACAGCCGCGGCAAGGTGATCGTCGTCGGCGGCGAGATGCCCGGTGCGGCGGCGCTCGCGGCAATCGCCGCGGCGCGCGCCGGTGCGGGGTACGTGACGCTCGTCGGGGGAAGCGGCACCGTCCCGAATGCGATCGTTCGAGCCGACGAGCTCGACGATCAGCTCCATGACGCGCGCGTCGGCTGCGTCGTCGTGGGGCCGGGGCTGGGTAGGAGCGCGGAGGCCTGGGAGAAGCTGCGCCGGGCCCTGGCAACCGCTCATCCCATCGTTCTCGACGGTGACGCGCTCTGGCTGCTGGCGGAGAGGGGTATGCCCTCTGTGACGGCCGCGCCGCTCGTCGCCACACCCCACGCCGGCGAGTTCCGGCACCTGTTCGGCGACGGCGGGAGCAAGGTGGACGCGGCCCGCGCGGCCGCCGCCCGGCACGGGATGACCATCGTCTACAAGGGTGCGGACACCGTCCTCGCCGCGCGCGACGGCCGTGCCGCGATCGCGGGGGCGGACTCGCACTGGCTGGCGACAGCGGGCACCGGTGACGTGCTGGCCGGCGTCGTCGCGGCACGCGTCGCGTCCGGTATGGAGCCGTTCGAAGCGGCCTCGGCCGCCGTCTGGCTGCACGGCCGCGCCGCGGAGCTCGCCGGCCCCGGCCTCATTGCCGACGACCTCCTCGCCGCCCTCCCGACTGCCCTCGCCGAGTGCCTGTGACCCAGGAGACGATCCTCCGCATCGCCGCCCGCGGCGACGGGGTAACCGAGAGCGGCCGTTTCGTCCCGCTCACCGCGCCGGGCGACCTGGTCGATGCCGCCGGCACCGTCACCCGGGGCCCGCACCACCAGCAGCCGCCCTGCCGGCACTTCCCCCAATGCGGCGGCTGCCAGCTCCAGCAGCTCGACGACGAGGCCTACGCGGCCTACCTCGCCGATCGCATCGCCTCCGCCCTCTCCGCTCAGGGCCTCGCCGCCCCCGATATCCTCCCCACCCACATCTCGCCGCCGAACAGCCGCCGCCGCGCCTCGCTGCGGGCCGAGCGGCGGGGGCGGCAGGTGCTGCTCGGCTTCAACGCCGAGGCGAGCCACCGGGTCATCGACATGCGCGAGTGCCACATCCTCCGCCCCGAGCTGTTCGCCTTGGTCCACCCGCTCAGGGAATTGCTCGCGGCGGTGGGTCCGCGGCGTGGCACCGCCGGCGTCCGCATGACCCTCGCCGACCAGGGGGTGGACGTCCTGCTCGAGAAGGTGGAGGCGGACGGCCTCGCCGCCTCCGAGGCGTTGAGCGCCTTCGCGGAGCGGCACCAGCTTGCCCGCCTCGCCCTCGACGACGGCTACGGAGCCCATACGCGGTGGGAGCCGGTGCCGGTCACCGTCACCCTCGGCGGCACCCCGGTGCCGCTGCCGCACGGCGCCTTCCTGCAGGCCACGGCGGAAGGCGAGGCGGCGCTGATCGCCGCCGTCCGCGAGGCGGTCGGGGAGGCGAGGGTGGTCGCCGATCTCTTCGCGGGTCTCGGCACCTTCGCCCTCGCCCTCGAAGGCCGCATCCTCGCCGTCGAAGGCGCCCGCGACGCCGCGCTGGCGCTGAAGGCCGCCGCGAACCGGGCGCAGCGGACCCTCTTCGCCGACCATCGCGACCTCTTCCGCCGTCCCCTCACGGAGGCCGAGCTCAACCGCTTCGAAGCAATCCTCCTCGATCCCCCGCGCGCCGGCGCCAGGGAACAGGTGCCGATCCTAGCCCGCTCCGCCGTGCCGCGGATCGCCTACGTCTCCTGCAACCCCGCCACCTTCGCCCGCGACGCCGCCGCGCTCATCACAGGGGGATACCGCCTCGACTGGGTGAAGCCGGTCGGCCAGTTCCGCTGGTCCACCCACGTCGAGCTCGTCGGCGCCTTCAGCCGCTGAGCGGAAGCCTCACTTCGCCGGCGGCACCGCGACGATCTCCTCGCGCGCGTTGGCGACGGCGCTGAGCATCGCCGTCCACGCGGCGACGTTCTGGGCGAGCTGCCCGGGATCGACCTTGTCGAGCGTGTCGTCGGGCGTGTGGTGGTAGTCGAAATAGCGGGTGCCGTCTTGCTGCAGGTCGATCCCCGGGACCCCCCCCTTGATCCAGTCGCCGACATCGGCACCCCCGGTCGCCGGCGCCGTGCCGCGCGAGATGCCGAGCGGGGCGAGGAGCTCGGCGACCCGGTCGGCCAGCGGCGCATTGGCGGGCGCGAAGGCAGTTTCCATTCGCCACACCCGGTCGGCGCCGAAGTCGGATTCTGAAACGAAAACGATTTTATCATTGGCGTGCGCGGCGCGATACGCCTCCGAGCCGTTGCCGCCCACTTCCTCGGCGCCGAACCAGACCACGCGGATCGTGCGCCGCGGCCGCCCCGCGTCCATCACCCTCTTCGCCGCCGCCGCGGTGATCGCGACGCCCGCGGCATTGTCGAAGGCCCCTGTGCCGAGGTCCCAGCTGTCGAGGTGGCCGCCGACCAGCAGGATGCCGGCATTGCGGTCCGTCCCCGGCACTTCGGCGACGACGTTGCCGGATTGGCGCACGCCGACGTTCCGCGGGGTGAGGGTGAGCCGCATCGTCACCGGCCTGCCACGCTTCAGCATCCGCTGCAGCTGCTCGGCGTCGGGGAGGGTGAGCGCGCCCGCCGGGATCGGCGTCGCGCCCTCGGCCCAGATCTGGACGCCGGTGTGCGGGTTGCGGTGATAGTCGGTGCCGATCGAGCGGACGACGATCGCCACGGCACCCTTGCGGCTCGCCACCGACGGCCCCTGCCGCCGCGCGGCGCCGAAATAGCCGTATTGCGAGCCGTCCTGCGTGGCCGTCATCCGGTGGCTGACGAAGACGATCTTGCCCCGCACCTGCGCCTCGCTCGCCGCTTCGAGTTCGGCGAAGGTGTCGAAGCCGACCACCTGCGCCGTCACCCCTTGCGGCGGCGTCGCCCCGCTGTTGCCGAGCGCGGTCACCACCAGCTTCTGCGGGAAGGGGGAGACGATCTCGGCCCTTTCCTCGCCGCGCACCCACACCGGCATGTCGTAGGCCTCGATATGGACGTTGGCGAAGCCCAGCGCCTTCAATCGCTTCACCGCCCACTCCCGCGCCCGCGCCTCGGCCTCGGTCCCGGCGAGCCGCGGTCCGACTTCGGTGGTGAGCCCCTCGACGATTTCATAGGCGACGTCGTCCTTGAGCGCCGCATCGCGCAGCCGTTCGGGATCGCGGGCGCCGCCCTGCGCGAGGGCAGGGGCGGAGAGGCAGAGGAGGAGGGCGGCGGAGAGGAGAAGCTTGTTCATGGCGGCGGCGATAGCGGCACGGCCGGGGCGGCGTCAAAGCCCCAACGGCGGCGGGTGCGTTGACCCTTATGTAACGGCGCCGCGCCTATAAGCCCGCTCCGAAAGGCGCCGGGATGCTGTTCAACAGCTTCGAATTCATCTTCCTGTTCCTGCCGCTCGCGCTGGCCGGCTTCTTCGCCGCGTCCCGCTTCGCTGGCGAGAAGGGCGCGCAGCTGTGGCTGATCGCCGCCTCGGTCTTCTTCTACGGCTGGTGGAATCCGGTCTACCTGCCGCTGCTCGGCGCGGTGATGGTCTTCACCTACCTCATCGGCCGCCGCCTCTCCGCCCGGCCCTCGAAGCCCTTGCTCGCCTTCGGCATCGCCGTCCTGCTCGGCGTCCTCGGCTGGTTCAAATATGCGAATTTCTTCGTCGCGAACGTCGACGCGCTGACCGGCTTCGACTGGAGCGTCGGCGCGGTCGTGCTGCCGCTCGCGATCAGCTTCTTCACCTTTCAGAAGATCGCCTATCTCGTCGACAGCTACAAAGGGCTGACCCGCGACACCCGCCCGATCGAGTTCACCCTCTTCGTCGTCTTCTTCCCGCAGCTGATCGCCGGGCCAATCGTCCACTGGAAGGAGGTCCTGCCCCAGTTCAAGCAAGGCAGCGTCTACAGCGCCCATGCCGAAAACTTCGCCGTCGGCATCGCCATCTTCGCCCTGGGCCTGTTCAAGAAAGCGGTGCTCGCCGACGGCATCGCCGCTTATGCGACCCCGGTCTTCACCGCCGCGGAAGCCGGGGTCGCGCCGGACCTGTTGACGGCATGGAGCGGTGCGCTCGCCTACACTTTTCAGCTCTATTTCGACTTTTCGGGCTATTCCGACATGGCGATCGGCGCCGCCCGAATGTTCGGCATCCTGCTGCCGCTCAATTTCAACTCGCCCTACAAGGCGCAGAGCATCTCGGACTTCTGGCGGCGCTGGCACATGACGCTGTCGCGCTTCCTCAGAGACTATCTCTACATCCCGCTGGGCGGCAATCGCGGCGGGTCGCTCAAGCGCTACCGCAATTTGATGGCCACGATGCTGCTCGGCGGCCTCTGGCACGGGGCGGGCTGGACCTTCGTGCTGTGGGGCGGCCTCCACGGCCTCTACCTCGCGATCAACCACGCCTGGCAGCGGATCGTCCCCGCCGCCGTCGCCGCCCGCGCCGGCTACCGCAAGGCCGCCTGGGCGCTGACCTTCCTCGTCGTCGTCATCGCCTGGGTTCCCTTCCGCGCGCCGACCATGGCGGCCGCGGGGCGGATGCTGGCCGGCATGGCGGGCCTGAACGGCGTCTCGCTCCCCAACGCCATCGGCGCGCGCATCGGCGCGCTGAGGCCGCTGCTGGAGAGCGCCGGCATCGACTTCGCCCTCGGCGGCGGCGCGGCCTTCATCTTCGGCTGGCTCTGGATCACAGCCCTGTTCCTGATCGCCGTCTACGCGCCCAACACCCAGCAGATCGTCGGCCGCTACCGCGCCGCGCTCGATTTCGATCCCCGCGGCGCCGCCCGCCGCCTCGCCTGGTCGCCGAGCCCGCGCTGGGCGGTGGCGACCGGCATCGTCGCCGCCGGCGGCACCCTCGCGCTGACCCAGGTCAGCGAATTCCTCTACTTCCAGTTCTAACGCGATGCGGCGCTACCTCCACATCCTTGCCCTCAGCTTCCTCGCCGCCCTGGCGCTGGTCGGCGGCTTCACCCGGCTCGTCGACCCCTACGATTATTGGGGCGGGCCTCAGATCGCCGGCCTCAACCGCTATAAGCCAGCCTCCGGCAAGCACCTCCAGGCGGTGAAGCTGCGCCAGATCGAGCGTCTCCGGCCTAGGACGCTGCTGGTCGGCAATTCGCGCGTGGCCGTCGGCCTCGACCCGGCCTCGCCGGCCTGGCCCCGCTCGGCGCGGCCCGTCTACAATCTGGGATTGCCCGGCGCCGGCACCGACGCCGTCGTCGAAGCGACCATCGACGCGATGGACCGCACGCACGCGCGCGCAGTCGTCTTCGCCGTCGAGTTTGACGACTTCCGCGTGTCGCTGAGGCAATGGCGCTCCTGGAATGCCACCGAAGCCGTCAGTCCTGCCGCCGGCGGACTGCGGGAAAAGGTGGAGGTGATCCTCTCGCTCGACGCGCTCAGCGATTCGCTCGCGGCACTGCTCGAGCAGCGCAAGGCGAACCCCGCGCACATCACGCCGCAGGGCTTCGACAGCCTTGCCGAATATAACGACAATGTCGCTGCCGAAGGCCACGCGGTCCTTTTCGAGCAACGCCAGCGCGACCTTCTCGCGCGCTGGCTCGGCGGGGCCAAGGCGGTACGCTGGCCCGGCGCCGGGGGTAGCCCAGACTGGGCGGCGCTGGAGCGGCTCGCGGCCGAATGCCGCCGCCGCCGCGTTTCCCTCACCCTCGTCACTTACCCCTACCATGTCGACATGCTGCTCGGCTTCGAGGCGAGCGGTCTCTGGCCCGCCTTCGAGGATTGGCGCCGGGGCCTCGCCGCCTTCGCCGCGCGCGCGGGCGTGCCCCTCTATGACTTCAGCGGCGTCGCGCCCGAGACGATTGAGCCGGTCCCCGCCCGCGGCGACACCGAGACGCACATGCGCTGGTATTGGGAAGCTGGCCATTTCAAGGCCGCGCTCGGGGAGCGGATGATCGCCGACCTCGCCGCCGGCACGCCGCGCTTCGGCACCCGTCTCACCCCGGGGAACGTCGGCGAGGTCCTCTCCGGCCAGCGCCGCGCGCTCGGCGAGTACCGGCTCGCCCGCAAGGCCGACGCGGCGCGCTTCGATCGGCTTTTCGCCGAGGTCCGCCGCGCCTCGCCCGTCGCCGCCGCGATCGAGTCCGCCTCGCGCTGAGCGGTTTGCCAATCGCCTCCCGAGACACTAGGTAGGCGCCGACTTTCCCCAAGCGACAGACCCGGAGATGAGCGCCGCCATGGCCGCACAGTACAGCTTTGTGATGAAGAACCTGACCAAGACCTTCCCTGGTCAGCCCAAGCCCATCCTCAACAACATCTCGCTGCAATTCTACCCGGACGCGAAGATCGCGATCATCGGGCCGAACGGGTCCGGCAAGTCGACGCTGATGAAGATCATGGCGCAGCGCGACAAGGAGTTCCAGGGCGAGGCATGGCCGGGCGACGGCATCCGCGTCGGCTATCTCGAGCAGGAGCCGCAGCTGGACCCCTCGAAGACGGTCAAGGAGAACGTCATGGACGGCGTCCGCCCGGTCGCCGACATGATGGACCGCTTCAACGAGATCTCGACCATCATGGGCGATCCGCCCGAGGACGCCGATTTCGACGCCCTGATGACCGAGATGGGCGAGCTCCAGGAGAAGATCGACGCCGTCGACGGCTGGAGCCTCGACAACCAACTCGAAATCGCCATGGACGCGCTCCGCTGCCCGCCCGGCGACAGCCCGATCCAGAACTTGTCGGGCGGCGAGAAGCGGCGGGTGGCGCTCACCAAGCTGCTGCTAGAGAAGCCCGACATCCTGCTGCTCGACGAGCCCACCAACCACCTCGACGCCGAAAGCGTCCAGTGGCTCGAAAAGCACCTCGTCGATTATGCCGGCAACGTCATCCTCGTCACCCACGACCGCTACTTCCTCGACAACGTGGTGAACTGGGTGCTCGAGCTCGATCGCGGCCGCTACTACATCTACGAATCCAACTATTCCGGCTACTTGGAGAAGAAAGCTAAGAGGCTGGAGCAAGAGGAGCGCGAGGAAGCCGGCAAGCAGAAGGCGATCCAGGAGGAGCTGGACTGGATCCGGCGCTCCCCGAAAGCCCGCCAGACCAAGTCCAAGGCGCGCATCAAGGCGTTCGATGAGCTGGTCGAGGCGCAGGAGAACCGCACCCCCGGCAAGGCGCAGATCCTCATCCAGGTCCCGGAGCGGCTCGGGGGCACCGTCATCGAGGCGAAAGGCCTGACCAAGGCCTATGGCGACAAATTGCTGTTCGACGATCTCACCTTCTCGCTGCCGCCCGGCGGCATCGTCGGCGTCATCGGCCCCAACGGCGCCGGCAAGACCACCCTGTTCAAGCTCATCACGGGGCAGGAGGAGCCCGATTCCGGCAGCATCCGCATCGGCGAGACCGTCCACCTGGGCTATGTCGACCAGAGCCGCGACGCGCTTGATCCCAAGCACAACGTCTGGGAGGAGGTGTCGGGCGGCTCCGACGTCTTCCGCTTCGGCAAGCACGAGATCGCGACCCGCGCCTATGTCGGCGCCTTCAACTTCCGCGGCCCCGACCAGCAGAAGAAGGTCGGCCAGCTGTCCGGCGGCGAGCGCAACCGCGTCCATATGGCGAAGATGCTGAAGGAGGGCGGCAACGTCCTCCTCCTCGACGAGCCGACCAACGACCTCGACGTCGAGACCCTGCGCGCCCTCGAGGACGCTCTCGAGAATTTCGCCGGCTGCGCGGTGGTGATCAGCCACGACCGCTTCTTCCTCGACCGCCTCGCCACCCACATCCTCGCCTTCGAGGGCGACAGCCACGTCGAATGGTTCGAAGGCAATTTCGAAGCTTACGAGGAAGACAAGCGGCGGCGGATGGGGCCGGAGGCGGACCGCCCCCACCGGATGACGTACCGGCGGCTGACGAGGTAACTCGCGCGCGGTCGGCAACATCGAAAATCGTCCCCTGGGAGGGGAGGGGGACCATGCGAAGCATGGTGGGGGGGGTGTCAACGTCCGAAGCTTCTCCCGAACCGTGGCACCCCTCCGTGCCTTGCGGGGCGCCGCGCGAGGCTCTCGACGCTGCCGGCGGGCCGCGGATTCCGAACACGATCGTCCTCCCGCCACGCTCAGTCCCGGACGAGGAACGATGGCTGAGCAGCTGGCCGGAGTTGGCCTCTGCGGGGCCGAGCGAGGCGTGGCAGCGGAACTGGCGGCTGACGGTGCACGGGGCGTACGAGCGCTTCAGCGACCACTGGGCGGCGGCCGTGGCCTATCACTTCTAGAGCGTGATCGCTTCTCACCGACCGGCTCATCCTGAGTAGGGACTGAGCCTGGCGAAATGATCAGGTGCATACGTCCCCCGGACGTTTGCAGCCATGTCCGGGGGACATGGCGACCCGTTCGATGAGCGGGGTATGCATCAACCTTAGTTGATCACCCTCTAGACGGCCTTCCCAGCTCAGCCTCAGATCCGCTCCGCGATCCGCTCGTAGAGGGCGTTCTTGTAGAACAGGCGCTTGAGCAGGTCGCCCGGATGGCGGGCGCGGCGGGTGGCGCCGTCGCGCTTGGTCTCGGCGATCGTGTCGCTCTCGCTGAGCGTGCGCAGCGGCAGGCCGTCGAACAGGCGCTTCGCCGCGGCGGGCGTCAGGTGGACGGTGTGGTCCGCGAAGGGCGTGATCTCGAACGGCACGCCGAGCGCGCGCCAGCCGGCATGGGCGCTCGCCGCCGCATGGTAGAAGGGATGGTGGACGTTGACGGTGAAATAGAGCAGCCCGCCCGGGCGCAGCACCCGCGCCATCTCCGCGACGATCTTGGCGGGACCTTCCGCATGGTCGACGACATTGTCGGAGAGGACGATGTCGAACGATGCGTCGTCGAAGGGCAGCGTCTCGCCGCCCACCGCGATCGTCCGGGCCCGGTCCTGCCAGGCGGGGAAGAGCGCCTTGTAATGATCGGCGAGCGGATCGACGCCGACGCCGTCCCTGGTCCCGAAGAAGA
>DASVVY010000153.1:0-6293 GCA_036386335.1 Allosphingosinicella sp. | reverse complement strand
TCCGGCTGCAGCCGCCCGCGCGCCGTCTCTGTTCGTCCGCCGTCCGACCGCTTCTGCCCCGGCACCCGCTCCGGCTTCCGGGCTGTCGCCGTCCGGGCCGGTCCGTCTCGCCTTCGACATCCTCGACGAGCCTGCCCCCGCCGCTGAACCGGTGGGCATCTACCTGCCGTACCGGCCGAGCCGGGTCGTCATTGCCGGCGCGTCCGCGCACCCGACGCCTCTCGTCGAATCGATCGCCATGGGCTCGATCGCCGCGCCGAAGCCCGAGGACGCGCCGCTCCTCCCGGCACGGCTGGTGGAACAGGGGCTGCTCTCGGACGCCCAGCTCGAGACCCTGATCTATGCCGGCTCCGCCTTCGAGCGCGAGCTCCCCGGCCGGTTCGTGCCGGTGGACGAAGGCTGCGGCCTTCAGCCGGCCGGGGAGGGGGCGGGCGCCGCCTATCGCCGCGGCTATTTCCTCGGCGACGGCACCGGCGCGGGCAAGGGCCGGCAGCTGGCCGGGATCATCCTCGACCAGTGGCTGCGCGGCAACCGGCGCCACATCTGGCTCAGCAAGAACGAGGCGCTCCTGGAAGATGCCCGGCGCGACTGGTCCGCGCTCGGAGGGCTCCCGGTCGACGTGCAGCCTCTGTCCCAGTGGAAGCTTGGCGCACCGATCGGAATGGATCGCGGCATATTGTTCGTGACCTATCCGACCCTGCGTTCCGGCCGCGCGGACGGGACCCGGCTCCGGCAGATACTCGACTGGGCCACTCCCGGGTTTGAAGGCGTGATCGCCTTCGATGAGGCCCACGCCATGGCGAACGCCGCCGGCGGCGAGGGGAGCCGCGGCACGGTCAGGGGATCGGAGCAGGGCATAGCCGGGGTCCGACTTCAGAACCTGCTGCCGCGCGCGCGGGTGCTCTACGCGTCGGCGACCGGAGCGTCCGACGTCAACAACCTCGCTTATGCGATGCGGCTCGGCCTCTGGGGCCCCGACACCGCGTTCGCCGATCGGACCTCGTTCGTGGCCGCCATCCGCGACGGCGGAATTGCGGCGATGGAGCTGGTCGCCCGCGATCTCAAGGCGCTCGGTCTCTACACGGCCCGCGCACTCTCCTTCGCCGGCGTCGAATATGACGTGCTCGAGCATGCGCTGACCCCGGCACAGATCGCCGTCTACGATGCCTATGCCGACGCCTGGGCGATCATCCACGCGAATCTGGAGACGGCGCTGGAATCGACCCGGGTTGTCGACGCCGCGACAGGCGCCACCCTGAACTCCAACGCCAAGTCCGCGGCGCTGTCACGGTTCGAGGGGACGAAGCAGCGCTTCTTCGGACAGCTGTTGCTGTCGATGAAGCTGCCGAGCCTGATCCCGGCGATCGAGGCGGACCTTGAGGCGGGGCAGGCGGTCGTGGTCCAGCTCGTCTCGACCGCCGAGGCGATGCTCGACCGGCGGCTCGCGGACCTCAGCCCGGAAGAGCGCGAGGCGCTGGAGATCGACCTCTCACCGCGCGAATATGTGATCGACTATCTGACCGCCGCCTTTCCGACCCGGCAGATGCGCGTGTTCACGGACGCCGAGGGCAACACGCGCTCGGAGCCGATGTCGGACGGGGAGGGCCGTCCGGTCCATTCGCGGTCGGCGCTGCACGCGCGCGCCGAGCTGATCGAGCAGCTCTGCGCCCTCCCGCCGATCGGAACCGCGCTCGACACCCTTATCGAGCGGTTCGGAACCGGGACCGTGGCCGAGGTCACCGGCCGCACCCGGCGGCTGGTCGTCCGCGCCGACGGGCGACAGAAGCTGGAGTCGCGCACCGCCCGCTCCAACCTCGTCGAGGCCGACGCGTTCATGCGCGGCGAGAAGCGCATACTCGTCTTCTCCGACGCCGGCGGGACCGGCCGCTCCTACCATGCCTGCCTTTCCGCCAGGAACCAGGCGCGCCGCATCCACTATCTGCTCGAGCCCGGATGGCGAGCCGACGCGGCGATCCAGGGCCTCGGACGCACCCATCGCACCCGCCAGGCCTGCGCGCCTCTGTTCCGTCCGGTGACGACCGACGTTCGCGGCGAGCGGCGGTTCATCTCGACCATCGCACGGCGGCTGGACTCGTTGGGCGCGCTCACCCGAGGCCAGCGCCAGACCGGCGGCCAGAATCTGTTCGACCCGGCCGACAATCTGGAAAGCCGCTACGCCAGGGACGCCCTCGTCAGCTGGTATCATCTGCTGTTCGCCGGCAGGCTCGCTTCGGTCACCTTCGGCCGTTTCCAGAAACTGACCGGGCTCAGGCTCGAGGACAAGGGCGGGGGACTTCGCGAGGACCTTCCGCCGATCCAGCGCTGGCTGAACCGCCTGCTCGCGCTTCGGATCGAGCTCCAGAACGCGATCTTCGACGAGTTTCTCGGTCTGGTCGAAGCCCGGCTCGCGGCGGCGCGCGAGGCCGGAACCCTCGACCTCGGCGTCGAGACGGTGCCGGTCGAACGCTTCGACGTCCTCGAGGACCGGATCATCCGCACCGACCCCTGGTCCGGCGCCACCACGCACCTCCTGCGCCTGGAACTGGCGCGGCGGCTTCGGCCGATGGGCCTCGAGCGGCTGCTCGAGCTGCGATCCTCGCGCCCGGACGCGGTGCCGATGCTGAACGCGAGGTCCGGGAAGGCGGCGCTCCGCATCAACGCGAGAAGCCTGACGTCCGAGGAGGGGCTGCCGATCGCGCGCTACGAGCTGATCCGCCCGGCGAAGCGGGAGCATCTGCCGTGCGACCGGCTGGAGGAGACGAGCTGGGAACGAGCTTCCGACGGCGCGTTCGCAGAAGCCTGGCGGGCGGAAGTCGGCGAGGCGGAAGCGACTCTCCGCCGCGAGACGCTGCACCTCGCCACTGGTCTCCTCCTTCCGATCTGGGACAAGCTTCCGGACGATCATGTGCAAGTCATCCGCATCGCCGCGGACGACGGGCGGTCGCTGCTCGGCCGAGAGATACCGGCTGCATCGCTGGCCGAGCTCGGCTCCAGGCTGGGACTCGACATGGCGCTGGACGTGCCGGCGGACGAGCTTGCCGCCACCGTCCTTCGCACGGGCAAGCCGCTGCCGTTCCGCGCGGTCGAGGCGCTGACTTTGAAGCGATCGCTGGTCAATTCCAACCAGCGGCTCGAGCTCTGCGGCTTCTCGGCGGCGCGGCTCCCCTGGTACAAGGCCAAGGGCTGCTTCACCGAGATCATCCGCTACCAGACGCGATTGTTCGTACCCATCGACGGGGCGGCAGATATCCTGAACCGTCTCGTGTAGCGTCTCGTGCCGTGCTCATCGGAGAGTTCAATCCCGCCATGGCTCGTCCCACGCCCCGGGCAGGATCTGGCCGGAAGCGGACGGTCTGCTTTGCAGGGACGGGACCGGAAATGTGGACGCTCGCCACTTCGGCTTTGGCATCCGACGGCGCGAAGTTCCGGTAGATCCGGCGGACCACGGCGTGGCACTGGCCGGCGCTACCGTTCGAGAGCACGATGACCGTATAGGAGGAAGGCATGTCTCGGATTATGCCCAGTTCCGTGCAGGTGCCCGGGGCGTCGCCGCTGTGGCCGAAGATGTCGCGTCCAGGCACCCTCGGCGAGAGGAGCATCGCATAGCCGAAGCGGGGCGCATTCAGCTCAGGCTTGGGGGTAGAGTGAAGGCGTAGTGTTTCAGGTTTCACGATCAATCCAGACTGGAGCGCATTGGCGAACCTCAGGAGGTCGGCGGCGGTCGATGCCGCGTCTCCGGACGGAGCCCCGCGCTTCACCACGGTTTCCGCCAGCGCGAGTTCCGCCCGCTCATCTGCGGTGAGCGATATCTGGTAAGGCAGCGCGGTCTCGGGGCCTACCTCGTCGTACCGGGGAAAGCCGGTGCGGGTGAGGCCAAGCGGTTTGAACATCGTCTTGTCCATATGGGCGTAATAATCGTCACCGGTGACAATCTCGATTATGCGCCCGAGCAGCAACAAACCCGTGTTGCTGTAACGTACGGCGCTACCTGGTTCAAACCGCAGCGGCTGTGTTTCCACCGCAGCCAGGATCGATTTCACGTCCACCATCTTGTCGATGTTTTCGAAAAAAGACTGGTTAAAATAATTCCCTAATCCTGAGGTGTGGCTAAGAAGATGCTTGACCCTTATCTTTTTGGCGCTTTCCGGATCCGGAAAATCCGGGATAAAATTCGAAAGAGGATCCTCGTAGCTTAGCTTCCCCTGCTCAACGAGCCGGCCGATGGCGAGGCCGGTAAATATCTTGCTGAGGCTGGCGAGACGGAAGCGAGTGTCAAAGCGGTTGGGGATGCGCCTTTCCCGATCCGCAAATCCATAGGACCGTCTGAAAAGAGGTTTGCCGTTCTTTGCGATCAGCACCACCCCCGAGAACGCATCAGCATCTGCCAGCCGCTCGACGAAGGCGGCCACATCGGCGATCCGCTGATCGTCGGACGTCTTCTCCCTGAGGTGTTGTGCCGGTGCCGGACCCCTGTCGATGGTGACGATTCGGTGCGGGGGAGCCGGCTCGACCTCGAGGTTCACGGTCTGAAGCTCATCCATGAGCTTGTTGCGCAGAATGGCCCTTACTTCATTGGGGGAAGCGGTCTCGAAGCGGACGAACTCATAGCCATGCGAGAAATAGCGCGCCTCAAGCAGGCTGAGGAGCGGCGGCGCCGGTCCCGAAGGACCCTCTTGCCTGCCTTTCGCGGGAACGGCGCTGCTCGCCGCATAGGCTCTGATCGCCTCATCACCGCGTGTTATGACGTCGACGACCTCGTAGAGTCGTCGCGCGGCCGGAGATGCGGCGATCACCGCGTCCTGGGATGTCGCTTTCGGCGGCTCCGAAGTGCTTTGCGCAAGTCCGACCAAGGGCGTCACGAGCGCGATCGCCGCAAGTCCAACGTTGAAGATTTTCATCGGCGCGGATGACTCTCAAGCATCTTCGACGCTTGAGCGTCAGCCAGGCTGGCGCTCCGGACCGCCAAGCGCGCGTCGAACGAGTCCCGGTCCCTGAGCCGAAGCTTCTGAAACAACGCCAATCCTCCCGCAGCACCTAGCGGGCTGCAATCTCGCCTCGCCGGCCTGAGGCCGGGCCGCAGAGGCAGTGAGGCGCGGCCACGATGCGGTTCAGCGGCGAGTCGCCGTCACCATGCTAATCGATTAGCATGCTGTCAATATATTAGCACCTCCGGATCGTTCCGCCACGGCCGGTCGCGAAAAGGGAAAGCGGCTCGAGCAGGGGGATCCACGAGCAGCGTCGGACAGCGCGCTTCGTCCGGGAAAGAGGGTCAGCCGCTGACTCTTCTGCTAATGTATTGACAGGGTGCTAATGGATTGGCATCTTTGTCCCAGAATCGCGCAGTCTCGGGAGTTTGAGCCCATGCAAGATCCAGCGTCGGCCTTGGGAAAGCGGGAGCGCCAGATCATGGACATCCTGTATCGCCACGGCCGCGTTACCGCCGCGCAGGTGCTCGCCGAACTCCCCGATGCGCCCACCTACTCCACCGTTAGGGGGATGCTCCGCTACCTCGAGGAGAAGGGGCTTGTCCGGCACGAACAAGACGGTCCCCGGTACGTGTACCTGCCCACTCAGCCCAAGGTTGAGGTTCGAGCTTCTGCACTGTCGCACGTGGTGCGGACGTTCTTCGACGGCTCAGTGACGACCGCCGTCGCAGCTCTGCTGGAGGCGAAGCCGCTCTCGAAACAGGAACATGATCGGCTGACCCGACTGCTCGCAGATGCCGCTTCGAGGCGGGAGGGGAAGTGATCCATATGGAGCAGCTCTCCGGCGTTCCGGCCCTGGATCTGACGGTCCGCTCCACGTTGGTGCTTACGCTGGCGTGGCTCACGACGCTTGCCCTGCGCAGATCCTCCGTGTCGGCCGCGACGCGTCACCTCGTCTGGGCCAGCAGCATGGTTGCGGTTCTGCTCATGCCAGCTCTTTCGGCGCTGCTGCCGGAGCTTCCGATCCCAATTCGTCTCCCCAAAGGGCACGGCAGTCTGCCGCCGGGCCTGCCGTCCGACTTTGGCACGGCTGCCGCCGACCACACCCCGTCCTGGGCGTCATTGGCGGCGCTTCTTTACGCCCTCGGGGTGGCGGTGCTCCTGGCACGCCTTGCACACGCGCGGTGGGTGCTCTCCCGTCTGTGGACCTCGGCGACCGACGCCGGTTCTTCCTGGCGCGAGCTCCTCGAAGCGGATCGGGCGGCGCTGGAGCTGAGGCGGCCCGTCGGTCTGCGGCTCTCCGGCAGTTCCTTTGTGCCGATGACCTGGGGGACCTTTGCCCCGAAGGTGCTCCTCCCGTCTGACGCG
>DASVVY010000152.1:0-8865 GCA_036386335.1 Allosphingosinicella sp. | reverse complement strand
CCTCGCGAACCCGCTCCAGCCCGGCGCGATCCAGGGCGGTCGGTGGGTGCTCGCCCTCGGCGAAGGGGATCGCCGAGGGCGCTTCGGTTTGCCACCCGCGCGGCGCGTGGGGCGCGATCTGGGCGCCGCCGTTCTGCCAAGGAACGTGGGTCGACGCCTTGCGCCCGGCATGGCCGAGCTGGATGCCGATCGGGATATCCGACCAGCGGCGGACGCTCTCCAGCACGCGGCCCAGCGCGGCCTCGTTGTGGTCGGACCAGAGGCCGAGGTCGTCGGGCGAGATCCGGCCTTCCGGAGTGACCGCCGTCGCCTCGATCACCAGCAGCGCCGCGCCCGACAGAGCGAGGTTGCCGAGGTGGATGAGGTGCCAGTCGGTGGCATTGCCGGCGCCGTCGGCCGAATATTGGCACATGGGCGCGATGACGATCCGGTTGCGCAGCGACAGGCCGCCGACGGTCAGCGGTGCGAAGAGGGCGCTCGGCAAATTCGGTCCTCCTTGGTCTTTCAGAAGCGCAGCATGCCTTCGAGGACGGTGACGCAGCGTCCGCCGAGGAGGATTCGTTCGCCGACGCGACGGCACTCTACCCTCCCGCCTCTGCGGCTCGCCTGGAAGGCGGTGAAGGCGTCGCGCCCCAGGCGTTCGCACCAGAAGGGCGCGAGGGCGGCGTGGGCGGAGCCGGTCACCGGGTCCTCGTCGACACCCCAGGCGGGGACGAAGACGCGGCTGACGACGTCGTAATCGGCCGAGGCCGGGGCGGTGACGATCGCCATCAGGTCGATGCCGCCCAGGCGCCGCATGTCGGGCGCGCAGGCGCGGACCGCGTCCTCATCTGGCAGGAGGACGATCGCCGTCGCCTCGGCGCCCTTGCAGCTGAGGAACACCTCCGCGTCCGGCGTGCCGAGCGCTTCGAGCAAGGCGTCGTCGCGGCCGGGTTCCACCAGCGTTTCGGGGAGGTCGAGCGTGAGCGCCTCGCCGTCGCGCGCGACTTCCAGCACCCCGGCCTTGCGCGTGCGGAACCGCACCCGGTCCCGCTCGCCGAGGAGCACGTGCCCCGAGGCGAGGGTGGCGTGGCCGCACAGCGCCACTTCGGTTGTGGGCGTGAACCAGCGCAGCTCGTAATCCGCATCGCCCCCGCCGGGTATGGTGAAGGCGGTCTCGCTGAGATTGTTCTCCATCGCGATCGCCTGCAGCGTCTCGTCCGACAGCCAATGCTCGAGGGGCACGACGGCCGCCGGGTTGCCGGTGAAGGGGCGGTCGGCGAAGGCATCGACCTGGGTGAGGCGGTATTGGGGCATTGTCGCCGTCCTTTCGTTGGCCCTAACGCCGTTCTTGTCGCTCGGGGCGAACGGAGCTTGGCGTTTCATCGGGCGGTCCCCTCCCTCCGCGGCGTCAAATCCCGTTCCGCCAAGGCATTGCCGGGCTGGTCGACCTGCCCCTCCGGGTCGACGTGGATGAGGATTTCGCAGCCGGGGAATTCGTGCTCGAGCTTGTGCTCGACCTCGTCCATCACCTTGTGCGCTTCGGCGACGGTCATGGCGGGATCGACCCATACATGGAACTGGACGAAATCGTGCATGCCGCTGGTGCGGGTGCGGAGGTCGTGAATGCCTTTCAGCTCCGGATGGCGGGCCGCGACGGCGAGGAAGCGGGCGCGCTTCTCCTCCGGCCATTCCTTGTCCATCAGCTGGTCGACCGCGCGCGAGGAGGCCCGCCACGCCCCGAACAGCAGCCAGATCGCGATCGCGACGCCGAACAGCGGGTCGGCGCCGGTGAGCCCGAGATACTGGTCGAGGACGAGGGCTACGATGACCGACAGGTTGAGGAGGAGATCGCTTTGGTAGTGGACGTGATCGGCCTCGATCGCGACCGAGCCGGTGCGGGCGATGACCCGGCGCTGGTACCACAGCAGGGCCATGGTGGTGCAGATGGCGAGCGCGGAGACGGCAATTCCGTATTCCGCGTTGGCGGTCGCTTCCCCCTCGACGAGCCGCCCCACGGCGCGCCAGCCGATGCCCAGGGCGGAGAAGGCGATGATGCCGACCTGCGCCAGCGCCGCCAGCGCCTCCGCCTTGCCGTGGCCGAAGCGGTGGCCCTCGTCGGCCGGGGTGGCGGCCAGGCGGACTGCGAACAGCGTGATCAGCGAGGCGACCACGTCGAGCGCGGTGTCGGCGAGCGAGCCGAGCATCGCGACGGATCCGGTGGCCCACGCCGCATAGGCCTTGAGGAGGAGCAGGAAGAGCGCGGTCGAGACGCTGGCGATCGCCGCCCGAGCGGTCAGGTCGCTGTGGCTGTGGCCGTGATGGTGGCTGCCGCTCACGGGTAGAGCAGTCCCTCGGTCCAGCCGGTCGCGGTGCGGGAGAAGAGGCGGCGCTCGTGCAGCCGGTGGGCGCGATCGTTCCAGAACTCGATCGTCTCGGGCGCCACCCGGAAGCCGGACCAGCGCGGCGGCCGGGGCACGTCGCCCCCCTCGAACCGCGCCTTCATCTCCTGGTAGCGCGCTTCGAACGTCTCGCGGGCGTCGAGCGGGCGCGACTGGTCCGAGGCCCAGGCGCCGAGCTGCGAATCGCGCCCGCGGGTGGCGAAATAGGCGTCCGCTTCCTCTGCCGCGACCGGCTCCACCGGCCCTTCGATCCGCACCTGGCGGCGCAGCGACTTCCAGTGGAAGAGGAGGGCGGCCCGCGGGTTCTCGCCAAGCTCGCCGCCCTTGCGGCTGTCGAGGTTGGTGTAGAAGACGAAGCCGCGCGCATCGTGCCCCTTCAGCAGCACCATCCGGAGCGATGGGCGCCCCCGCTCATCGGCCGTGGCAAGCGCCATCGCGGTCGGATCGTTCGGCTCGGAGAGCTGCGCCTCGGCCAGCCACTCCTCGAACAAAGCGTGCGGATCGGCGGTCATGCCCGGCCCTTTGCCTCCCCGGGCGGCAAGGCACAAGCTATGTCCCCTCTCCCCTGGGAGAGGGAGGAAACCGCGACCGGCGCTTGCACGGCGCAGGTGCGTTACCCATCTGATACAGCGCTGCAGAATTGCAACAGTGGACATTTGAGCCATGGTGGAGACAAAGACGCGGATGGCCGATCTCTATTCGACCCTGGGCGTGAAGCGCGATGCGAGCGAGGCCGAGATCAAGAAGGCCTATCGCAAGCTCGCCAAGGAGCTGCACCCGGACCGCAACAAGGACAATCCGTCCGCCTCCGCCCGCTTTTCCAGCGTGACGCAGGCCTACGACATCCTCAGCGACAAGGACAAGCGCGCCCGCTACGACCGCGGCGAGATCGACGAGGACGGCAAGCCCAAGGTGCCGTTCGGCTTCGGCGCCGGCGGACCCGGCGGCGGGCCGCACGGCGGCTTCCGGCGCGGCCCGGGTCCCGATTTCGGCGGCGAGGAGATCGACCTGTCGGACCTGTTCGACGGCCTGTTCGGCGGCGGCAAGCGCCCGGGCGCGGGCGGCGGCCCGTTCGGAAGCTTTGGCCGCCGCTCGCCGCCGCCGCAGAAAGGCGCCGACGTCGCCTACCGCCTGCCCGTGGCCTTCGAGGACGCGGCGGCGCTACGGGAGCAAAGGGTCACGCTGGGCGCGGGGAAGACGGTCGCGATCAAGCTGCCAAAGGGTGTCGAGGAAGGGACCAAGATCCGCCTCGGCGGCCAAGGCCAGCCTGGGCCCGCCGGCAACGGCGATGCGATCGTCACCATCTCGATCGAGCCGCACCGCTTCTTCACCCGCGACGGTGACAATATCCGCCTCGACCTTCCCATCAGCCTCGATGAGGCGGTGCTGGGCGCGAAGGTCAAGGTGCCGACCGTGGACGGGCCGGTGATGCTGAGCGTTCCCAAGGGCGCCACGTCGGGCAAGACGCTGCGCCTCAAGGGCAAGGGCTTCACCGCCAAGGACGGCAGCCGCGGCGACCAGCTGGTGACGCTGATGGTGGATATTCCGGCCGACGACGGCGAGCTCGCCCGCTTCGTCGAAGGGTGGAGCGGCAGGGGCAGAGGAAACCCAAGGGCGGCCTTGGGCGTCTAGCCCCTCGTGCAGCCGACGCCTTCCCCCGAATCGCCTGAAGCCAGACGAAAGCGCCTCGCCAAGACCAAGGCCCGGTTCGGCAAGATCCGGCAGGGGATGCGGCCGGGCGAATATCCGTTCGAGGTGATGAAGCGGGTCGCCGTCGGCGTCTACAACGATGGCTTCATCCATGCCGGGAACCTTGCCTACCTCGCCCTGATGACCGTCTTCCCGTTCGTCATCGTCGCCGCCGCGGCCGCCCGGCTGTTCGGGCAGACGGAGGGCGGGATGCAGGCGGTCGTCGCTCTGCTCCACACCATGCCGCCCGATGTCGCCGACGTGCTGAGGAAGCCGATCAGCGACGTGCTGCAGGCGCGTTCAGGAAGCCTGCTGTGGCTCGGCGCGCTGGTGGGCCTGTGGACCACGGGCAGCTTCATCGAGACGATCCGCGACATCCTCCGCCGCGCCTACGGCGTCACCGGCGGCGCGCCGTTCTGGGAATACCGGCTGGGATCGATCGGCCTCATCGTCGCGTCGGTGGTGATGATGCTGATCTCGTTCAGCGTCTCGATCTTCCTGTCGAGCATCCAGCAATTCGTCAGCACGGCCTTCCCCTATGCCGAGGACATCCTCGGGCTGCTCGCGCTGTTCCGCGTCGTGCCGGGGCTGGTGCTGTTCGGATCGATCTACCTGATCTTCGTCTCGCTGACGCCGCGGCGCTACCGGCGGATGAAGTGCCGCAAGTGGCCGGGCGCGCTGTTCGTCACCTTGTGGTGGCTCGCCACCACCGCGCTGCTGCCGGTCGTGCTCACCAGCCTCGGCGGCTATGACCTCACCTACGGCAGCCTCGCCGGGGTCATCATCGCCCTCATTTTCTTCTTCGTCATCGGCCTCGGCGTGGTTATCGGCGCCCAGCTGAACGCGGCGCTGGCGGAACCGCCCGAGCCGACGGTAAAGGAGGCGCAGCTCGAAGTGGCCGCGGAGAAGGCCGCAGAGCAGGTTGCTGAGGCGAAGGGCGAAGGGGACACGGCATGTCAGGCTTGATGGGCGGCAAGCGTGGCTTGATCATGGGCCTGGCGAACGAGAAGTCGCTCGCGTGGGGCATCGCGCGGCGGCTCGCCGAGGCGGGCGCGGAGCTCGCTTTCTCCTACCAGGGAGAGGCGCTCCAGAAGCGGGTGGCGCCGCTCGCGAGGCAGCTCGGCTCCGACTTCCTGTTCGAATGCGACGTCTCCGACATGGCCGACCTCGACCGCGCTTTCGAGGCGCTGCGCGAGCGCTGGGAGACGCTCGACTTCGTCGTCCACGCCATCGGCTTTTCGGACAAGAACGAGCTGAGGGGCATGTACGTGGACACGAGCCTCGACAACTTCCTGATGACGATGAACATCTCGGCCTACAGCTTCACCGCGGTGGCGAAGCGGGCGCGGGCGATGATGCCGAACGGCGGCAGCCTCCTCACCCTCTCTTATTACGGCGCTGAGAAGGTGATCCCGCACTATAACGTCATGGGCCTCGCCAAGGCGGCGCTCGAGACCAGCGTCAAATATCTGGCGATGGACCTCGGGCCTGAGCGCATCCGCGTCAATGCGATCTCCGCCGGTCCGATCAAGACGCTGGCGGCGAGCGGCATCGGCGACTTCCGCTACATCTTGAAATGGAACGAATATAATTCCCCGCTTCGCCGCAACGTCACCATCGAGGATGTCGGCGGCGCCGGGCTCTACCTCCTCTCCGACTTGGCCTCAGGGGTCACCGGCGAGATCCACCATGTCGACGCCGGCTACAACGTGATCGGCATGAAGGCGGAGGACGCGCCGGACATTTCCGTCGCCTGAGACGGGCGCCGCTCCGGTGGTGATACGTCCCGCCGAACCAGGCGACGCCGCAAGCATCCGCGCCGTGCTGGACGCGGCATTTCCGACGGCTGCGGAGGCGGACCTCGTCGCCCGGCTTGAGCGGGACGGCGATGCCGTGGTGTCGCTGGTGGCGGTGCGGGACGGGGAGGCGGTCGGCCACGTCCTCCTCAGCCGGATGGCCGTGGAGGGCGATGGACGGTGTTACCGCGCGCTCGGCCTCGGTCCCGTGGCCGTGCTCCCGCCTTTGCAGCGCGCCGGTCTCGGCAGCGAACTGATCCGCAGCGCCCTCGCAATCGCCGAGGCGACGGGGGAGGAACTCGTCTTCGTGCTGGGCGAGCCGGATTATTACGCGCGCTTCGGCTTCTCCGCGCGGACGGCGGCGCCGTTCGCCTCGCCCTATGCGGGCCCGTTCCTGATGGCCCTGGCGCTGAGGGATGTCGGGCTTCCGGAGGCCGGGCGGGCGGACTATGCCCGCGCGTTCTCGGAGCTTCCGGCGTGATCGGGCGGCGCGTGCGGGTGCACGGTCGGGTGCAGGGTGTCTTCTTCCGCAATTGGACGGTCGACAAGGCGCAGGCGCTCGGGGTGCGCGGCTGGGTGCGCAACCGGCGCGACGGCAGCGTCGAGGTGGTCGCGTTCGGGGAGGAGGCGGCGGTCGAGGCGCTGATCGAAGCCTGCCGTCGCGGCCCGCCTGCGGCGCGCGTCGAGCGGGTGGATGTGGAGGAGGTGGAAGGGGAGGCGTCGGAGGGGTTCGCGCGGGCTGCCACGGCATAGGCGCGGCGTGGACTCCCGGCCTGCCCGCTGACGCCGTGACCCCTCACCCCTACCCCTCTCCCCCAGGGAGAGCGGTTTTGAGCCGGCTCCGTCCTTTCCCCTCTCCTTGGGGAGAGGGGTAGGGGTGAGGGGATTCGGCTTAGTCGAAAAGGGTCCGAACCCAACTCGAATCTACCCCCGCCTCGTCCCGATCAACGTGCCCTTGGTGCCGCCGGTCCAGAGGCGGAAGTCGAAATCCGGGTGGGCCTTGCGCCAGCGGCGGGCGACGAGGCGTTCGCCCGGGCGGGCGGCGTCGTCGAGCATCACCGTTCCGCCCGGCGCGATGCGGTCGAACAGCGAGGCCGCGGCGCCGCGGGTGAGCGGATGGATCGTCCAGGGCGGGCCGTCGACCAGCATCAGGTCGATGTTCCGCGGCAGCCGCCCGTGGTCGTACCAGAGGCCGGGCCAGCCGTCCGGTGACGGCCGCAACGAGACGGAGCGCAGGTCCGCCGCGAGGCCGTAATCGGCAAGCCATTGCCGGGTTGCGTCGACGAAATCGGCATGCTGCTCGAAGCTGATCAGCCGTCCGCCGCCCGATCTCTGCAGCGCGCGCGCTATGACGAGAGTCGAAGCGCCGGTGCCGAATTCGACCACGAGCTTCGGCTTCTTCTCCTCGATATGGTCGGCGAGCAGGGTGAGGAGGCCGGTATCCGCCTTCCACGAGCCCAGATTGGGAAGCGCGTGGTGCGGGAGATCGAGGCGGTCGAGCAGCGCCTGCTTCGCTTCCAGCGTGCCGCCGTCGAGGCTCCTAAGCAGCCACGGCCACTGCACGGCGCCGATGCCGATCAGCGCCGCCCAATCGCGAAGCGAGCGGCCCGTTGGGCGGATTACCGGCGTGTCGCCGATGCGTGGCAGCAGGCTGGTGGCGTGTCGGCTCGTCATCGCAGCTCCGCTTCCGCCGCCCTCTCTCAGTCCGCGAAGGGATCCCTCACCAGGATCGTGTCCTCGCGCTCGGGGCTCGTCGACACCAAAGCGACGGATATTCGGCAAAGTTCCTCGATGCGGCGGATGTACTTGATCGCCTGCGCCGGAAGGTCGGCCCAGCTGCGCGCGCCGGCGGTCGATTCCTGCCAGCCCTCGATCGATTCATAGATCGGCTCGACCGCCGCCTGGTCGGCGGCGTGGGCCGGGAAATGATCGAGCGTCGCGCCCGGCAGGCGGTAGCCGGTGCAGATGCGGATCTCGTCGAGGCCGTCGAGCACGTCGAGCTTGGTCAGGGCGACGCCGGTGACGCCCGAGACGGCGCAGGACTGGCGCACGAGCACGGCGTCGAACCAGCCGCAGCGGCGCTTGCGCCCGGTGACGGTGCCAAACTCGCGGCCGCGCTCGCCCAGGCGCTGGCCGATTTCGTCCTCGAGTTCGGTCGGGAAGGGACCTGCGCCGACGCGGGTGGTGTAGGCCTTGACGATGCCGAGCACGAATCCGGCGGCGGAGGGACCGAGGCCGCTGCCGCCCGAGGCGGTGCCGGCGATGGTGTTGGACGAGGTGACGAAGGGATAGGTGCCGTGGTCGACGTCGAGCAGCACCCCCTGGGCACCCTCGAACAGGATCCGCTCGCCGCGCGCCTTGGCCTCGTTCAGGGTGATCCAGACGGGGCGGGCGAACTGGAGGACGAAGTCGGCGATCTCGGAGAGGTCGTCGCGGAGGCGGCCGCGGTCGATCGGCGGCTCGCCGAAGCCGGCGCGCAGCGCGTCGTGATGGGCGCAGAGGCGGTCGATCTGCGGGGCGAGGTCGTCGAGGTGGCCGAGGTCGCAGACCCGAATCGCCCGGCGGCCGACCTTGTCCTCATAGGCCGGGCCGATGCCGCGGCGGGTGGTGCCGATCTTGCCCTGGCCGGACGCGTCCTCGCGCAACGCGTCGAGATCGCGGTGGAAAGGGAGGATCAGCGGGCAATTGTCGGCGATCTGCAGCGTCTCGGGCGTGACGGAGACCCCTTGGGCCGCGAGCTTCTCCACCTCCGCCTTGAGCGCCCAGGGATCGAGGACGACGCCGTTGCCTATCACCGAGAGGGTGCCGCGGACGAGGCCGGATGGGAGGAGCGAGAGCTTGTAGGTCTGGTCGCCGACGACGAGCGTATGGCCGGCATTGTGGCCGCCCTGGAAGCGCGCGACCACATCCGCCCGGCTCGCGAGCCAGTCGACGATCTTGCCCTTGCCCTCGTCGCCCCACTGGCCGCCGATCACGGTGACGTTCGCCAAGCTTTCACA
>DASVVY010000151.1:0-22018 GCA_036386335.1 Allosphingosinicella sp. | reverse complement strand
ATCGACGATCGCGACGCTTTCCTCGCCGCGCTGAACGACGGGCTGCGCAGGACTTCTGGCGACAAGCATCTCAGCGTGTTCGTCAAGGGCCCGAACCCGCCGCCCGCGGACGACCCGTCGCTCAGCACCTACGGCATCGGCAGGGTCGAGCGGCTGCCGGGCGGCGCCGGATACATGGAGGTGACGGGGTTCAGCAACCTCCCCGAATCGGCCGCGGCCGTCGACGCGGCGATGGACAAGCTGCGCGGCGCCCCCGCGCTGATCCTCGACCTGCGCGCCAACGGCGGCGGCGGCGAGGCGAGCTTCGGCCGGCTGCTCGGGCATCTCGTGCCGGCACGGGCAGAGCTGACGGCGATCGAGTGGCGGGTCTGCGCTCCCCCGCCGGCCGAACATCCGGACGCCTGCACCCATCTTGCGCCACACCTCGAGCGGCGGTTCACCGACTCGCCGCCCCGGCCGGCATTCCCCGACCAGCCGGTCTACGTCCTCGTCTCGAAAGGCTCCTTCTCCGCGGCCGAGGCGACGGCATTCGAGCTGAAGCGGCTGGGGCGCGGGATCGTCGTCGGGGAGGCGACGGGCGGAGGCGCGAGCCCCAGCGCCGGGATGGATCTGGAAAGCGACTATGTCGTGATCATGCCGATCGGACGAATGAAGCCTCCCTCCGGCGGCAGCTGGGAGGGCAGCGGGGTGGCACCCGATATAGTCGTCCCCGCCGAGCGCGCGCTCGAGGTCGCGGTGGCCGAGGCGAGCCGCAAGCGATGAGCGGCGCTAGTCGCGCCTGGGCGCTCCCCCGGACCTGCGGTTCTTGCGCACGATCGCCGCGATGATCAGCGCGAAGGCGGCGAGGCGGAACAGGAATATCCAGCTGCGCTCCTCCACCGGCACGCTGCCCAGCGCGAGAAGCGCCTGGCCGATGCCGAGCAGCCAGAAGGCGAGGGCGAAAGCAAGGAACAGCGGATCGCGGGTGCGGCGCCAGAAGCGGAGGAAAAAGAGCCCCGCCACCACGAAGCCGAAGGTCACCGCGCCGGAGAGAAAGTCGTAAAGCGCCATCCTCACTCCTCCTCCATGTCCCAGATGCAGCCGAACAGCAGCGCCCCGACGGCGGCGAGCGAGAGGAGCAGCCGCCCGAGGCGGATGTCGACCTGCGGCAGCAGCAACAGGTCAACGATCACCAGCAGGTTGTTGGCCGCGAGGAACAGGAAGCAGAGCGCGCTCCACAGTAGCAGCCGCGCGCGGCTCCGCCGGTAGCTGCTGCCGAGCAGCCACGCGCAGGCGCTGCTGGTGGCGAAGCAGAGGAAGTAGACGATCGCCGGCAGAAGTTCCTGCATGCTAATCCTTCCTCAGCCTGAAGGCGTCGGCGAACGCCGCCAGTCCCCCTGCGGAGCCGCCGACGATCAGCCGCCGCACGGCATCCGGGCTCCGGGCATAGAAAGACTCCGTCGCCTCCACCAGACGGCCCAAAGACGGTGCCGGCGCGTAGGCGGCCGCACCCGCTTCGTCCTGCGCCACCAGGCCGGCGGCGGCGAGGCTTGCGAGGCTCTGCGAAACGATCAGGTCGCTTGCCCGCAGGCTCCGGACGATCTCGTCGGCGGTCAGGTTGCGTTGCTCGCGCTTCAGGAGGAGGAGCAGCTCGAGCGACCAGACCGAGCGGAAGCTCGACCGGATGAACCCAGACAATAGCTCTTGTGCAACCATCCGAACGAACGAACCCGCGACGCACCTGCCGTCGCCGGAGCGCTTAGGCCGGTTCGCCGCGGCTTCGCAACCTCGCCCGCCCGTCACGCGCGACCTGCTGCTCAAGAAGCCATTGACGCACAGGCCGGACGAGCGGGCGGAGAGGAATGACGCAACGCCGTTGCCGCAGGCGAAGGCGGCCCGCTCGCAACGCGTGGCGGAGACGGCGCTGGTCCGTAGCGGCAGCGGCGGTTCAGGGCTATAAGGCTCGGGTGGTGGGGCGCTACTTCACGGCCGCGATACGGAGCCTGACAAGGAGCTGGACCTACACGCTCATCAACATCTTCGGGCTGGCGGTCGGCCTCGCCGCCGCGCTGATCATCCTCATCTTCGTCCGCTACGAGCTCACCTACGACCGGTGGATTCCCGGCTCGGAGCATGTCTACCAGCTCCAGACGATCATCGTCTCCCCATCCGGCGAGAGGATGCCGAATCAGATGGGCCCCTACGAGGCGGCGGGGGCGCTGAAGTCCGACTTCGCCGAGGTCGAAGCCACCGTCCACGCCCAAATCGGTGGCGCGAAGATCGAGCGGGGCGGCCGCATCGTGAGGACGGGTGCCCTCCTCTTCGTCAACGGTCCCGTGTTCGACATCCTGCCCCTGCCGTTCGTGGCCGGCGATCCAGCGACCGCGCTGTCGAAGCCGCGCAGCGTGGTGCTGACCCGGGCGGAGGCGCACAAGCTGTTCGGCGATGCGCCCGCTCTCGGCCAGGTGCTCACCTTCCGGACCGAGCAGGCGGCGCAGGATTACAGGGTCACCGGCGTCCTCCAGGACCTGCCGAAGAACACGCATCTGGAATTCGCCCTGCTCGCACGCTTCGATCCGGTCTCGCCGCCGCCGGAGCTTCCGCTGGAGAGCAATTGGGGCTGCGTTTGCGGCCCGACCTACGTCAAGCTGAAGCCGGGCACGGCGGCGGATGCGCTGAACGCACGGCTCCCCGCCTGGGAGAAGCGCCATCTGCCTCCCGAATGGCGGTCCGGGCAGGAAATGCACTTCCGGCTGGTCAAGATCGGCGACATCCACCTCGGCGACGCTGGCGGCATGCGCCCGAACGCGGACCGCGGCTTCATCCTCAACTTCGCCGTGGTGGCGTTGCTCATCCTGGCGATGGCCTGCATCAACTTCACCAATCTCGCGACCGCGCAGGCGAGCCGCCGCGCCCGCGAGGTGGCGCTGCGCAAGCTCCTGGGCGCCACGCGGCGGCAGCTGGTGGTGCAGTTCGTGGGCGAGGCTCTGCTCTTCACCTTCGTCGCGCTGGCGGCCGCGCTCGCCATCGTCGAGCTTGCGCTGCCCTGGCTGTCGCGCTTCCTCGCCGCGGACCTCGCCGTCTCCTACGGCGACCCGCGCGGGGTGGTGCTGCCCATCGTGCTGCTCGCGCTGCTCGTCGGGATCGGGAGCGGCCTCTACCCCGCCTTCTACCTCTCGCGCTTCATGCCGGGGCGCGTGCTGAAGGCGAATGCATCCGTCTCCGAGGCGCCCGGCTCGGGCCGGCTTCGCACCGCCCTCGTGATCGTCCAATTCGCCGTCTCGGTCGGCCTCATCGTCTGCACGCTGGTCGTGCACGGTCAGACCGCCTTCGTGCGCAGCCTCGATCCGGGATATGATCGCATGCGGCTCCTCCAGATCGCGAACCTCGGCGAGCTCGGCGACTCGCAGGACATCTTTCTGGAGCGGATCCGGCGGCTCCCCGGGGTCGTCGATGCGAGCCGCGGCTCGGTCATCCTCGGCGTGGGCGGCATCGCCCGCCAGGATGTCACCTTGCCGGGAACGGCAAAGCCGCTTCAGTTCGAGGTCGGTTGGGTCGATCCGCATTTCTTCGCCGCGGCGGGGCTCGAGATGAAGGCCGGGCGCAACTTCGACGAGCGGCGGCCCTCCGAGAATTCGACCCCGCCGCCGGACGACCAATATCAGAAGCTCAAGGACCAGCTCTGGGCACGTACCGTGCCGCTCATCCTCAACGAGACGGCAGTGAAGCGCCTTGGGTTCGGAACGCCGGAGGCTGCGGTGGGCAAGGCACTGAACTTCGCCGTCGGCGCAGGCAAGGCGTCGGTCGTGATCGGCGTCGTCGAGGACGCGCGCTTCCGCTCGGCACGAGACCCGGTCCTTCCGATGGCCTTCGTCTGGGATCGCACCTCCGCTTGGAACGGCATTCTTCGCGTCGCCGGTGGCGATCCGCGCTCCGTCCGAAGCCGGATCGAGGACGTCTGGCGCGGTTTCTCGCCCGACGTGCCGATGGATGCGCAATTCGCGCAGGAGGTCACCGCCCGCTTCTACGATGCGGAGGAAGCGCGCGGGCGGATTTTCGGAGCCTTCGCGCTGGTGGCGGTCCTCGTCGCCTGCCTCGGACTGCTTGGCCTCGCCGTCTTCACCGCCGAGCGCAGGACCAAAGAGATCGGCGTCCGCAAGGTGTTCGGCGCCCGCACGCGCGACATCGTGCGGCTGCTCGTCTGGCAGGCGTCGAAGCCGGTGGTCGCTGCGAACCTCATTGCCTGGCCGGTCGCGTGGTGGGCAATGCGCGACTGGCTCAATGGCTTCGACGCCCGCATCGCCCTGACGCCGCTGCCCTTCGTCGCGGCGGGCGCGCTCGCCTTCGCCGTCGCGGTCGGCACGGTCGCCGCGCATACGGTGCGGATCGCCCGCGCCAACCCGATCCACGCGCTGCGCTACGAATAGGGGGAAGGGGATGCCAGCAGGGGATCGGGAGGAGGGGCGGGCGCCGTGGCGGGTGATCGTCGGCTCGTCCCTCGGCACGGTGTTCGAATGGTACGATTTCTTCATCTACGGCACGCTCGCCGCCGTGATCGGGCGCTTGTTCTTCCCGGCCGGCAACGAGACGCTGCAGTTCCTGCTCGCTCTAGCGTCCTTCGCGATCGGCTTTGGCTTCCGGCCGCTGGGCGCGGTGCTGTTCGGCTATCTCGGTGACCGGCTGGGGCGGAAATACACCTTCCTCATCACGATCACGCTGATGGGCGGCGCCACGGCGGCGATCGGGCTGGTTCCGAGCTATGCGTCGATCGGCATCGCCGCGCCGATCCTCTTGCTGGCGCTGCGGATCGTGCAGGGGCTGGCGCTCGGGGGCGAATATGGCGGGGCGGCCGTGTACGTGGCCGAGCATGCGCCGCCGCACCGGCGGGGCTTCTACACCGGCTTCATCCAGGCGAGCGTCTCCGCCGGCTTCGTGCTCAGCCTCGGCGTCGTGCTCGGCACCAAGGCCTTCGTCAGCGCCGACGAATGGGCGGAGTGGGCGTGGCGGATCCCTTTCCTCTTCTCGCTGCTGCTCCTCGCAATCTCGCTGTGGATGCGCCTCAAGCTCGCGGAGAGTCCGGTGTTCCGCGAGATGAAGGAGAAGGGCGAGCTGGCGCGAAATCCGCTCAAGGAGAGCTTCGGCACGCGCGCCAACGTGAAGCTGATCCTGGTCGCGATGCTCGGGCTCGCCGCCGGCCTCACTGTCATCTGGTACACGGCGATGTTCGGAACCCTCTACTTCCTCCAGAATGCGCTGAAGGTGGACGAAACATGGGCGCAGCTGATCGCCGGAGCCGGAGCGCTGATCGGGCTCGGGTGGTTCGTGTTCTTCGGCTGGCTGTCGGACCGGGTGGGCCGCAAGAAGCCGGTGGTGATCGGCTATGCCTTGACGCTCTTGCTCCTCTTTCCCCTATTCGACCTCATCGCCGGCGCCGCCAATCCCGCGCTCGACCACGCCTCGCGGCGCGCTCCCGTCCTGGTGGCGGGGCCGGACTGCTCCTACAACCCGTTCGCCACCAGTGGCCAGGCGACCGAGTGCGGCCGCCTGCTCGATTACTTCTCGAAGAAGGGCATCCACTATTCGAAGGCCGACGGGCCGGCGGTTGCGCTCAGCATCGGCGGCAGTGTCGTCGTCGACACGCGGCCCGAGAGCCTCGACGCGGCCCTCGCCGCCGCCGGATACCCCGCGGGCAAGGTTCGGCCGCCCGCCGGGAGCATCGCGATCATCCTCCTCGCGATGACCGTCCTCACCGCCCTCTCCGGCGCCACCTTCGGCCCTGTCGCCGCGCTGCTGGCGGAGCTCTTCCCGAGCCGCATCCGCTACAGCTCCCTCTCCATCCCCTACCATGTCGGAACCGGGTATTTCGGCGGCTTCCTGCCGTTGATCAGCCAGACCATCGTCGCGCGCACCGGCGACCCGTTCGCCGGCCTCTGGTACACGATGGCGGTGGTGGCGATGGCGCTGGTCGTGAGCGCCCTCTGGCTTCCGGAGACGCGCGGCAGGCGATTGGACTAAGCGCGCCGCGGCGGCTATCCGCGCGCCGTGACGCACTCCCCGCTTCGCCTGCGCATCGACACCGACGCCCTCGTATCCAACTGGCGCTGGCTGGCCGAGCGCAGCGGCGCCGCCGCGTGCGGGGCGGCGGTGAAGGCGAACGGCTACGGCGTCGGCGCCCGCGAGGTGACGATGCACCTTGCCAACGCCGGCTGCCGGGATTTCTTCGTCACCACCTGGGCTGAGGCGGAGGCGCTGCTCGACTGGGCCGGCGACGCTTCGCTGGCGGTGCTCCACGGCTTCGCGGAAGAGGATCTGCCGCGCGCCCTCGCTTCGCCGGGGCGGCCGGTGCTGAACACGGCGCGGCAGGTGCAGCGGTGGAAGGAGGAAGGGAGGGGCCGCCCCTGCGACGTGATGGTCGATACCGGCATCAGCCGGCTCGGCCTGAGCCCCGCCGAGGCCGGCTCCGGCCTGCTCGACGGCCTCGAGATCGACACTTTGATGAGCCACCTCGCCTGCGGGGACGAGGACCGCGAGATGAACGAGCGCCAGCGCGCCGCTTTTATCGGGGTCGCCGCGGCGGTGCCGACGAAGAGGCTGAGCCTCGCCAACAGCGCGGGCATCTGCCTCGGCGCCGACTACGCCTTCGATCTCACCCGCCCCGGCCTCGCCCTCTACGGCGGCATTCCCCGCCCCGAAGCGGAGGGTCAGATCCGTCAAGTCGTGCATGTCGAGGCGCAGATCGTTCAGCGGAAGCGGATCCCGGCCGGTGCCACGGTCGGCTACAACGCGACCTTCACGGCCGCCGCCGAGACCGAGCTCGCCATCCTCAACATCGGCTATGCCGACGGTTATCTGCGCGGCTTCTCGGGGCGGGGGCAGGCGCTGGTCGGGGACGTACCCGCCCCGGTCGTCGGACGCGTCTCGATGGACCTGACCGCCATCGCGGTCGACGAGGCGCCGGAGCTCGCGGAGGGAGACTGGGTCGAGCTCGATTACTCGCTCCCGGCCGCCGCCGCCCAGTCTGGCCTCAGCCAGTACGAGCTGCTCACCACCCTCGGCACGCGCCACGAACGCATCTGGGCCTGAAACCCGCGGGGACGCGGCTCGTTGGGCCGCCATGGCGACCATCGCGCACCTTTCCGACGTCCATTTCGGCGCCCATGACGAAAAGATCGCCTCGGCGGCCGAAGCGTGGCTGCTCGAGCACCGGCCGAACCTCGTCATCATCAGCGGCGACTTCACCCAGCGCGCGCGGGAAGAGCAGTTCCGCATGGCCTCGGCCTGGCTCAACCGCCTCCGCGCCGGCGGCTTCAATCTGCTCGCCGTCCCCGGCAATCACGACGTGCCGCTCTACGACGTCGCCCGCCGCTTCGCCCGGCCGCTGGCCCGCTACAAGCGCTACATCTCCAACGACCTCTGCCCCTGGTATGAGGACGAGCATCTCGCCGTCCTCGGCATCAACACGGCGCGTTCGCTCACCATCAAGGACGGCCGGATCAACCGCGAGCAGATGAAGATCATCCGCGATCGATTCCGCGAGGTTCCCGAGGACAAGACCCGAATCCTCGTCACCCACCACCCCCTCTATGCCATGCCCATCGGCGAAGGAGGGGAGCTTAGCGAGGCGGTGGGGCGGCACGATGACGCGGTGAAGGCGGTCTGCGAGGCAGGAGTCCACATCGCCCTCGCGGGCCATTTCCACCGCACCTACGCGGAGGCGGCGCGAAAGATGGTGCAGAATGCGGGCAAGGCGCTGGTCATCCAGGCGGGGACCGCCACCTCCGTGCGGGTGCGAGGCGACGAGCTCCAGAGCTTCAACTGGATCGAGGCGCACCGCAACAGCGAGATCGACGTCCAGGTGATCGCCTGGGACGGCGCGCGCTTCAACCCGCGCAGCAACGCCCGCTACACCTACGACGGCGACAATTGGAACGCCCGCCCGGTGGTGGAAGGGCCGCCGCTCCCGACCCGCGCACCGGCGGGCGGTCAGCTGGCCCAGGCGGCGGGCGCCTCCGGATAGGATTCGATCACCGGCCCAAGCGCGTCCTTGAGCGGCCCAAGCCATGGTTCGAACGTCTTCCAGCCGCCGATCCCCTCCTTGTTGATCGGCCGCCGGACCTGCTCGGAGCTCGCCGTGCGGACCGCCCGCTCGTTACGATGGAAGGAGAGGCAGCTCTCCTCGAAGGGCAATCCGAGATGATCGAGCAGCGCCCGGATCTCAGCCTCGGGTCGATCGACCAGCCGCTCGTGCACGACGCGGTGGATGCGCCTGGGAAAGACGTTCTCGAAATGCGCCGTCAGCCGCACATAATCGGCGTAGAAGCGCCCCAGGTCCTCCAGCGAATAGGCGAAGGTCTGGCCGCGGGCGAAGTGCTGGCGGAAGTTCGACACGCAGCAGTCGAGCGGGTCGCGCCGTGCGTCGATGATCCTCGCATTGGGGAGGATCAGGAGGATGAGGCCGATGTGGAGCCAGTTGTTCGGCATCTTGTCGATGAAGAAGGGCCGCCCCGTCTTCCGCTGCAGCCGCGTGCTCCACATGTAGCTGTCGCCGAAGGCACGGACCTGCTCCGGCGTCATTGCCTGCACCGCCTCGAGATAGGGCCCCCTCTCCAGCCCCGCCGCCTTGCCCGCATTGAGCTGTCGCGCCAAGGCCGGGATGTCCGGCAGCTCCATCGTCCCTTCGACCTGCGAATGGCTGGCGAGGATCTGCTCGATCAGCGTCGAGCCCGCCCGCGGCATCCCGAGCACGAATATCGGATCGGGCGCGTCCACCCCCTGGCCGGTTCGCGCCGCATAGAAGGAGGGCGTGAACACCTCGCGTGAGCGGGTGACGTGGTCGCTGACCGCGTCGGCGTCGTGCGGCATGCCTGCCAGCCGCAGCCGGTTCCCCTTCGAATAGTGTCCAAAGGCTGCCTCGGCGTCACCGCGGTCCTCCAGCGCCTTGGCGAGCGCGAAGTGGATCTGGATCCGATCCTGTTCCGGGAGCTGGCTTTCGAGCGCGCGGGTCATCGCCTCGATGTCCTCGGTTGCGAATCGCTCCAGCTTCAGGTCGGCCAGCCCCCACCACGCCTCCCCGACGCCGGGGTTCAGCGCCAGCGCTTGCCGGTAGGCGGCGACGGCGTCGCCGCGGCGGCCCACCGTCTTCAGCACATGACCGTAGCTCAGCCAGATCCTCGGCTCCTGTGGGAAGCGGCGAAGCATATGCTCGTAAAGGCGGATCGACTCCTCATACCCTCCGCCGGCGGCGAGCGGGTCGCCGTCGCTCCCCTGCGCTGCTCCGCCCGTCTCGCGGAGGAGGTCGTCGAGCAGCGCCCTGCCTTCGGCGGCGCGGTTGAGCCGAAAGAGGACGGAGGCGAGGTCCGAGCGCGCCCGCCGGAAGCCGGGCGCCGTCTGCACCGTCTGGCGGAGCAATTTTTCGGCTTCCGCGACATAGCCCGTCTGCATCGCGACCTCCGCCAGCATCCGCAGAGCCGCGGGTTCGTTCGGCCTCTGCTCGAGGGCGCGGCGCAGCATGTGCTCGGCGGAACTGAGCCGATTCTCGCTGAGCAGCATGGCGGCCTCGAACAGCATCGGATCGTACATGGAGGCCCCGACCGCGTCGATATCCGCCTTCCGAGCGTCCTCCTCTCGGTCCATCCGGCGGAGCGCGGCGGCGAGCAGCCAGTGGCCGTCGGCCTCGTAGCGGTTGACACGGATGATCTCGCGCGCCTGCTCGGCGGCCGCGGCCGGATCCGAACGCAGCAGCCTGGCACCGTTCGCGATCGCCCCCGCAAGGTCGCCGGCGCCGGTGAAAATCGGTTCGTTCATCGTCGTCCTGTCCGAGTGGGCGGTCCCGCGGCAGACCGGATGCTGCGGGCGGAAGGCTCAGCCCGCTTGCTTCATGCCACCGGTGAGATCAAGCGGCTTCGCCCGAATCCACCGCGAGGCGAGGAGCTTTACGCCGCGGCGGACGGGAAGGCCGGCATGGCGGGCGGCGGGGTCCGGCCGCCCTGTCAAGTCGGCGTTGCGGAAGAGGATCGCGTCTCCCCGGTTCCCCTTGATCGACAGTCCGTTCTCCAGGAACAGAGTCTCCCCGCCCTGATAGCCGTCATTGAGGTAGACGAGCATGGTCAGGATCCGCTGGTTGGCGCCGCCGGGGAGGGCGTCGCTGTGCGCCTTGTATTCCTGGCCTGGGCGATAGCGCAGCACCTGGAGCGGTTCGCCTTGCGCGGGATCGGTGCCGCTTGCCGCGCCGATGCGGCGGTTCAGGGCGTGGATCAGCGGATCTTCCAGCGCGAGCGGGAAAGCCGCAGCCTCGGACGTGCGGACCGGGTCGCGGACAAGCCGGCCGGTGGCGGGGTCCACCACCACCGAATCGCTGAACAAAGGCGAGGCCGCGTCCGCGAGGTAATCGCACTCGCGCGGGGTCATGAACGAGCGGAGCAGCGAGACCGAAGGGCTTTCGCTGAGAATCTCGGCGGGGCTGACGGCGACTGAATCGCCATCCTCCGTCAGGTGCATCGCGGAGATAATCTCAAGCTGCCGCCGGGCATTGGCATCCTTGCTGGAGCGGAGGAGACGGAGCGCTTCACGCCATTGGCGGGGGCCGCCGGTGCCGTTGGCGACGAAGGCGCGGTACACTGCCCCGGCCTGCGGGTGGCCGGCGGCTGCCGCCCGGCCGAACATCTCCCGCGCCAGTGCGAGGTCGCGTGGCACCGCCCGGCCGGCGAGGCGCCAGACGGCAAGGGTGAAGCACGCCTCGGCATCGCGCCGTTCCGCGCCTTGCGCGAGCAGGGACAGTGCTTCCGCCACGCGTCCCGCGGCGGCCAGCCTCTCGGCCTGCTCGGCAATCGTTCGCCCGTCATTCGACATAGTCGCCAGTCTGCCAGCCGGCGGTCCGCCCCGTCACCAAAAAAGAAGGGCCGGGACATGCGTCCCGGCCCTGAAGGTGGCTGAGGGCTTGTCGCTTAGAACTTCGCGACCGCGCCCGCGTAGAAGAAGCGGCCGATATTCCGGTAGATGCCGCTGCCGCCGCCGATGCCGCTCGCGCCGAGCGGAGGCCTGCGGTTGGTGACGTCGTCGATGCCGAGGTAGAAGTTGAAGTCCTTCCCGACATCGTAGCTCAACCGAACGTCGTGGTAGAAGATCGACGGGTAGAACCGGCGCTCCGCCCAGTCCGGGTTCGACGGCTCACGTCCCTGCTTCGAGAAGAAGAACTCGTACTCGGCCGTGTTGAGCAGCATCTTGCCGAGGTAGCGCATCTGGTACCCGACCGTGACAGGGCCCGACTTGAAGTCGAGGTTCCAGTTGAACGAGTCCTTCGGATCGCCGAGCTCGAGCAGGTACTGATCCGCCCGGCCCGGATCGCCCGGGTTCAGGAACTCGTCGGCCTGCAGCACGTGGGTGTAGATGACCCGCGTGCTCAGCGTACCGACGCGGGGGAACGTATGCCGGTAGGAGGCCTCGGCGTCGATGCCGCGGACTTTCAGCTTGGCGTAGTTCAGCGGGATCACCTGGAGGCTGTTCTCCAGGATCTGCCCTTCGATCTCACCACGCGGTCCGCCGCCAGCTCCAGCGCGCGAGAAGAGCGCGCAGAACTGGTTGTTGAGGTCGGACGCGTCGTAGCAAGCATCAACGATTTGCTGAGCCGAAGGCGACGTGATCACCTTGTTCACGGTGATGTTGTAGTAATCGACCGACAGCGCGAAGCCCGGGAAGAAGCGCGGCTGGAACACACCGCCCAGGGTGAGCGAGTCCGACGTTTCCTCGTTGAGGTTGGGGTTGCCGCCCGAGAGGAAGCCCAGCGACGACGTGTACTGGTAGTCGAAGTCGGCTGGAACGCCCGCCGCCTGGCAGTTCGCCTCGCGAGTGGCCGCGCCAGCGCCGATGTTGGCGAGGGCGCACGGATCGACGAACCCCGGAGCGAAGTTCTGGCCCAGCGGTGTGTACAGATCCGCAAGGTTCGGTGCCCGGACCGCGCGCGAGAAGTTGCCGCGGAACCGAAGATCCCGGACCGGAGCCCATTCCGCACCGGCATTGTAGGCGAAGACGGTACCGGTCGCACCCTTGTAATCGGCGACGCGGCCGGCGGCGCTGATGGTCAGCTCCTGGAAGAAGGGCACATCCCTCAGGATCGGAAGCCGGATTTCGGCGAACGCTTCCTTCACCTCGAACGACGTCGGATCGAACTCCGGGATCGCGTTGTAGAAGGTGAGGCCGGAAGCGGTGACCGGATCCTGGATGTAGTGCGCGTCCTCCCGGCGGTATTCGGCACCGAGCGCGAAGCCGACGGGGCCGCCCGGCAGCTCGAACCACTGGCTCGTATCGCCGCTGAGGAAGCCGTTGACCACGAACTGCTCGATCCGGCCCCGGGCGAGCGTATCCTGGGTCAGGTAGTTGCGCGCCTCCGGGGTAATGTTCCCGGCACCGAACAGGTTGACCGGCACGCAGGCCGCGACGTCGGCAGCGAGCTGCGACTGCGCAAAAGCCTCATTCAGCGGGAACTCGTACGGAACCGCAGCCGTCGGATCGACCTGCGCACGGCAGACGATGTGACCGTTCGCGGCGCCGCCGGTGGCCAGACCCTCGTCGACCGCGTCGATCGCCAGCAGGTAGCGCTGGAGATTGACGTTGCCCAGGATCTTCGTCTTCTCCTTGAAGAGGCCGTAGTTCGCCGAGACTTCGTAGCTCCAATCCTCGTTGAAGTCGCCGCGGACGCCGCCGACGAAGCGGTAGGTTTCGCGCTTCGCCTTCTCCTCGCGGTTCCCGAGCTCGGTGACGCTCCGGAACAGGTAGAAGTAGGTGTCTTCGTCCTCGCCGAGCCCGTAGTTGCTCAGGATCGTCGAGCGGGCCTGCGGGTTCAGGAACGGATTGTCGGTGAAGAAGATTTCACGCGGCGAGCCGGTGGCCGAGGTGAAGAACGGGCCGCTGGCGTTTCCGAAGCTGTCGGTGCGGACATATTTCGCCTCGAAGAAGGGCTCGAAGGCGTCGCTGACGGTGAAGTGGCCGAGCGCGTTGATCGCATAGCGGTCGAGACGCGGCTGGAGGCCGAACTGCCGCCCTTCGCGGAAGGTGCTGCCATTGCCGCCGATGAAGGCGCCGAAGAAGTTGGCGCCGATCCGCTCGCCGGTCTGCGGGATGAGCGTCCCGTTCGGCTGGAAGATGTAGGGGATGGTGAACAGGCCGGGATTGCCGATGTTCGGGTTGCCGACCGGATCGATGAAGTCGCAGCAGAAGTAGATCGAACCGCCCTCGGTATAGGTGGCGTTCCGGATGTCTTCGAAGAAGCGGCGATCCGGCTCGTCGTCCGACGGGGCGCTGGCCGGGTCGGTGTCGACGATCACGAAGCCCGACGGCCTGCTCAGGTGCTTGCGCTGAGAGGCGTAGAAGTCGCCCTGATGCGCATATTCGACGTTGACGGCGATGTTGCCGCGGTTGTCGGCGAAGTTCGTGCCGGCGAGAAGGCTGGCATAATAACTGCCCGGCTCACCCCACTGGCCGACGCCGCCCTGGCCGCGCAGCTGAATGCCCTCGAAGTTCTGCTTGAGGACGAAGTTGACGACGCCCGCGATCGCGTCGGAACCGTAGATCGCGGAGTTGCCGCCGGTCACAACGTCGACGCGCTCGATGAGGTCGGTCGGGATCTGGTTGACGTCGACCGTGGTCGCGTAGTTCAGGATGTCGGCGCCGACGTGTCGGCGGCCGTTCTGCAGCACGAGGGTACGCTGCGTGCCCAGCCCGCGAAGGTCGAGCAGGTTGAGGCCCGCGGTGCCCAGGAAACGGGTGGAGTTGGACTGGCTGAAGGTGCTGCGCAGAGCCGGCAGCTCGTTCAGCTGGTCGCCGACCGAAACCTGGCCGGTCTGGAAGAATTCCTCGCCGCCGACCGAGGTGATCGGAACGGTCGATTCGAGGTTCGGACGGCGGATGCGCGAGCCCGTGACGGTGATCGCCTGGTCTTCGCCCGCTGCCGCCGGCTCACCCTGCGCGCCGGTCTGCGCATCGGTGCCGGACTCGAGCTCGACTTCGCTCTGCATCTGCTCCGGCTGATCCGCCTCGTCAGCGACTTCCTGCGCAAAGGCCGGCGCGGCGAGCGCCAGCGAAAGGCCGATCACAGCGGCAGGCCGCAGCGCGCTGCTGCCGAGCAAAGGAAATTTTTTCATGCTGTAGTCCCCATATCTGCCGCGCTGCTTGCCACGCGCGGCTTCTGCCATCTGGCAGAGACGAAATGGGGTGGCGGTTCAAGCCTTTGGGGTGGCCGGTTAAGCGAATGTTCAGCCGCTGTAGCCGTCCTGCAACAGTGTTACAGGGGTAGCCCGGGCTTGCCCGGAAGCTCATCGAGATCAGTCGCGTTCGACGCACAGCGCGATGCCCATGCCGCCGCCGATGCACAAGGTGGCGAGGCCCTTCTTCGCATCGCGGCGCGCCATCTCGTAGAGCAGGGTGGTCAGGACCCGCGCGCCCGACGCGCCGATCGGGTGGCCGATCGCGATCGCGCCGCCGTTGACGTTCACCTTCTCCGCTTCCCAGCCGAGCTCCTTGCCCACCGCAAGCGCCTGCGCCGCGAAGGCCTCGTTCGCCTCGATGAGGTCGAGGTCGGCGATCGTCCAGCCCGCTTTCTCCAGCGCCCGCTGGCTGGCGGGCACCGGCCCGATGCCCATGATCGAGGGGTCCACTCCCGCCGACGCCCAACTGGCGACGCGGGCGAGCACGGTCGCGCCGCGGCGCTCGGCTTCCTCGCGACTCATCACCACCAGCGCCGCCGCGCCGTCGTTGAGGCCGGACGCGTTGCCCGCGGTCACCGTCCCGTCCTTGCGGAAGGCGGGGCGAAGGCCGGCGAGCGCCGATTGCTCGACGCCGTCGCGGATATATTCGTCGTTCTCGACGATCGTGTCGCCCTTGCGGCCCTTCACCGTCACCGGCGCGATCTCGTCGCGGAAGCGCCCGTCGGCCCGCGCCCGCGAGGCCTTCTGCTGCGACGCGGCGGCGAAAGCATCCTGGTCGTCCCGGGTGATCTGATATTGCTCGGCGAGGTTCTCCGCCGTGATGCCCATGTGATAGCCGTTGAAGGCGTCGGTGAGGCCGTCCTTGATCATCGTGTCGATGAGCTCGAGGCTGCCCATCTTGGTCCCCGCCCGGACCGCCTGCGCGTGGGTGGAAAGGCTCATGCTCTCCTGCCCGCCGGCGACGACAATGCGCGCGTCCCCGGTCTGGATCGCCTGGGCGGCGAGAGCGACGGCACGCAGGCCCGAGCCGCACACCTGATTGACGCCCCAGGCGGGGATTTCCTTTGGCACGCCCGCGGCCATCGACGCCTGCCGCGCCGGATTCTGCCCCTGCGCCGCGGTCAGCACCTGGCCGAGGATCACCTCCGACACCTCGTCGGGAGACACGCCTGCCTGGGCCAGCGCGGCCTCGATCGCCACCTGCCCGAGAGCATGCGCCGGCGTCGTCGCGAACGCGCCGAGAAACGCGCCCACCGGTGTGCGCTTGGCGGCGGTGATGACGACGTCGGTCATTCGATGATCTCCTGAGTCTCGCGGGCCGCGCGGCCCTAGCAGCTAGGATTGGTGCGCGAAAGCCAGCGGGCGAGCGGCTCCCACAGCACCTCCTCCGCCCCGCTTCCGACCACCATTCCCACATGGCCTTTCGCCAGCTCGAGCCGCTCCCCCGCTCCCGAGGCGCTGGCCGCGGGCACGATCCGGTCGCTCGTCGAGACGATGTCGAGGAGCGGGCACGGGAGGTCGGCGGGGTTGATCGTCCGGCCGCTCACGCGCCATTCCCCGCGTCCGGGAAGATCGGCGGCAAAGAAATCTTCGAACAGCTCCCGCGCGGCCGCCTCTGGCAGCGGCGGCCCGTCATTGGCCCAATCCTCGAGTCGGACGAAGGCTTGCGCCTCGCCGCCTTCCATGCCGGCGAACCGTTCGAACTTCGCCACCGTCCGCGCCGGATCGAGGCTCCAGAAGGCGGCCTGCAGCATCTCCATCGGCAGCATGCCGAGCTGGCGGACAATGGGTTCCGCCTCCTGCCACAACCGCGCCAGCGCCGCCCGCGCCTCCTCCGGGAAGCCGGAGAAATGCCACGGGGCCGCGATCGCCGTGACGCTCCGCACCTCCGCCCGGGCCGCGGCCGCCATCGCCATCGTCCCGCCGAGGCAGTATCCGACCAGGGCCGGCTTCTCCCCCAATTCCTCGATCAGCGGCGCGACGATCTCCTCGACATGGCCGGAGACCGACAGGCCTCGGCGTCGCGCAACATCCCAGCCCCAGTCGAGCAGCAGCGGCCGCACGGCCCGGCCGCCGAGCCAGCGCAGCAGCGACCTCTCCGGCCCGAGATCGAGGATGTTCGGCGGGTTGATCAGCGACGGCACGAACAGCACCGGCGGGCCCGCGCCGCCATAGTCGCGCAGCGCCGCGCCCATCCGCTCCGCCACCGCCGGCATCGGCGGGATCGGCGCCGCGCGCTCCGCCTCCTGATACTTCCGCAGCCCCTCGAGCGCGCGGCGCATCCGCTCCGGCTGCGGGGCGGTTTCGCTGCGCAGCAGCGCGAGGAACAAAGGCAGCGGCCGCGGCCTGTGTTGCGGTGCGGTAAGCTTTGGTGTTAGTGAGGATTTGTCAGGTGGGAGGGTATCGTTCATGGCAGCGCCGGCTGATCTCGTCGTCATCAAGAAATACGCGAACCGCCGCCTCTACGACACCGAAAGCTCGAGCTACATCACTTTGGAGCGCCTCGCCGAGATGGTGCGGCAGAAGCGCGAGTTCAAAGTGGTCGACGCCAAAACCGGCGAGGACATCACCCGCTCGGTGCTGACGCAGATCATCATGGACGAGGAATCGCGCGGCCAGACCATGCTGCCGGTCAATTTCTTGCGCCAGCTGATCGGCATGTACGGCGACCAGATGCAGTCGATGCTGCCGCAATATCTCGAAGCGTCGATGGACGCCTTCCAGCGCAACCAGTCCCAGTTCCGCGACGCGCTCGCCGGCGCCTTCACCGGCGGGCCCTTGGCCGAGATGGCGCGACGCAACATGGAGCTGTTCCAGGCCGCCGCCGGCGGCGCCGCCCGTCGGCCGGCCGAAGCGTCGCCCCAGCAGCCCGCCCCCGCCTCCGCCGCCCGCGAGGACGAGATCGAGCGCCTCAAGGCCGAGCTCGCCGACCTCCAGTCCAAGGTCGACCGCCTCACCAAGTAAGCGGCCCCTGCTTTGGCGGAGGCGATGGGTGGCCTCCGCGAAGGGCGCCGCACGCACGCGGGGCCCCCTCCACCAGCATGCGGCTGGTCCCCCTTCCCCTGCCGGGGAGGAACCGGAGCGCCCCGCCCCCGGCTTCATCCCCGATGAAGCCGCCGGCTTTCATCTTGGCTTCACGAATTTGAGCGTCATCCGGTCGCTCTCGCCGATCGCGAGATATTTTTCGCGGTCCTGGTCCTTGAGGGCGAGGCTCGGGGGAAGAGTCCACACGCCCTGAGGCCAGTCCGTCGTATCGCGCGGGTTCGCATTGACCTCGGAGGCGCCCGCAAGACGAAATCCCGCTTCCTCCGCCAGCCGCCGCACGGTCGAGACCTTGATATATCCGCTGGTCTTCTCCCGCTCGTCGGGCGCGCTCTCGGGCAGCCGGTGGTCGACGACGCCGAGCACCCCGCCGGGCTTCAGCATGCGGAACATCTGCCGGAACGCCTCGGGCGCGTAATCCTGCTTGTCGTCGCGCTGATAGCCCATCCGCCAATTGTGGACGTTGCGGAAGGTGAGGACCACGTCCGCCGACCCGTCCGGCACCCGCGCGTCCCCCGCCTCGAACGCCGGAAAGGCGGCGAGCCTCACCTTGCCGTAGGTCGCCGGATCCTTCGCCATCATCGCCTTGACGCGGTCGAGCCCGCCGCCGTTCGCCGCCACCCACAATTGCCCGCGCTCGGCGAGCAGGGGCGCCAGGATCTCGGTATACCAGCCGCCGCCCGGCCAGATCTCGACGACGTTCTGGTCGGGCCGCACCCCGAACCAGCCCAAAGTCTCGCGCGGATGCCGGTACTGGTCGCGCAGCGTGTTGGCGGGGGTGCGGGTCGGCGCCGCGATCGAGGCGGCGATCGCCGCGTCGGCGCCGACATCGTCCGCCGCCGACTGCAAAGCCGCCGCCGACGGCGCGCAGCCGGCGAGCAGGGCCGCGGCGGCGGAAGCGAGGGCGAAGGCGAAAGCGGCGGAGCGTCCGGTGCGGGTCATGCGTGTCTCCTCGAAAAGCGGGTCGCCCGCGCTCATGACGCACCCCCAATGAAGAGGCAAGGCACCGGACCCTCCTCGCCGACGCGGGGAGCTTCCCTCGCCGCCCGGAAGGCGTAGAAGCGCCGCGCCATGGACCCCGACGATCTCGATCTCGACGCCGCCACCCTCCTCTGGACCGCCGCCGGAGCGCTGCTCGCGCTCGCCGTCGCCGCCGCCGTCGCCGAGCACCGCCGCCGCAGGCGCCGCAACCTCGACCGCCCCGGCTGGGTCCCCTGGGACCTCGTCCAGATCCTCGCCTTCCTCCTCGCCGTCGTCGCTGCCGCGCTGGCGCTGCACGTGTGAGGAGGCAGGGTCCGGAACAAAGCCTGAATCATCCACGTTGTTCGTTGCGGGTCCAGCGACGAAAAGGAGCCGCAATCATGAGCAAGCGCGAACTGATCGAGCCGCACGAGGGCGACAAGAGATACGTCCGCCGCGACGAGGAGGGCCGCTTCAAGGAAAGCGTCGACGTCGGCCGGAGCCTGGCGGCGGACAGGCGCCAGCATTCGGAGACGAAGAAGCCGCGCGGCGAGGGGGATCGGGGGGATTAGGGCTCACGTCGCCTGTTCGACGCCGAACTCCCGAACAAGGAAGTCTATTGTGGCTGGGTCGCGTAGCTTGCATACGACATTCTGATTAGCGAATATGCCACGAAACGTCCGCGCCTCATCCGTATCGTAGGTCTTTATCCAATCGACACCGACGACGTACTCGGCCACCTCGGGGTCCGACGGGCGCGTCTTGATCGCCGGAGCGTCTAAAGGCTGCTCGAACAGAGGCCCTTCTGGTGTTTGGAACTGGCTAGCGAGCACCTTCGCGGATGTGACCGTCCCGAACCCGATGTACCCTGCGCCTTTGTGATAGACAAATACCCTGTCTCCCTCTGTGAGTTGGTCGAGCCTGCCCGAGTAGAATTGCCCGCCTCCCGCTTGGACATAGCCGTAGCGCCTCATGTCCTTCCAGGAGCGGAAATCGGACAAACCCGCATTCATAAAATAAAATCCCGACCACGGCGCGCGGACCTTGCGTTCTGATCGCTCCTCCACGGCAGCTTGGTCCAGCAGGAAATCTGTGGTCAGCCACTCTGATCCGTCGGCGGCAAAAACGTTGAAGAATGCCGTGTTGATGCCGACCCCATGTTCCTCGGATAGATACTCGACAATCCTCCGAGATCCGGCATCAAGCTCACTGGCAACAATCAACATTGAGTGTGTGCCATTCAACCTCTCTGGAATTCGTTCGCCGAAATGCTCCTGAAAGGCTGCGGCGAGCCGTGCTCCCAGATGACGCTCCGCCAACTCGTAAATGGCGGGCGTGGTGAGAGTCCGCACCCAACTGGCATAGTCTAGCACCTGAGCGACGATATCGCGCGGCGTGCGGTCCTTCTTCAATTCGATGATGATTACTCCGCCGCCGCGGTCCAGCGCCAGCAGGTCGATGTATTTCCCGTGATCGGTCGCTACTTGCCGGCCGATGATCATGGCATCGAGACCGAGCAGGGCCGGGTCCTCGGCCACCCATGTTTCGATCAGACGCTCTTCTGAAAGGGCCCCGCGCTCGGCCCGTATGAGGCGGCCGTTCTGTACCTTGAAGAGGCTCGTCATTCGTCGTCTTCCGTTTCTGCTCGGTCCAGCGTCCGCATCGCTTCCGTGATGGCGACGGTCTCGAGGCTCACCCGCACCACCTTCGCAAGCAGCGCGATCATGCTCTCCTTGTAGTTGGCGAACCGATAGGTGTTGAACTTCTCCCGGATCGTGGGGTCGCGGGGAGTCTTCTCCTTGTGCTGGTCGAGTACCCAATCGATGGCCGAGCGGCTGCCGAGGCGGTAGTTCCAGGCTTCACGCGGTATGCCGGTAATCTGTGTGTCCTCATCGACGCGAACAAGGCCTTCGTCGGGTATCGACTTCAGAATCGGCTTTGGGTGCGTACCCTTCGCCCGCCTGGCATTCGCCGTGTCGACGCGCTCGACGGGCCACGGCTCCACCGCCTTATACCGAGTGTGTATCGCTATGAGCTGCTCGCCCCATGCTGACCAACGCTCAAAGTCGGAATAGAATGGGATGCGCGGAAACTCCCGCTTCAGGTTGAGCGCGTATTTCTCTCGGTAGATTGGGTCATTGAGGACAGCATACACATAGTGGAATATCGCATCTTTTGTGATACTCGCATCGCCGTAGTGCACCACAAACTCATTTAGTGCCCAATCGGTCACATTGTCCACGGGTTCACCCGTTTCTTCATCGAAGCGGCGTCGCGCGACTCCTACTGCAGCAGCTGCTCCACCAACAAGATGATAGTCAAAGGTTTCTCTGACCGCAAAAGCCATAAATGGTTTCTGAGAACCAGCATCCGTGAATACGATCGTATCGTTCTTGCCATCCTTTGAGAAAAGCGAGTTCAGGTTATACTGAACTTCGTTCCAGCGCGAATGGTAATATAATCTTCGGATAGAGAATGGCCGGTAGGCAGCTCTCCTGACGTGACGAGCGTTCAACGGCAGCTCGGCGAGCGAAAGTAGCCCCGCCTTAAGCGACCGCGAGAGCTTTATCCTAGGGTTCCTGAGGGCTTTGCTGCGCGTCTTCCGCGGCAGCCTCCGCAGGTTGTCCCTAAGCTCGTCATAGGCTGCCACGAACCACTTGAGTCGGTCACGGAGTTCGGGCCCACGACGAGCCCAGACCCACTCATCGCGGGCCGTCACGACGCCTAAGCTGGAGAGGCGGAAAATTGCTTGAACATCCTGATTTCCGCCGCGAACGTCCGCTTCTCGAACTCCGATCGGTAGAAATCCGTCGTTGTCCGCCTCGGGTATGTTCAGCCAGCTTCCATCGGGACGATCGGGAAGTGCTAACCAAGGAATTGTAGCGATATCGCCGTGCTGGAGCCAAGCTAACTTGTTCTCGCCCGATCCCTGTGGTGGCGCCGCGTAGCGGATAGTGCAAGCGTCGACATCCCGCTCCCGAACGAAGAAACTTATCGCAACGCCAGTCCCGATACCAAACACATTTCCTCCGCCTCCGGCGCCAGTCGCCAGGTAATCACCTCCCAAATCAATTACGTAGCAGGATGTAAAATCCTTCCGAAGTTGCTTCCGAAATCCATCAAATGTGCGAGCATCGAGAAAGCTACGGTTTGTTATGAAAGCTATCATGCCCTCCTTCCCCAATCTATCGGTTCCCCAGCGGAAGAACCTGATGAAGGGGTCGAATAGCTTCGTCTTCCGCGCATTTGAGAGCGCTAAGTAGGTCAACCGGATGCGTCCGTCGATATGGGGGTAGGTCAGATTCTTGTTATCTTGATTCTCACTCTCTTGATTAGCATTATAGGGAGGATTGCCAACAATCACACTGATGTGACGAGTGTTTTGACGCTTGATCCGGCCATAGTTTTCTGCCGCGATTGAGCCAAGAAGGTCGTGCTGATGCCCAGCAGACGTCTCAAGAGCCTCCACTAGTTCTAATGTGTCAACAAAACAGAGATTTTCAAATTCTCTAAACCCGCGTGCAAGCGCAGCATACGTCGCCTCGATGTTCAAATTGGCGACGTAGTACGGTAGGATAGCAATCTCGTTTGCGTGAATCTCCTCTTTATACTTGTGGACAAGCTTTTGCGGGCTCCCGCGGAAATGTTCAAGTAGCTCAACAACGAAAGTTCCGGTGCCCGTAGCTGGATCTAGTATTTCCACGCCCCTATCGACTAAGTTCTTCCCAAAGTGCTTCTCGCAAAGCCAGTCCGCCGAGCGGATCATGAAGCGCACAATCTCGCCTGGTGTGTAGACAACACCAAGTCTGTCTGCCGCTAGGGGATTATAAACTCTATAG
>DASVVY010000150.1:0-5867 GCA_036386335.1 Allosphingosinicella sp. | reverse complement strand
CGACCCCTACATCCTCATCCACGAGAAGAAGCTCTCCAACCTCCAGGCGATGCTTCCGATCCTCGAGGCGGTGGTGCAGTCGGGCCGTCCGCTGCTCATCATCGCCGAGGACATCGAGGGCGAGGCTCTCGCCACGCTCGTCGTCAACAAGCTGCGCGGCGGCCTCAAGGTCGCGGCCGTCAAGGCTCCGGGCTTCGGCGATCGCCGCAAGGCGATGCTCGAGGATATCGCGATCCTGACCGGCGGCGAGATGATCAGCGAGGACCTCGGCATCAAGCTCGAGAACGTCACCGTCCAGATGCTCGGTCAGGCCAAGCGCGTCACCATCGACAAGGACAACACGACCATCGTCGACGGCGCCGGCCAGGGCGAAAACATCAAGGGCCGCGTCGAAGCGATCCGCTCGCAGATCGAGAACACCACCAGCGACTATGACCGCGAGAAGCTCCAGGAGCGCCTCGCCAAGCTCGCCGGCGGCGTCGCCGTCATCAAGGTCGGCGGTTCGTCCGAGGTCGAGGTGAAGGAGCGCAAGGATCGCGTCGACGACGCCCTCCACGCCACCCGCGCGGCGGTCGAGGAAGGCATCGTCCCCGGCGGCGGAACCGCTCTCCTCTACGCCACCAAGGCGCTTCAGGACATGAAGGGCGTCAACGACGACCAGACCCGCGGCATCGACATCGTCCGCCGGGCGCTGCAGTCGCCGATCCGCCAGATCGCCGAAAATGCCGGCCATGACGGCGCCGTCGTCGCCGGCAAGCTGATCGACGGCAACGACGCCACGCTCGGCTTCAACGCCCAGACCGAGGTTTACGAGAACCTCGTCCAGGCCGGCGTGATCGACCCGACCAAGGTCGTCCGCACCGCGCTCCAGGACGCGGCCTCGGTCGCCGGTCTCCTCATCACCACCGAAGCGGCGGTGAGCGAGGCTCCGGAAGACAAGCCGGCGGCCGGCGGCATGCCGGGCGGCGGCATGGGCGGCATGGGCGGCATGGACTTCTAAGCCGAAGGGCGGCCTCCGGCAGGGCGGCGGGCGCGAAGCGTTCGCAAGCCGTTGGGGGACCGCCTGACTGCCCAGCGCAACAGAGAAGGGCCGGGGAGGCGACTCCCCGGCCCTTTCCTATTCCGGCCGTGGGAGCGCTATTGCGCGTTGGCGGCGGCGTTCCCGGCCGCGGCATCGGCGGTCGCGGCACTCGCCTCCTCGCCATTGCCGAGCGTCATGTTCTCCCCGGCGGTCAGGCTGTCGGGGGAGGTGTCCAGCATGTTCGCCGTCTCGTTGAGCTGCTGGCTGTCTTCGGCGCTGAGGCCGCCCTCGCCCTCGCTCTTCTGGCCGCAGGCGGCAACAAGCGTCAGTGCGGCAAGCGCCGCGGCGGTTGCAGTCAGTCTTTTCATTCGTCCCTCCGCTCGATCGGTCGAGGGCCAAGCTTGCCGCATCGGCAGGCAAATAAAAAGGGCCGCGCGCCGGCTGGCGCGCGACCCCTTTGGTCCCGTTCGGGCGCGACGCTTAGTGCGTCGCGTTGGAAACGGCGTTGCCGGCCGCATCGACGGCGGTGCCGGCGGCATTGCCGACATCGCTGGCGGTGTTGCCGATGGCGTCGCCGACGCTGTCGAGGGCGTTGTTGGTCGAGTTGACCGCGCCCGCCTCGTTGGCGGCGTTGTCGACGTCGTTGCCCGCCTCGGTCTCGGTGGTGTTGAGATCGGTGGCGGTGTTGTTGCCGGCGGTGTCGCTGGCGGTGTTGTTGCAGGCCGCGAGGCCGAGCGTCGCAACGGCGACGGCGAGAGCAAGCTTCTTCATGGCAATTCCCTCCTGATGGAGCATCTGTGCAATCGCTGGGCGAGGTGCCGGCGGACCGGCTTCCAGCGGTTCCCGGTGTAAATCAGGGGCGGCTGTATGTCTACTGTTTCAGTAAGCATTTGCGACGAATTGAAAAACCAGCATTTTCCCGCTCCGGCCGCAGCGGGGACAGCCGCACCCTTGACGAACATATAAAGATATCTTTATATCCTTATCTATGGCTGATGCCTCCGAGATTTTCCGCGCGCTGGGAGATTCCACGCGCCTTCGCATCCTGCAGCTGCTGAGGGCGATGGAGCTGTCGGTGGGCGAGCTCGCCCAGGTGCTCGGGCAGAGCCAGCCGCGGGTCTCGCGCCACGTCAAGATCCTGATCGATGCCGGACTTGCCGAGCGCCGCAAGGAGGGAAGCTGGGTCTTCCTCAGTCTCGGCCGCGCCGCCCGGGTCGTGCCGCTATTCGCCCTTCTCGACCGGTGGGCGGAGGTCGAGGGCGCCGATCCGTGGACCCTGGCCGATGCCGCCCGCCTGGTGGCCGTGCGGGCCGAGCGGGCGGCGGCGGCCGAGCGCTATTTCGCTGCGCACGCCAAGGACTGGGACGAAATCCGCTCGCTCCACATCGCGGACAGCGAGGTCGAGGCGGCGATCGCCCGCGCCCTCGCCGACCGCGAGGTGGGGCGGCTGGTCGACATCGGCACCGGCACCGGGCGGATGCTCGAGCTCTTCGCCGTGCAGGCCGCGCACGCGATCGGCGTCGACCGTTCGCCCGAGATGCTGCGGCTGGCGCGGGTGAAGCTCGCCGAGGCGGCCATCCCGGGCGCGGAGCTGCGGCAGGCCGACATGTATTCGCTGCCCCTGCCTGGGGCCTCCGCCGACACGGTCATCATCCATCAGGTGCTCCATTATTCGCATCAGCCCGAGGCCGTCATCGCCGAGGCGGCGCGGCTGCTCGGGCCGGGCGGGCGGCTCCTCGTCGTCGACTTTGCCCCGCACGAGCGCGAGGAGCTGCGCAGCCGCGACGCCCATGCGCGGCTCGGCTTCGCCGACGAGGTGATGCTCAAATATCTGGAATCGGCCGGGCTCGCGGGCCGGGTCGTCGAGCGCCTCGAAGGCGGGGAGCTCACCGTCACAATCTGGGCGGGCGAGCGTCCGCAGACCAAGCTGAAAGTCGTCGCATGACCAACATCGCCGCCTGGCGCAAGCCGCTGTTCGAGGACGTCGCCGGGGACATCGACGTCTCCTTCGAATTCTTCCCGCCCAAGACGGAGAAGATGGAGGAGACGCTTTGGGAGTCGGTGAAGACGCTCGAGCCGCTGGCGCCCCGCTTCGTCTCCGTCACCTACGGCGCCGGCGGCTCCACCCGTGAACGCACCCACAACACGGTGGTCAGGATCGCCGCCGAGACGTCGTTGCCGCCGGCGGCCCATCTCACCTGCGTCCAGGCGACGCGGGACGAGATCGACGACGTCGCCCGCGCCTACTGGGAAGCGGGGATCCGCCACATTGTCGCGCTGCGCGGCGACCCGCCCGAGCTGGGCAAAAGCTTCGAGCCGCATCCGCAGGGCTATGCCAATGCCGCCGAGCTGGTGGAGGGGCTGAAGCGGGTCGCGCCGTTCGAGATTTCCGTCGCCGCCTATCCCGAGGCCCACCCCGATTCGCCGACCAAGCAGGCGGACCTCGACAATCTGAAGCGCAAGATCGACGCCGGCGCCGACCGCGCGATCACCCAGTTCTTCTTCTCGCCCGAATGCTTCTTCCGCTTCCGCGACGACGCCGCTGCGGCGGGGATCGATGCCGAGATCGTGCCGGGGATCCTGCCGGTCTCCAACGTCGCCCAGACCCGCAAGTTCGCCGCGAGCTGCGGCGCCACGATCCCGCGCTGGATGGACAACCTTTTCGAAGGGCTGGACAATCTGCCCGCCGCGCGCCAGTTGGTCGCCGCCACCGTCGCCGCCGAGCTGTGCGGGCAGCTTTATGCGGGGGGCGTCAGGCACTTCCACTTCTACACCCTGAACCGCGCCGAGCTGGCCTATGCCATCTGCCATCTGCTCGGCCTCAGGCCCACGATGAACGAACAGGAGCAGGCGGCATGAGCGCACGCGAAAGGCTGACCCGCGCGGCGGGCGAGCGGATCCTCATCACCGACGGCGCCTTCGGCACCGAGATCCAGAACCGCAGGCTGGTCGAGGCCGATTATCGCGGGCAGCTGGAGCTGACGCGCGACCAGAAGGGCAATAACGACATCCTCGCCATAACCCGGCCGGATGTCGTCGAGGCGATCACCCGCGCCTATCTCGCCGCCGGCTCCGACATCGTCTCCACCAACACCTTCAGCGCCAACCGGATCAGCCAGGCGGATTACGGGGCCGAGCATCTGGTCGGCGACATCAACCGCGCCTCGGCCGGGATCGCCCGCGCCGCCGCCGCCGCCGCCGAAGCGGCGGACGGCCGCCCCCGCTTCGTCGCCGGCGCGATCGGGCCGACCAACAAGACGCTGTCGCTGTCGCCCAACGTCAACGATCCGGGCTACCGCGAGATCGACTTCGACGGGCTGCGCGAAGTCTATCTCGAGCAGGCCGAGGCGCTGATCGAAGGCGGCGCCGACTTCATCCTGATCGAGACGATCTTCGACACCCTCAACGCGAAGGCCGGTATCGTCGCCGCGATGGAGGCCGCCGAGCGCGCCGGGCGCGACGTGCCGCTGATGATCTCGATGACGATCACCGACCTCTCGGGCCGCAACCTCTCCGGCCACACGGTCGAGGCCTTCTGGTACGCCGTCCGCCACGCGCGGCCGATCACCGTCGGCCTCAACTGCTCGTTCGGCGCGCAGCAGCTTCGCCCGCACGTCCAGGCGCTGTCGCGGATCGCCGACACCCTGATCATGGCCTACCCCAATGCCGGCCTGCCCAACGAGCTCGGCGCCTATGACGAGCTTCCCGAGCAGACGGCGGCGTTCGTGCGCGAGTGGGCGGAGCAGGGACTGGTCAACATCCTCGGCGGCTGCTGCGGATCGACGCCGGCGCACATCGCAGCCATCGCTCGCGCGGTGAAGGGCCTCGCCCCGCGCCGCGTGCCGCAGGCGCCCCGCATCACCTGCCTCGCCGGCATCGAGCCGATGACCATCGCCGCCTGAAGCGCCTTCGCCGCCGCCGCGGCGCACAACGTGAAGATGAAGAAGAACACATGGCCACTGCCCTGAAGCCCGAACCCGCCACCGCCACCGCCACCGCCACTTTCGTCAATATCGGCGAGCGGACCAACGTCACCGGCTCGGCCAGGTTCAAGAAGCTGGTCATGGCCGGCGACTACGCCGCCGCCGTGGAAGTCGCGCGCCAGCAGGTCGACAGCGGCGCCCAGATCATCGACGTCAACATGGACGAAGGCCTGCTCGACGCCGAGGAGGCGATGACCACCTTCCTCAAGCTGATCGCCGCCGAGCCGGACATCGCCCGGGTGCCGGTGATGGTCGACAGCTCCAAGTTCAGCGTCATCGAGGCGGGCCTGAAGTGCGTGTCCGGCAAGCCGATCGTGAATTCGATCAGCATGAAGGAGGGGGAGGAGGAATTCCTCCGCCTCGCCCGCAAGGTCCGCAATTACGGCGCCGCCGTCGTCGTCATGGCGTTCGACGAGGTCGGCCAGGCCGACACGAAGGAGCGCAAGGTCGAGATCTGCGATCGCGCCTACCGGCTGCTGGTCGAGGACGGCTTCCCGGCCGAGGACATCATCTTCGATCCCAACATCTTCGCGATCGCCACGGGCATCGACGAGCACCGCCGCTACGCGCTCGACTTCATCGAGGCGTGCCGGGAGATCAAGGCGCGCTGCCCGCACGCCCACATTTCGGGCGGCCTCTCCAACCTCAGCTTCTCGTTCCGCGGCAACGAGCCGGTGCGGCGGGCGATGCACTCGATCTTCCTCTACCACGCCATCCCCGCCGGGCTCGACATGGCGATCGTCAACGCCGGCCAGCTCGACGTCTACGACACGATCGACGCCGAGCTTCGCGAGGCGTGCGAGGACGTCATCCTCGACCGCCGCGACGACGCCACCGAGCGCCTCGTCGAGCTCGCCGAGAAA
>DASVVY010000149.1:0-8451 GCA_036386335.1 Allosphingosinicella sp. | reverse complement strand
CTGGCGAAGGTCCAGCGTCGCGAGGTGGAAGCCGAAAGTCTCCACCGCCCGGATCAGCCGCCCGAGCGGCCCCCGGCTGCCGAGCACGCCCCCGCCCTGCGCGGCCAGCGAGCGGGCGATGGCGCACAGGTCCGTGCGAAGGGCCGCCGCGTCGGGATAGGCCTCGGCGACGATGCCGGTGCGCCGGGCGGGTTCGCGCCCGAGGAGGCTGCGGTAGGTCGCCGCCAGGCGCGCATAGATGCCCGTCAGCGCGCGTCGGTAAGGCTCGTCTTGCCGGGCGGAAGAGACGTCGCCGGAAAGCTCGGTGAGGGCGGCGACGTCCGGCGTCACCGCCGCGAGCTCGGTCGAGATCGACAGCTGGGCGCCGAGGGCATGCACCTGGTCCAGATAGTGGCTGAGAGCGGCCTCGCACCCGCGCCTGAGCGCGTAACGCAGGGATTCGGCGTTCACGAACGGATTGCCGTCGCGATCGCCGCCGATCCAGCTGCCGGGGCGCAGGAAGCTTTGCGGCCGCCGCCCGAGGGCCCGCTCCCAGCGTGCATAAAGGGCGGGAAGGACCGGAAGGAACACGTCGCGGAGATAAGTCAGCGCCGTCTCCACCTCGTCGGCGACATAGAGCCGCTCGCGCCGCAGCGGCCGCGTCTGCCAGAGCAAGGCGATCTGGCGGACGATCGCTTCCTCCACCACGTCCCCGTCGTCCGTCTCGGTACGGCCGGCGTCGAGCTGCCGCATTAGGGCCGCGATGCGGTTCCGATGCTCGATCATGCTCTTGCGTCGGACCTCGGTCGGATGGGCGGTCAGCACGGGCACGACCAAAGCCCGCTCGAGCAGCGCCGCCACGTCCTCGTCGCCGACGCCCTTGCCCCTCAGTATCTCCAGCGCGTCGGCGAAGCTGGCGCCGGGATCGTCATTGATCCCCTGCCGGTCCTCGGCGAGGTTGGCGAGCATCGAGAACAGCATGAAGCCGCGGACGAAGGAGAGCGTGTCGTCGAGGCTCAATGTGTTGAGGCTGAGGTCGACCGATTCGCTGCCCATGCCGCGCCGGTGGCGGTCCACCGAGGTGGCGCGGATATGCTCGATCCGCTCGAACAGCTCGCCGCCGCCATAAGCGCGGATCACGTCGCCGAGCAGCTTGCCCAGGAACCGTATGTCCGGATTCTGGCCGATCGGCGGCGGCGGGCCAGCGTCGGCCAAGGTCAGGCCGCCCGCCTCACCTCGGCGGAGAGATAGGCGTCGACTGCCGCTGCACATTCGCGCCCTTCCCGGATCGCCCACACCACCAGCGACTGGCCCCGGCGCATGTCGCCGCAGGCGAAGATGCGCGGGTTCGACGTCTGGTAATCGACCGCGCTCGCCTTGACGTTGCCCTGCGGCGTCAGCTCAACTCCGGCGCCGCCGACGGCGCTGTCGCGGCGGGGGCCCAGGAAGCCCATGGCGAGGAGGACGAGGTCGGCCTGGAGCTCGAACTCGGTGCCCGCGAGCGGCCGGATCGCGACGCGGCCGTCCTCGGTCGGCACCACTTCGGAACGGGCGCACTGGAGGGCGGTGACGCGGCCGTCCTCACCCGTGAAGGCGGTGGTCAGGACCGAGAATTCGCGCTCCGCCCCTTCCGCCTGGGACGAGGAGGTGCGGAGCTTCATCGGCCAGTTGGGCCAGGTCAGCGCCTTGTTCTCCCGCGCCGGCGGCTGCGGCATGATCTCGAGCTGCGTCACCGACAGCGCGCCCTGCCTGAACGAGGTGCCGATGCAGTCGGAGCCGGTGTCGCCACCGCCGATCACGACGACGTGCCTGCCCTCGGCGGAGATGGTGCCGTTCGGCGCCGCCTTGTCCTCGGCGTCGCCTGCATTGCGCTTGTTCTGCTGGGTCAGGAAATCCATCGCGTAATGGACGCCGTCCAGCTCGCGGCCCGGCACCGGCAGGTCGCGCGGCAGCTCGGCCCCACCGGCGAGGATCAGCACGTCGTAATCGTCGAGCAGCCGCTCCACGGTCACATCGACGCCGACATGCATGCCGCAGCGGAAGATGACGCCCTCGATCTCCATCTGCTGCATGCGCCGGTCGATCTGGTGCTTCTCCAGCTTGAAGTCGGGGATGCCGTAGCGCAGCAGGCCGCCGATGCGGTCGCTCTTTTCGAACACCGTCGGCGCGTGGCCGGCGCGGGCGAGCTGCTGGGCGCAGGCGAGCCCCGCCGGCCCGGAGCCGACGATGGCGATGCGCTTGCCGGTACCGCGCGGCGCGCCCTGCGGCTTCACCCAGCCTTCGCGCCAGGCATTGTCGGCGATCTCGCACTCGATCGATTTGATCGTCACCGGCGCGTCGACGATGTTGAGCGTACAGGCCGCCTCGCACGGCGCGGGGCAGATGCGGCCGGTGAATTCGGGGAAGTTGTTGGTCTGGTGGAGGCGGTCGATGGCCGTCTTCCAGTCCTGCTTGTAGACGAGGTCGTTCCAGTCCGGGATCAGGTTGTTCACCGGACAGCCGGAGTGGCAGAAGGGAATGCCGCAATCCATGCAGCGCGACGCCTGCCGCCCCACTTCCTCGGTGCCCGGCTCCTCGACGAACTCGTGCCAGCCTTTGACCCGCTGCTCGGGCGGCAGGCTATCCCGGTCGCGCCGGTCGACCTCCAGAAATCCGGTCGGCTTACCCATTAAACAAAGACTCCTGCATTATTCCGCGGCGACCGCGGCGGCGGCCTCGGCGTCGATGTCCTGAAGCGCGCGGCGATATTCGGGCGGCACCACTTTCACGAACTGCTTCAGCGCGTTCGGCCAATCGGCGAGCAGCGCCCGCGCCCGCGCACTGCCGGTGGCGAGCTGGTGGCGTTCGAGGAGGATGCGCAGCCGCTCGGCGTCGTAGCGAAGCGGATGGCCCATGCCGTTGTCGTGCACCCCGGCGCTGCGCTGGCGGGGGGCGCCCTCGCCGTAGGAGGAGCCCGGCGGGGCGAGCGGCTCCAGCTCGACGCTGGCACGGTTGCACTGCGCCTCAAGCGTCCCTTCCGGATCCCAGACGTAGGCGACGCCGCCGGACATGCCGGCCGCGAAGTTGCGCCCGACGCTGCCCAGGATCAGCACCACCCCGCCGGTCATATATTCGCAGGCATGGTCGCCGGCGCCTTCGGCCACCGCGACGGCGCCCGAATTGCGGACGGCGAAGCGCTCGCCCGCGACGCCGTTGAAATAGGCCTCGCCGGCGATGGCGCCGTAGAGCACCGTGTTGCCGACGATGATGTTCGCCGCCGGATCGCGGTCGGCCTCGGCCGGCTGGCGGACGATGATCCGCCCTCCGGACAGGCCTTTGCCGACATAATCGTTGCCGTCGCCGGTCAGCTCCAGCGTCACGCCTTGGGCGAGGAAGGCGCCGAAGCTCTGCCCGCACGTGCCCCTGAGGCGGACGAAGATGCTGTCCTGCGGCAGCCCTTCATGGCCGTAGCGGCGCGCCACCTCGCCCGAGACCATGGTGCCGACGCTGCGGTTGACGTTGCGGACGTCGCGCTCGATCAGCACAGGCTCGCCCCGCTCCAGCGCCGGGCCGGCCGCCGCGATCAGCTCGCGGTCGAAGACCCGGTCGAGGCCGTGCATCTGGTATTCGCAATTCCACCGCGCCGCCTGCGGATCGACCGCCGGCACGTAGAGCAGCTTGGAGAGGTCGAGGCCCTTCGCCTTCCAATGCTCGACCGCCGGCCGGGCATCGAGCAGCTCGGGCCGGCCGATCATCTCCTCCAGCTTGCGCACGCCCAGCGAGGCCATGATCGCGCGCAGCTCCTCTGCGACGAAGAAGAAATAGTTGATCACATGCTCGGGCTGGCCGGTAAAGCGCTTGCGGAGCAGCGGGTCCTGCGTGGCCACGCCGACCGGGCAGGTGTTGAGGTGGCACTTCCTCATCATGATGCAGCCCGCGGCGATCAACGGCGCGGTGGCGAAGCCGAACTCGTCGGCCCCGAGGATCGCGGCGATCGCCACGTCCCGGCCGGTGCGCAGGCCGCCGTCCGCCTGGACGGAGATGCGGCCGCGCAGGCCGTTCAGCGCCAGGGTCTGCTGGGTCTCGGCGAGGCCGATCTCCCAAGGCAGGCCGGCATGGGTGAGTGAGGTCAGCGGCGAGGCGCCGGTTCCGCCCTCGAAACCTGAGATGGTGATATGGTCCGCCATCGCCTTGGCGACGCCGGCCGCGACCGTGCCGACGCCCACTTCCGAAACCAGCTTCACCGAGATGCGTGCCCGCTCGTTCACGTTCTTGAGGTCGTGGATGAGCTGGGCAAGGTCCTCGATCGAATAGATGTCGTGGTGCGGCGGCGGCGAGATCAGGCCGACGCCGGGTGTCGAGTGGCGGACCGCAGCGATGTGCCGATCGACCTTGTGCCCGGGCAGTTGGCCGCCCTCGCCGGGCTTGGCGCCCTGGGCGATCTTGATCTGGAGGTCGTCGGCATTGACGAGATATTCGGCGGTGACGCCGAACCGTCCCGAAGCGACCTGCTTGATCTTCGAGCGCATCGAATCGCCGTTGGGGAGCGGCTTGAAGCGGTCGCGCTCCTCACCGCCTTCGCCGGTGTTCGAGCGGCCGCCGATCCGGTTCATCGCCACCGCGAGGGTGGTGTGCGCCTCGCGGCTGATCGAGCCGAAGCTCATCGCCCCGGTCGCGAAGCGCTTCACGATTTCCGAGGCGGGCTCCACCTCCTCGATCGGGACGGCGGAGCCGATCGGCTTCAGCTCCAAAAGGCCGCGGATGGTGAGGAGGCGCCGGCTCTGCTCGTTGATGCTGTCGGCGAAGAGCCGGTACTTCTCCGGAATGTCGCCGCGCACCGCGTGCTGGAGGTTGGCGACCGCCTCGGGGCTCCAGGCATGGTCCTCGCCATTGGTCCGCCACGCATAGGCGCCGCCAATCGGCAGGGCCTGCTCGGCCGCGGAATAGGCTTCCTTGTGGCGGGCGGCGGCTTCGGCCGCGACCTCCTCGATGCCGGCGCCCTCGATGGTCGTGGCGGTGCCGGTGAAATATTTCTGCACGAAGGGCGTCGACAGGCCGACCGCGTCGAAGATTTGGGCGCCGCAATAGGATTGGTACGTGGAGATGCCCATCTTCGACATCACCTTAAGCATGCCCTTGCCGGCCGCCTTGATGTAGTTCCTGCGCACCTCCTCCTCGGAGAGGGCGACCTCGCCCTTCGCCCGCAGCGCCTCGAGCGTCTCGAAGGCGAGGTACGGGTTCACCGCCTCGGCGCCGTAGCCGGCGAGGACGCAGAAATGATGGACCTCGCGCGCCTCACCGGTCTCGACGACGAGGCCGGTCTGCATGCGGAGGCCCTGACGGATTAGGTGGTGGTGGACGGCGCCGGTGGCGAGCGCGGCCGGGATCGGCACCCGGTCCGGCCCGACCGCGCGGTCGGAGAGGATGAGGACGTTGATATCGGCGAGCACCGCCTCGGTCGCTTCCCAGCAGACGCGCTGCAGCGCCGCCTCGAGGGCCTTGCCGCCGCCGCCGACCGGCCAGCTCGCGTCGAGCGTCCGGGTGCGAAAGGCGCCGTCGAGCGCGTCGCCGATCGAGCGGATTTTCTCCAGATCCTCGTTGGTGAGGATCGGCTGCGCGACCTCAAGCCTTTTGTGGGTGCCGGCGTGGTGGCCGAGCAGGTTGGGCCGCGGCCCGATCATCGACACCAGCGACATCACCATCGCCTCGCGGATCGGGTCGATCGGCGGGTTGGTGACCTGCGCGAAATTCTGCTTGAAATATTCGTAAAGGAGCTTGGGCCGCCTCGAGAGCACCGCGATCGGCGTGTCGGTGCCCATCGAGCCGATCGGATCGTCCGCCTGCCGCGCCATCGGGGCGAGGAACAGCTTCAGATCCTCCTCGGTATAGCCGAACGCCTTTTGCGCCTTTCGCAGCTCCTTGTCCTCGCGGAGCCGGTCCGGGACGTCAGAGCTCGGCGGAAGCTCCTCCAGCTTGAACTGGGTATCGCGCAGCCACTCGCCATAGGGCTCCTCGGAGGCGAGGCGGGACTTTATCTCCTCATCCTCGACGATGCGGCCTTCCTCGAGGTCGATGAGCAGCATGCGCCCGGGCTGGAGGCGCCACTTGCGGACGATCCGCTCCTCCGGGATCGGCAGCACGCCGCTCTCCGACGCCATGATGATCCGGTCGTCGTCGGTGACGGTGAAGCGGGCGGGGCGCAGACCGTTGCGGTCGAGCGTGGCGCCGACCTGACGGCCGTCGGTGAAGGCGATGGCGGCGGGGCCGTCCCACGGCTCCATCAGCGCCGCGTAATATTCGTAAAAGGCGCGCCGCTTCGGGTCCATCTGGGCGTTGCCGGCCCAGGCTTCCGGGATCAGCATCATCACCGCGTGCGGCAGCGAGTATCCGCCGGCGACGAGCAGCTCGAGCGCGTTGTCGAGGCTCGCCGTGTCGGACTGGCCGTGCGGGATGAGCGGCCACATCTTATCGAGGTCGGCGCCGAGCAGAGGCGATTCGAGCGTGCGGCGGCGCGCGTTCATCCAGTTCACGTTGCCGCGCACCGTGTTGATCTCGCCGTTGTGGGCGATGAAGCGGAACGGGTGCGCCAGCTTCCAACTCGGGAAGGTGTTGGTCGAGAAACGCTGGTGGACCATCGCCAGGGCGGACCTGGTCAGCGGGTTGGTGAGGTCCTTGTAGAAGGTGCCCACCTGAGTGGCGAGAAGCAGGCCCTTGTAGACGATCGTCCGGCTGGAGAAGGAGGGGATGTAGAAATGCGCGAGGCCGGGCAGGTCCTTCTTCTCGGCGAGCTCGTTCAGCGGATTCTGGGTCTGCTTGCGGATGGTGAGGAGCTTGCGCTCGAACGCGTCCTGGTCCTTCACCCGCGGGCCGCGGGCGACGATCGCCTGGCGGATCACCGGCATCGCTGCGGCGATGGTCGGGCTCATGCCGGTCGGGTCGACCGGCACGTCGCGCCAGCCGACCAGGATCTGCCCCTCGATCTCGATATAGCGCTCGAGCCTGGCGACGGCGGAGTCGCGACTCTCCGCGTCGCGCGGCAGGAAGCACATCGCCACGGCATAGTCGCCCGCCGGCGGCAGGCTCAGCGCATTGCCCTCGGCCCAGTGGCGGAAGAGGTCGTCCGGGATCTGGATCAGGCAGCCGGCGCCGTCGCCGATCAAAGGGTCGGCGCCGACCGCGCCGCGATGGTCGAGATTGGCGAGGATCTGCAGGCCGTCGCGGATGATCTCGTTCGACTTCACGCCCTTGATGTTGGCGATGAAGCCGACGCCGCACGCGTCCTTCTCGTTCCTGGGGTCGTACAGGCCCTGCGGCCCCGGCGCCTCAACCATCGTCAGATTCCCGTCCGTACTTCATAGGCCCGGATCGCCGCCTCGCTTGCGAGCGTCAGGGCAATCTCGTCGAGGCCGCCCAGCAGGCATTCCCGCCTGAAGGCATCCATCGTGAACTCGAACCGGTCCTGGAGCGGCGTCGTGACCGTCATCGCCTCCAGATCGACCGTCAGCGGATGATCGCGCGCCACTGAAAGGAGCCGGTCGACCGCAGCCTGCGGCAGCTCTACCGCCGCGATGCCGTTCTTGAAAGCGTTGCCCGAGAAAATGTCCGAGAAGCTCGGCGCGATCACGGCGCGGATGCCGAGGTCGGCGAGCGCCCAGGCGGCATGCTCGCGGCTCGACCCGCAGCCGAAATTGTCGCCGGCGATGAGGATCGGCGCGCCGGCGAAGGCCGCGTCGTCGAATACGTTGCCCGGCTCCGCCCGCAGCGTCTCGAAGGCATGGCGGCCGAGGCCGGCGCGCTGGATCGTCTTCAGGTGCCGCGCGCCGATAATGACGTCGGTGTCGATGTTCTTGAGGCCGAGCGGGTAGGCGCGGCCTTGGACCCGCTGGAACGGGGTCATCGGACCAGCTCCCGCACATCGGCCAGGCGCCCGGTGACCGCCGCCGCCGCGGCCATCGCCGGGGAGACGAGGTGGGTGCGCGCACCGGGGCCCTGGCGCCCGACGAAGTTGCGATTCGATGTGGAGGCGCAGCGCTCCCTCGGCGGGACCTTGTCCGGGTTCATCGCCAGGCACATCGAGCAGCCCGGCTCACGCCACTCGAAGCCCGCCTCGGTGAAGACGCGGTCGAGCCCTTCCGCCTCGGCCTGGCGCTTCACCAGGCCCGAACCCGGGACAACGAGGGCCTGCTTTATGCGTTCGGCGACCTTGCGCCCGCGGACGACATCCGCCGCCTGGCGCAGGTCTTCGATGCGGCTGTTGGTGCAGCTGCCGATGAAGATGTGCTCGACCGGCACCTCCTCCAGCGCCTGCCCGGGCTGCAGGCCCATATAGTCGAGCGATTTGCGGGCCGCGGCGCGCTTCGACGGGTCCTCGAAGCTGTCCGGGTCGGGGATCGTGCCGGTGATCGGCGCCACGTCCTCGGGGCTGGTGCCCCAGGTTACGGTCGGCGCGATGTCGGCAGCGTCGAGGACGATGCTGCGGTCGAAGCGCGCACC
>DASVVY010000148.1:0-43566 GCA_036386335.1 Allosphingosinicella sp. | reverse complement strand
GCGGGCCCGGAAGCCGTGACGCCGGCTGCGCACGAGATTGCTCGGCTGGAAGGTGCGCTTCATCGCTCATTACCTCAAATCTGAAACTAAAAGGGCCGCCCGTACCCAGGCAGCCACCGTTGGACGGGCGGATAGGCAAGGTGCTCCGCAAAGTCAATCGGCCTTGGGCAACGCGCCGGCGATCCGGTCCTTCTCCCGCGCCTGGCGGCGAAGCGCGCTTTTGCGGCGCATGCCCCAGTCCGCCCACCCGCCCTTGCGCGGGTGGCGCCGCTTGAACGCGACATATTTGCGCTTCGCCCAGCCGCTATATTTGAGCACCAGCGACAGGCCGGCCGCGAACACGATGATCCCGCCCGGGCCCGGAATCGGCCCGACGATCGGCGAGACCGCGATCAGCAGCCAGCCGAGCAGGAACAGCCCGGTCCGGACGGCGGGGACGCGGCCGAGGGCCAGCCACTTCTGCCTGACGTTCATGGGAAAAGATGTGGGCACGGTGTATTAAGCTTGCAAGACGGGCCGCAGCGGCCGGGGCAGCGGTATAGCGCAAGGGCAGCGGCCCATTGCCAGCTTCGCCAGAGAGACCGACACCGGGACGAGCGAACCCTCACCCGCCGATTGCTCCTTCGCTATGGCGCTGGTGCTGGTGCCGGGCGTCGCCCAATCGCTGTTGAGCGGGGCGCCGGTAGAATGGCCGCTGGCACTGTTCGACGGCCTGCTTCTTTGGCGCTCTTATCCTGCGCGTCAAAGCCAGCATCCGGGACCGGTCGGGCGTGAATTTCGCCATGGGCTTGTTGATGCTGGCGTCCCCCTTCGCGCTGACGTTCGCGGCCTGGTGGGCGGTGCAGGGACGGAACGACGAGAGTAGGTGCCGGCAATCGTCCACCCCGGCCTCCGGCGACTGGAGCTCGGAAGTTCCTGTTCTTGCAGACGGCCTTCCGAGCGGCGCATCGCCTCACCACCTCCGGCCGGCATTGGTCCCCGCCTGCGCCGGCCCGAGCAAGCCTCCGACCGGAGGCGCCGACAGCGAGGACTATGGTTTGAACATTAGTCCGGAAAAGTGGCCGGGGTGGCGATGGCCGCGCCTGTCGCGACGGTGGGGTTCCTGTGGCTCCACACGGGGGCGGTGGAAGTGCAGATCCAGTTTCCAGGGGCCCCAAGTTCCTCCCGGTGGAAAGTCCGCCCTGGGCCCAAGGAGGTGCTTGCGGGAACGATCCCGGCGCTGCCAAGTAGCCCCAATGAGCATCGAGCCATCTTCCCATACGTGTCCCGTGTGTGGATATCAGGGCCTCGAACAGGCTCCATACGCCAACTTCACGCGGCTTCCGCTGCCCGACAGCCTTGTGCCGCCATACAGCCAGTATTTCGGCGAACCCTCGTACGATGTGTGCGACTGCTGCGGCTTTGAGTTTGGCAATGATGACGAACCGGGGACTGCTCCGCCATCAACCTTCCAAGAATACCGACAAGAGTGGATAGCGCACGGCGGACGCTGGTTGGACCCGTCGAAAAGGCCGCAAGACTGGACACTAGAACGGCAACTGAGGAACGCTTGGCTTCAAGCGGATTAGTGACTGCTTCCACGCTGAGCCCTCGTGTCCCTCTTGCTCTTTGCGTCGAGAATCCTCGTCGCCGGAATGTCCGCTAACGACGCATTGCGGGCATCGAGCGGAGATGCGAAGGTGGAGTGCTTAAGCGGGGTCGCCCGATGATGAAGCTTCTCGTGACAGGTTTGATGGCAGCATTCCAACCGCCAGCGGCGCCGGTCGTTGAGGTGCATGAGCATGTGGTGATTACGTTTGTCTCGCAGGAGCCGCACATTCCCTCCGGAATCCTCGCCACTGCGATAAGGATCACGGGGAAGACGAAAAGCGGGACCAACGAGTACTTTATCATTTTTCACCGCGCGGGGCAGCCGAGACCCGAAGTTGGCGCGACCTGCAGCATCGCCTTCGAACGTTTTGACTTCCAAGTGCATTTTGTCGGGGCTGCGAAGACGGCAATGGGCGGCCGCGGGGTTCGCTCGTTCGAGTGCAATCGCGGTAAATCGGTCGATCTTCAGGGCTAAAGTTCGTTGCGGGCGCGGCGATGTCCGCTTACCGCCTTTAGCGGACCTTCGGACGGGGCTTGCTCTTTGCGTAAACCCTCCTCGCCAAGGGCATGTCCGCTTCCGATCCATTGCAGACAGTCGGCCGTAGCTGCAGATTGGCCGAATGAGCGCGGAACCGCATCCAATCACCCCTTGCTGCTTCTGCGGGGAGCTCGACTATTCTGGAGCCGATCCGACCTACATGACTGTCGGCACGCGGAGCGAAGTCACGAAGACGTGGTGGTGCCACCTCGCGTGTTTCGAGGCGCGCCTGCCCGACCTGCCTCCCCCCTGGAATGTTTACGATTATGAGGAGGATACAGGACATTCGTTCATCTGAGGGAGTGTCCGCTTTCCACTCGTAGCGGACATTCAAACGGGGCTGGCCCTTTGCGTCACAATTCCGGTCGGCTTCAGACGAGAATAGCGGCGCTGGCGCTGCTCAGCGGAGCGGCAGGGTGCGTTACCAGCTCGGCTTCCACCTTGCCCGTCGGACGTGCCGTGGCGGAGGCAGACGTGCTGGATGGCCAAGAGCTGGAAGTTCAGGGCGTGGTCGGCTCCTGACATCGGGGCGTGAACCTCTATTCTCCCGATCGTGACGCGTGCATCGGCCTGTTGGCCACAGAGGCGGAGGTGCTTCGATTCCGCGCGCTCGAAGGGAAACGGGCGACCGTCCATGGGACGCTCGAAGCGGAGGGGTGTGGTCGTGACGACATCTGCGATGAGCATCTGTGCGGGCCTGCGGTGCTATCGTCCGTGCAACTGAAGTATTGAGGCGGCCACGCAGATGATTTTGGCCTGCGGCTTTGGAGAGAGCCATGAAGCACATCGCTGCCCTTCCTTTCATCGGCTGGCTGGCTCTATCCGCCTGCTCGGACAATGAAACCCGACCGGCCTATGAAGCCTGTGTCGCCAATAGCCGCGGGCTGGAGCGGATTGATGCGGAGGCTTTTTGCAGCTGCCTGAGAGACGATTCCAACCTGGACATGCATGCAGCGCATCCGGCGGAGGAGTGCGCTGAGCAGGCCGAACGGTTGAACCCTCCCCGCAGATAATCAACCTGCCGGAGAAGAACAGCGACCGACGGAGGGGGCAACGGGCGCACGAACCGCCAGCTGCTCATTGCGGAGGTTCCCGGAGACGGTCATGATGCGCGGATGAATTCCTCGCCTGCCCATGCTGTCGCCATCGCAGCCACTCTGCTCCTCGGCACATGGAGCCAGGCGTTTGCGAAGACGGGCGAGGAGCGATGGACCGCCTACAGCCGCACCGCCATGGCGATCACAGGGGACATTCTGCTGTCGCCCACCAGGCTGCGCGCCGCCGGTGTCGATTTCCCTCTGAGGGTCGCGGCGGATCTGCCCGATTTCCAAAACGACCACGAGCGCCCAGTCCCGGCGCGGGTGCTGGCGGTCACTCGACCAATGAACCCCAAGCTGCGCAACGGAAACACGCTTGGGTGCGGGCGCGGCCGGCCCATCCGGTGGATCGTCGTGTGGCAATATGACGACGGCAAGGGGCTGGGCATGGACACGTTCGAAGGCAAGCAGATGCCACGATCCGTAAAGGACGCGGGGTTCTGCGGGAGCTACTTCTACTTCCGCAAGTGAGCGTTCGCCTTCGACGCCGATGCTGACATCGGTGACGCGAGAGCGGCAATGTGGCTCGCCCGTGCAACGCGCTTTCCAATGGTCGCCCCGCTCAGACGGGGCTTGCTCGGTTCGACATGGGCGCATGCGGACATGGGGCATCCACCTTGGAAGCCTTCGGCGGCGGCAGGCACATCCGCTGGTGTGGCGCGGAGGCGGCATCGGGCTGAAAAAAGGGGGGCTCTCGGCTCGGACGGCCCGGGGCCACGTCTCGCCGGCCGGCCCTGGAATGGCCCGACAGAAAGTGCCGAAAGCCGGGACTATGGTTCGAACATAGTCCGAAACGGTGAAATCGGGGGGTCGATGGTCGCGCATGTCGCCACGGTGGCGTTTCTGGGGCTGGAGGCGCGGGCGGTCGAGGTCCAGGTCCAGATATCGAGCGGGCTTCCCAAGTTCCTCGTCGTCGGCTTGCCGGACAAGGCGGTGGCGGAGAGCCGGGAGCGGGTGCACGCCGCGCTCGCCGCGATCGGGTTGTCGCTTCCGCCCAAGCGGATCACCGTCAACCTCTCCCCGGCGGACCTGCCGAAGGAGGGGTCTCATTACGATTTGCCGATCGCGCTGGGGCTGCTGGCGGCGATGGGAGCGGTCGATACCGAGACGCTGGCGGGGTATCTGGCGGTGGGCGAGCTGGGGCTCGACGGGCGGATCGCATCATCGCCGGGCGTGCTGCTGGCGGCGATGCACGCCTCCGCACGCGGACTGGGGCTCGTCTGTCCGGCGGCGCAGGGGGCGGAGGCGGCGTGGGCCGGCGAGATCGAGATTGTGCCCGCACCCGACCTCATCGCCTTGCTCAACCATTTCCGCGGCAGCGCCGTCCTCAGCGCGCCGCCGCCCGGCGAGGCGGAGCCGCCCGGCTTCGGGCCCGACCTCGCGCAGGTGAAGGGCCAGGAGACCGCGAAGCGCGCGCTCGAGATCGCGGCGGCGGGGGGGCACAATCTGCTGATGAGCGGGCCGCCGGGCGCGGGGAAGTCGCTGCTCGCCGCCTGCCTGCCGCGCATTCTGCCGGAGCTCAGCCCTTCCGAGGCGCTGGAGGTGTCGATGATCGCCAGCGTCGCGGGGGCGCTCGGCGAGGGGCGGCTGATTCGGACGCGTCCCTATCGGGCGCCGCATCACAGCGCCTCGATGGTCGCGTTGGTGGGCGGTGGGCTGAGGGTGCGGCCGGGAGAGGTCAGCCTTGCCCATCTCGGCGTGCTGTTCCTCGACGAGCTGCCGGAATTCCAGCGGCAGGCGCTCGATTCGCTGCGCCAGCCGCTGGAGACGGGGGTGGTGAGCGTCGCGCGGGCCAATGCGCACGTCACCTTCCCGGCCCGCGTCCAGCTGGTCGCGGCGATGAATCCGTGCCGGTGCGGCCATCTCGGCGATCCGGCGCTCGCCTGCTCGCGCGCGCCGCGTTGCGCCGCGGACTACCAGGCGAAGGTCTCGGGGCCGCTGCTCGACCGGATCGACCTCCACGTCGACGTCGCCGCCGTCGCCGCCGCCGACCTCGTGCTGCCGCCGCCGACGGAGGGCTCGGCCGAAGTGGCGGCTCGGGTGGGGGCGGCACGCGAGATCCAGACCCGGCGTTACGAAGCCCACGGCCTCAGGACCAATGCGGAAGCCGACGGCGACCTGCTCGACAGCGTCGCGACGCCTGACGAGCCGGGGCGGCGGCTGCTTGCCCAGGCGGCGGAGGCGATGCGGCTCTCCGCCCGCGGTTTCCATCGGGTGCTGCGGGTGGCCCGGACGATCGCCGATCTCGCCGGCAGCGAGGGGGTGGGGCGCGTCCACGTCGCCGAGGCTTTGAGCTACAGGCGGCGGGCGCCGACCAATTGAGCGGCGGCGGTTGCGCGGCGCCCCCGGGGGCGGCAATAGTCGCGGGCGAACAGGAACAGGGGAATTACGTGGCCGAAGACATGATCGTGACCCGCCGCGGCGAGCTGCTGGAGGCGGAGGTGGACGGGGAGCTGGTCGCGCTCCATGTGGACAACGGCACCTGCTACGGCTTCAACGGCACGGCGACTCGGGTCTGGGCGATGACCGAGCAGCCGATCCGCGTCAGCGCGATCCGGGACGCGCTGCTCGGCGAGTTCGACGTCGAGCCGGAAACCTGCGAGCGCGAGGTGCGGGACCTGCTCAGGGACCTGGAGCGGGACGGGCTCGTCGAGCTCAAGCCGGCGCCCGCCGGCAGCTGACGCCAGCCGGGGTTTTTTCCGCGGATTTCTGGGCGGTTGCCATCCATGGCCGCAGGGTTCATGGAGCCGGAATGCTTTCTCAACGCACGCGGTACACAATTCGCGCGCTGCTCCACCTCGCCGACCGATATGGCAGCGGCCCGGTGCGGCTCAGCGACATTGCGGAAGCGCAGAACATCCCGCCGAAATTCCTGACGGTGATGCTCTCGCAGATGATCCGGAACGGCCTCGTCGCCAGCCGCAGGGGCCGCGAGGGGGGCTATTGGCTCGCCAAGGCGCCGGGCGAGATCAGTTACGGCGAGATCGTCCGGCTCACGCGGGGCTCGCTCGGCCTGCTGCCCTGCGCCAGCCGCTTCGCCTACCAGAAGTGCAAGCATTGTATCACTGAGGAGAAATGCCGGCTCCACCGGGTGATGCTGATGGTCCGCGACGAGACCGCGCGCATCCTCGACGGCCTCAGCCTCGCCGATCCGGTGCCGCTCGACCAGTTCGAGGAAGAGCAGGGCTAGATCAGGATCCGGAAGAGGGCGCCGCCATCCTCCGCGTCGCCAAGGCCGATCGAGCCGCGGTGGGCGAGGACGAGCTGCCGGGCGAGGCTGAGGCCGACGCCGGTGCCCTTCGCCTTCGTGGTGAAGAAGGGGAGGAAGACGTCCTGGCGGAGGCTGTCGGGAACGCCCGCGCCGTTGTCTGCCACCTCGATCTGCACCCGCCCGCCGGGCACGAAGTCGAAGGACAGGCGAACCGCGGGCGTATCGCTGTGGGCGCGCGCGGCCTCGGCGCCGTTGCGCATCAGGTTGATCAGCACCTGGCACATCAGATCGGGGTCGGCGTCGAGGGTGAGGGTCTCGGGGCTGACGGTGAGGAGGAAGCGGACGCCGGCGCCGGCGTCGCTCGCCTTGAACAGAGCCTCCAGCTCCCGCGCCCAGGGCAGCACTTCGAAGACGCGGCGGCGGACCTCGGGCATGCGGCTGATCTGGCGGTAGCTCTCGACGAAATGCATGACGCCGTCGGCGCGGCGGGCGAGGGTCTCGACCGCGGCACGGGCGTCGGAGACGAGCGGGTCGTCGCCGCGGTCAACGTCTGCCATCAGCGCCGCCGCGCTTTGGGCGAGGGAGGTGACTGGGGTCATCGAGTTCATGATCTCGTGGGTGAGAACCCGGACGAGGTCGCTCTGGGCCGCGATCTCGACCGCGTTGAGCTCGCCCTGGATCGGCTGGACGGCGACCACCCGCACCATGCCGCCGAGGCGGTGGACCGAGGCCGCGCTGACCATCGCCGTCTGCGGAACGGCGTCCAGAGTGAGCGGCACCAGCCGTGGCTGCCCGACGGCGTCGTCGGCGAGCGCCTTGGCGAATGCCTCGCCATAGCCGCGGAAGTCCTCGACCCGGACTCCGCTGTGGCGGACGAAGAGGCGGCGGGCGGCCTTGTTGGCGAGCTCGACCCGGCCCTCTCCGTCGACGGTGAGGAGGGGGGTAGGGGCGTCGTCGAGCACCGCCTCGTAGAAGCGGCCGGCGTCGCTCAGCCGCTGACGCTCGTCGCGAAGGCGGCGGATGCTCTGCTCGAGCGCCTCGCCGACCTCGCCGAAGCCGCTGCCCATCGAGCGGTGGCTGAAGCTTTGCGAGAGGTCGCCGAGCCGCACCGCCTCGAGGAAGCGGGCGAGCTCGAAATTGGTGCGCTGGATGTAGCGCCACAAAGCGAGCGTCGCCCAGATGCAGGCGGCGGCGGCGAGGAGGCGGGCGGCGCCGAGGCCGGGCTTCGCGAGCGAGGCCACGAACAGGAAAATCGTCCCGAGCAGGAGCGCGGCGCGCCAGGCGAGGCCGGCGACGAAGCGTCCCTTAAAGGCCATGCTTCTCCATGCGGCGGTAGAGGGAGGCGCGCGTCAGGCCGAGCTCGGCGGCGGCGAGCGAGATGTTGTAGGCGTGCTTCTTCAGTGCCCGCTCGACCAGCTGCTTCTCGGCGCGCTCGAGGTTGAGCTCGCTTCCGGGGAGGGGCTGGGGCGCGGGCACGGCCGCTCGCGGCGCGGCGGCACGGGAGAGGGAGAAGTCCTCGACCGTCAGCGGCTCGTCGCCGGAGAGGATCACCGCCCGCTCGGCGGCGTGGCGAAGCGCGCGGACGTTGCCGGGCCAGTCATAGGCCTTGAGCGCTCCCATCACCTCGTAGGGGACCTCCCGCGCCGGCTTGCCGTATTTGCGGGCGTAGAGGCTGAGATAGTGGTCGATGAGGAGGGGGATGTCATCGCGGCGGTCGCGCAGGGGAGGGAGCTCGATCTCCACGGTGTTGAGGCGGAAAAGCAGGTCCTGGCGGAACAGGCTCTCGTCCGAGAGGCGCTCGGGCGGGAGGTTGGTGGCGGCGATGACGCGGACGTCGATCGACAGCGGCTTGTTGGAGCCGACCGGGATCACCTGCCGCTGCTCCAGCGCCGTCAGCAGCTTGGGCTGGAGGTGGAGGGGGAGGTTGCCGACCTCGTCGAGAAAGAGCGTGCCGCCGTCCGCGGCCTGAAGGCGGCCGATGCGGTCGCCTCGGGCGTCGGTGAAGGCGCCCTTCACATGGCCGAACAGCTCGGATTCGAACAGGTTCTGGGCGACGGCGCCCAGGTCGACCGAGACCATCACGCCGTCGGCGCGGCGGGACCGGCGGTGAATCTCGCGGGCGACCAGCTCCTTGCCGGTGCCGTTCTCGCCCAGGATGAGGACGTTGGCCTCGGTCGGCGCCGCCCGCTCGATCAGCGAATAGACCCGCCGCATCGTCGCCGAGCTGCCGAGCAGCGGCGTCTCGCCGCCGGCCGCGGGCGCGGAGATGGCGGCGGCGCGCTTGCGCTCCGTCACCGCCGTCTGACGCGACTTGCGGAGCGAGGCGGCGGTGCGGACGGTGGCGAGGAGTCGCTCGTTCGACCAGGGCTTGGAGACGAAGTCGGTGGCGCCGCGCTTCATCGCTTCGACCGCGATCTGGACGCCGCCATGGGCGGTGATCATCACCACCACCGCATGCGGATCGTGCTTCAGGATTTCGCCTAGCCAGTGAAAACCCTCGGCGGCGTCGGTCGCGCCGCGCCCGAAATTGGCGTCGAGCAGGATGACGTCGGAGGCGTCGCCGTCGAGCGCCTCGACCGCCGCCTCCGGGGATTGGAAGGTCGCGACTTCCTCGAACAGGTCCCTGAGCAGCAGCCGCGCCGACAGCAGGATATCGGGATCGTCGTCGACGACGACGCACCGCCAGAATGCCTTCCCCTCCCGCACGGCCAAACTCCCTACAGCCTCACGGGGCCCCTACAAACAATTTCCGTGCCAGCAGCGTCCGATCCCGGACAGCGCCGACCGGTGGCGGACGCGCGGGAGCGCACAAGAGGAAATTCCCTCTTGACAGCAGGAAATGTGTTCGCTATTTGTTCGAATCGCCCGGTTCTTTGACATCGTGAAACGAAATTTGGTGCGGACTCCTGTCCATGGCCGAACAGCATGTGTTCGGAATCGGACAGGGGTGCGCGCGGCCTTACCGGGTAAGGCGCAGATCGGGCGCGGCTCAAGTCTGGCACGCTTATTGCTGAAATTTCGGCAGAGGAGAGGTATGAGCGTAGTCAAGATGCAGGCGGGGGACACCGGCGCGCCCAAGGCGCAGAGCGGCAGCGGCATGGACCGGGTCGTCGAGCGCAAAGGGCTGCCGAGGAACGTCAAGCTCGGCATCGCGGCGGCCGCGGTGCTGCTTGCGGGGGTGCTGTTCTACATGTTCGCCCCGAGCGGCAACAGCCAGAGCGTCCCGGTCGAGCGGCTGACCCTCTCCACGGTGGAGAAGGGCCGGTTCGACGACTTCCTGCCGCTGCGTGGGCGCGTGACGCCGCTCGTCACCGTCTATCTCGACGCGGTCGAAGGCGGCCGGGTCGAGAAGCTGCTGGTCGAGGACGGCGCGATGGTCCGCCAGGGGCAGCTCCTCGCGGTGCTCTCCAATTCGGAGATCCAGCTCAACCTGCTCGCCCGCCAGTCGGACGTGTCTCGCGAGATCAACTCGATGCGCAGCCAGGAGCTCGCGCTTGCCCAGACGCAGATGCAGGACGAGCGGTCGGTGCTCGAGGCGCAGCTCGCGGCCGACAAGGCGAAGCGCCAGTACGAGGTCCAGAAGCCGCTGTTCGAGAAGGGCTTCGTTCCGTCCAAGGCGTTCAACGACAGCCGCGACGAGTACCTCTCCAACACGCGGCGGGCGCAGGTCCTCCGCCGCGCACAGGCGGTGAACCAGCGCCTGCAGACCAGCCAGCTCTCGCAGCTGCGGGCGTCGAACGCGTCGCTGAGCGGCAGCCTCGAGATCGCCCGCGCGACGCTCGACGCGCTCAACCTGCGCGCGCCGGTCGACGGTCAGCTCACCGCCTTCTCGATCCAGGTCGGCCAATCTCTGAACCGCGGCGAGCGGCTGGGGCAAGTGGACAGCGCCGGGCGCAACAAGCTCATAGCCTCCGTCGACGAATTCTACCTCGGCCGGGTCGAGCTCGGCCAGACCGCGACCGTCGAGAGCGGCGGCAAGATGTATCGCGCCAAGGTCGCCAAAATCTATCCGCAGGTGCGCAACGGCGCCTTCGAGGTCGACCTCCATTTTGTGGGCCCGGAGCCCGCCGACCTCCAGCGCGGCCAGACGCTGCAGGTGAAGCTGACCCTGGGGGATCCCGCCCCGGCGCTGCTGATCCCGAACGGCGCCTTCTACAACGAGACCGGCGGCGCCTACGTGTTCGTCGTCGCCCCCGACGGGGACAGCGCGGTGAAGCGCAAGGTCCGCCTCGGCCGCCGCAACGCGGATTTCATCGAAGTGCTGGAGGGGCTCGAGCCCGGCGAGCGCGTGATCACCTCACCCTATACCGGTTTCGCCGACAAGGATCGGCTGGACCTCGAATCCTGACGAAAGGAGCCGTCCGATGCTGAGCATGCGTGAGCTGTCGCGGGCCTACCGCACCGATACGATCGAGACAACCGCGCTCGACCATATCGACCTCGACATCGCGGACGGCGAATTCGTCGCGATCATGGGCCCGTCCGGCTGCGGCAAATCGACCCTGCTCAACGTCATCGGCATGCTCGACAGCCCGTCGGGCGGCTCCTACGTCTTCGACGGGGTCGAGGTGGCGGGGCTCGGCGAGGCCAAGCTCGCCGACATCCGCAAGCGCAACATCGGCTTCATCTTCCAGAGCTTCAACCTGGTCGACGAGCTGTCGGTGCGCGAGAATGTCGAGCTCGCTCTGCTCTACCACGACGTGCCCGCCGCCGAGCGCCGCCGCCGGGTCGACGAGGTGATGGACAAGGTCGGCATCGCCCATCGCGCCAAGCACCGCCCGAGCCAGCTCTCCGGCGGCCAGCAGCAGCGCGTGGCCGTCGCCCGCGCGCTGGTCGGCAATCCCAAGCTGATCCTCGCCGACGAGCCGACCGGCAACCTCGACACCCACCATGGCGAGGAGGTCATGAAGATGCTGCAGGCCCTCAACCGCGAGGGCTCCACGATCGTCATGGTGACGCACTCCCCGATGCACGCCGATTATGCCGGGCGTGTCGTCAACATGCTCGACGGCAAGATCCTGATCGAGCGGCGGCGGGCGGCATGATCCGCCTCGCCGCGATCGCTCTCCTCGGGTTCTCTCTCCTCGGGTTCGCCGTCCCCGCAATCGCCGCGACACCAGTCCCCGTCACGGCGTTCGAGGGCATCGCCCTCGTCGGGGGCGGCGACGTCACCATCCGGCGCGGGCCGGTGCACCGGGTGACCGTGCTCGGCGGCGACCTGACGAAAGGCGAGATCAAGGTCGAGCGCGGCAGCCTCGTCATCCGCTCGTGCCGGCGCAGCTGCACCAACAACCGCCTCACGGTCGCAGTGGAGACGCCGGAGATCGAAGCCTTGTCCCTCCACGGCGGCGGCAGCATGCGGGCAGCGCGGGGCTTTTCGGGGCAGCATTCGCTTTCGGCCAGCGTCAACGGCGGCGGCACGATCGACCTCGCGGCGGTGGAAGCGGAGACGGTCTCCGCCTCGATCAACGGCGGCGGCCGCATCCTGACCGACGCGCGGCGCGACCTTGCGGTGTCGATCAACGGCGACGGGCGGGTAACCTACCTGGCCGACCCGCAGATCAGCGTCTCGATCCAGGGCCGCGGCACCGTCACCCGCGCAGACGACGGCCAATGATCAGGCCGGCGCTTCTTGCGGCCCTGCTTGCCCCCGCAGCGGCGCAGGCGGGGGTGCGGCAGGAGGCGACGGTGTTGATGGCGGAGAGCGAGCAGGGCCGCGCCTTCGAGGAGAAATGGGGCTTTTCCGACGCGGTGATCGTCGGCGACACGATCTATTTGTCCGGGATCGTGGCGGGGCAGCGGCCGGGCGAGACGAGCCTCGAGCCGGCCTATGAGCGGGTCTACCAGCGGATCGGCGCGATCCTGAAGCGCGCCGGCGCGAGCTGGGACGACGTCGTCGACATGACCAGCTTCCACACGGACGTCGAAGGCCAGATCGAGGCGATGGCCGCGATCAACAAGAAGTATGTGAAGCCGCCCTACCTCGCCTGGACGGCGATCGGAGTCGCCAAGGTGCTCGGCGGCGGGATCACCGAGATCAAGGTCGTGGCGAAGCGGCCGCAGCCGCCCCGGCGCGCGGAATAGGAGGGCGCGGGGGCGATGTGGCGGAATTATCTGATCGTCGGCTACAGGGCCCTCACCCGCAGCAAGACCTACGCCTTCATCAACATCTTCGGGCTGGCTCTGGGCCTCGCCGCCTGCATCCTGATCCTGCTCTACGTCCGCTACGAAACCGGCTACGACCGCTGGCTGCCGGACAGCGACCGCGTCTACCAGGTCCAGACGATCTACACCGATCCCGAGACGGGCAACCGGCGCCAGCAGCAGGGGACGGAGAGCGTCGTCGCCGAGACGCTCGCCAAGGACTTTCCGCAGATCGAGGCGATCGCGCCGATCGAGGGCGACCGGCCGGTGCTGCTGCAGAACGGCGAGGCGACCTTTGCCGACGTGCTGAAGACGGACCCGTCCTTCTTCAGCATCCTGCAGGTTCCCTTCCTGCGCGGCGATCCGAAGACGGCGCTCACGGGGATGGAGAGCCTGGTCCTCAGCCGCTCCGAGGCCATTAAACGGTTCGGCACCGTCGATGCGCTCGGCCGCACCGTCACCAGCCTGCGCCGCGGCGAGAAGCAGGAGCTGCGCGTCACCGGCGTGTTCGAGGACCTGCCGCTCGACAGTCATCTCGGCTTCAAGGCGGTGGCGCGGCTCACCGACAAGGACAAGGAGGAGTGCGGCTGGGGCTGCATCAACGGCTTCGTCTATTTGAAGCTGAGGCCCGGCGCGTCGGCGGACGAGATCAACCGCCAGCTGCCGGCCTGGGAGAAGCGCAACATCCCGACCCGCGAGGTCGGCGGCGCAACGGTGAGCGAGGGCGACGCCTTCGACTGGCGCCTCGTCAACGTCCGGGACGTTCACCTCAGCGGCGCCGAGTCCGGGTGGGACGACCGCCCAGGCAACGAGAAGCGCACCATCGCCACCTTCGCGATCGTCGCATTGCTCATCCTCGGCATGGCCTGCGTCAACTTCGTCAACCTGGCGACGGCGCGGGCGAGCCAGCGGGCGCGCGAAGTGGCGCTGCGCAAGGTGCTCGGGGCGCGGCGGGGGCAGCTGGTGGTCCAGTTTCTCGGCGAATCGATGCTGCTGACCGCGCTGGCGATGGTGACGGCGCTGGCGCTTGGCGAGCTGACGCTACCCTGGCTGTCCGCCTTCCTGCGGGCGGACCTGCGGCTCGCCTATCTCGGGCCGGACGGAGTGCTGCTCCCCGCGCTCGGCCTCGTCCTCGTCGTCGGCCTGATCGGCGGACTCTATCCCGCTTTCTACCTGTCGCGTTACCAGCCGGGCGCGGTCCTCAAGGCCAACAAGTCGACGGCGGAGCCGATCGGCAGCGGGCGGCTGCGCAATGCGCTCGTGGTCGCGCAATTCGCCGTGTCGATCGGGCTCATCGTCTGCACCGCCATCGTCTACGCGCAGACCCGCTTCGCGGCCACCGCGGACCCGGGCTATCGCCGCGAGGGGCTGATCCAGGTCACCAACTTCAACCGCGCCGCAATCGCGCCGCAGACCGAGACGGTGATCCGCGAGGTGGCCAAGCTCGACGGCGTGCGCTCGGTCGCCGGCGCCAACATCCGGGTGGCGAGCGGGCAGACGCTTGCCACGCGGGTGCAGGTGCCAGGGCGGACCAAGCCGCTGATGCTGGGCTGGTACGCGGTCCACCCGGACTTCTTCGAGACGATGGGGATAAGCCTCGCCGCCGGCCGCCTGCTGTCGCGCCGCTTCGCCAACGACAATGCCGCCGTGCCCTACGAGCCGAAGGAGGCGTTCGAAGCCGGGGCGCGGCAGGTGACGGCGCGGGGGATAAACATCGTCGTCAACGCGCTGGCGGCCCGGCAGATGGGCTTTGCGGACCCGGCGCGCGCGGTGGGCAAGCAGATCCGGGTCGACCAGTTCGGGCCCGATTTCGGGATGACCGAGGCGACCATCGTCGGCATCGTCCAGGATTCGCGCTTCCGCTCGCTGCGCCAGCCGGTCGAGCCGATGATCTTCGTCGACGAGGGCGTGTATTCGGCGCTGATCGTCCGCTACGATTCGGCCGACCCGGAAGGCGTTCGCCGCGGGATCGAGGCGGTGTGGAAGCGGATCGCGCCGGAAGTGCCGTTCGAGGGCGACTATGCCGATGCGCAGCTCGCCGAGCTCTACCTCACCGACCATGCCCGCGGCACCACCTTCGCCGGCTTCACGCTGCTCGCGGTGGTGATCGCCTGCCTCGGGCTGTTCGGGCTCGCCGCGTTTACAGCCGAGCGGCGGACCAAGGAGATCGGGATCCGGAAGGTGTTCGGCGCCCGCGTGCCCGACATCGTGCGGCTGCTCGCCTGGCAATTCTCGAAGCCGGTGATCGTCGCCAATGTGATCGCGTGGCCGGTGGCGTGGTGGGCGATGCGCGACTGGCTGAACGGCTTCGACGCCCGCATTCCGCTGGGCCCCGGGCCGTTCCTCCTCGCCGGCTTCATCGCGCTGGCGATCGCGCTCGGCACCATTGCCGGGCACGCGATCAAGGTCGCGCGGCTGAACCCGATCCACGCCCTCCGCTACGAGTAGGACCGCAACGATGTGGCGCAACTATCTGACGGTCGCCTTCCGCGCTCTCGCGAAGAACAAGACCTATGCCTTCATCAACATTTTCGGGCTGGCGCTGGGCCTCGCCGCCTGCCTGATGATCCTGCTCTACGTGCGCCACGAGACGTCCTACGACGCATGGCTGCCGGACAGCGACCGCGTCTTCCAGGTGCAGGCGACGTGGCACGAGGCCGGCCAGCCGGTGACCCGCAACCAGGCGAGCCCGCTCCCCGTCCGCGATTCGATCGCGGCCGGATTCCCGCAGATCGAGGCGGTGACGATCGTGATGCCGGGGCGGCTGCGGGTGGTGCGCGACGGCCACCCCGCCTTCGTCGACGAAATCTACGTCGATCCCAGCTTCTTCCAGATCCTGCAGCTGCCGTTCGTCCACGGATCGGCGAAGACGGCGCTCGCCAGCGCCAATGCGCTCGTCCTCACCGAGCGCGAGGCGGTGCGGCAGTTCGGCACGACCAACGTGCTCGGGCGGACGCTGACCGAGAAGACGGACGAGGGCAGCTACGACTACCGGATCACCGGCGTCATCCGCGACCTGCCCAGGAACAGCCACATGACGCTGAGCGCCATCGCCCGGTACGATCCGTCGATCTGGGACGACGTCCCTCCGGCCTACAAGAGCTGGGGGACGATGGGGCAATATCATTACGTGAAGCTGCGCCCCGGCGCCGACGTCGGCGAGATCAACCGCGCGCTGCCGGCGTGGGAGAAGAAGGTGATCCCGCCCGAGACGGTGGAGGGGCGGACCTCCAGCCGCGCGGACATCATGGACCTGAAGCTGGTCAACGTGGCCGACATCCATCTCGGCGAGGCGCAGCTCGGCGCCGCCACGCCGGGCAACGACGCGCGCACCGTCGCCACCTTCGCGGTGGTGGCGCTGCTGATCCTCACCATGGCGTGCATCAACTTCGTCAACCTCTCGACGGCGCGGGCGGGGCAGCGGGCGCGCGAGGTGGCGCTGCGCAAGGTGCTCGGCGCCTCACGCGGCCAGCTGGTGGTGCAGTTCCTCGGCGAATCGCTCCTGCTCGCCGGGGTGGCGCTGGTGCTCGCTTTGGCGCTGGTCGAGCTGACGGCGCCGTGGTTCTCATCGTGGCTCGATATGGAGCTCTCGGTGACCTATCTCGGCGACCAGGGCTTCCTGTTGCCGGCGCTGCTGTTGCTCGCTGCGGTCGGCGCGGTGGGCGGGCTCTACCCCGCCTTCTATCTCTCGCGTTACCAGCCGGCGCAGGTGCTGCGGGCGAACAAGTCCTCGGCCGATCCCGCCGGATCGGGGCGGCTGCGCAACCTGCTGGTGGTGACGCAGTTCGCGATCGCAATCGGCCTCATCATCTCGACCGCGGTGATCTATTCGCAGACGCGGTTCGTCGAGACGTTCGACCCGGGCTTCGAGCGCGACGGGCTGATCCAGGTGACCGACGCGCGGACACTGGCCGCGAGCGGCAATTACGAGGCGTTCCGCAACGAGGCGCTGCGCGTCCCGGGCGTCGCGGGCGTGGCGCGCACCAACCTCGGCATCGCGGCGGCGACCAGCAAGTCGATCATCCTGGCGCGCCGGCAGGACTCGGCGACGACGACGGACGTCGGCTTCTACCGCGTCGATCCGCAATTCTTCCCGACGATGGGCATGCGCCTCCTCGCCGGCCGGCTGCTCGACGAGCGCCACGCCCGCGACATGGTCGTGCCCGAGGAGCCGGGCAGCGAGGCGGCGGCGGCGGCGATGCTCGAGCGCGGGCTCAATGTGGTCATCAACCGCCGGGCGGCGATGCAGCTCGGCTTCCGCGAACCCGCCGCGGCAGTGGGCCAGCACGTCCGGGTCGGCGTCGACGGCGGCGACAGCCTGGTGCCGACGACGGTGGTCGGCGTCGTCGAGGACACGCGGATCCGCACCGCCCGCGACGCGATCGAGCCGCTGATCTTCGGCTACGATCCGGCGCGGGCCTCCTTCCTCGTCGTCCGCTACCGGGGCGCGGTCCCGTCGCAGGTCCGCCAGGGGCTGCAGCGCGTGTGGGCCAAGTTCAACCCGGACCTGCCGTTCGAAGCTGAGTTCGCCGAGGACCTCGTCGCCCGCGCAACGGCGCAGGAGCGCGCGCGCGGCACGATCTTTCTCGGCTTCGCGGCCTTCTCGGTGCTGATCTCGTGCCTGGGGCTGTTCGGCCTCGCCGCCTTCACCACCGAGCGGCGGACCAAGGAGATCGGCATAAGGAAGGTGCTCGGCGCCAAGATCCGCGACATCGTGCGGCTGCTCACCTGGCAATTCTCTAAGCCGGTGGTGGTCGCGAACCTCGTCGCCTGGCCGGCGGCGTGGTGGGCGATGCGGGACTGGCTGAACAGCTTCGACCTGCGCATTCCGCTGACCCCGGGGCCGTTCGTGTTCGCGGCCGCGCTCGCCCTCGCGATCGCGATCGGCACCGTCGCGGGGCACGCCATCCGGGTGGCGCGGATGAACCCGGTCCACGCACTTCGGTACGAATAGGAGGGGATCATGTGGCGCCACTACATGACGACGACGCTCCGCGTGCTGACTCGCAACAAGGTCTATTCGTTCGTCAATCTGAGCGGCCTCGCGGTCGGCTTCGCGGCCTGCCTGATCATCCTCCTCTACGTGCGCTATGAGCTGAGCTACGATGCGTGGCTGCCCGACGCGGATCGCACCTTCCAGCTCCAGAGCGAATATCCGGGCGCGGAGCCCGGGGAGCGGCTGCGCCTGCAGATGGCGCCCTATGCGGCGGTGCCGGCGCTCAAGAAGGATTTCCCGCAGATCGAGCGCATCGTCTATGCGCTGTCGGCGCGGCCAACGGTGCTGAAGGACGGGCAGGCGTTCGCGACGAGGGACGTGCTGCTCGTCGACGGACCGTTCCTGGACGTGCTCGGATTTCCCCTGATCCGGGGCGATGCCCGCACCGCCTTGGCGCAAGTGGGCTCCGTCATTTTGACCCAAACAGAGGCGCGCCGGCTGTTCGGAACCGAGGACGTGCTCGGCCGGACCCTCACCCTCGCCGAGGATTCCCGCGTCACCGACTACCGGGTGACCGGCGTCGCGAAGGATCTGCCGCGCAACACCCACGTCCGGTTCAGCTTCGTCGCGCGGTTCGATCCTGCGAGCGCCTTTGCAGACCAGCCGGAGTGGCTCGGTGCCTGGGGAATGCACTCCGGCTGGGTTTACGCGACGCTGAGGAGCGGCGCCGACGCCGCGGCCGTGCAGCGCGCGCTCCCCGCGTGGGAAAAGCGCAACATCCCCGACCAGAAGGCGGGCGATTCCACCTACAATCCCGGTGACCAGCAGGATTGGCGGCTGGTCAACGTCAGCGACGTCCATCTCGGCGGCGCCCGCGACGGGATGACCGAGGGGCAGGATGTCGGCAGCCTGCGGACGCTTGGAACGGTCGCGGCGCTGATCTTGTTGATCGCCTCCGTCAACTTCATCAACCTGAGCACGGCGAGGGCGACGCGGCGGGCTCGCGAAGTCGGCGTCCGCAAGGTCGTCGGTGCGAGCCGCGCCCAGCTGCTCGTCCAGTTTCTCGGCGAAACGATGCTGATGGCGCTCGGAGCGATGGTGGTCGCCGCGGCGCTCGTCGAGCTGACGCTGCCGCTCTTCTCCAGCTTCATCGAGGCCGATCTTGCGCTGACCTATTTCGGGCCCGGCGGCTCGCTGGCACCTATGGCGGCGCTGGTGCTGCTGCTGGGGCTCGCGGGAGGAGCCTATCCCGCATTCTACCTCTCGCGCTTTCGCCCCTCTCAAGTGCTGCGGGCGAACCAACAGGTGCACGAGACGAACCGCGGCATGAGCCTGCGGACCGCGCTGGTCGTGATTCAGTTTTCGATCGCCATCGGCCTGATGACCTGCACGGCGGTGATCTACGCCCAGACCGTGCACGCTCGCAGCGCGGATCCCGGCTACCGCCGCGACGGCTTGCTCCAGGTCGAGGCGCTGCCGCAGCGGCTTCTGCCCGCCGCCGACGCGCTGGTGCGGGAAATGAGGAAGGTCCCCGGCGTCAGCGCGGTCGGCCGCAGCGGCATCGGCGTGGCGACGACGAAAACCTCGTTCACCGCCGTGAATGTTCCGGGCCGCGGGGCACCCGTGAATGTCGGCACATATGGCGTCGATTCCAGCTTCTTCGAAACGGCGGGGGTCCGCCTCCTCGCCGGCCGGTTGTTCGAAGAGGCCCGCGCTGCCGATGATTCAACCGCGCCGCTCCAGCCGGATGCCGGCTTCGACCGTTCGCTGGCCGCTCGCGGCGTCCATGTCGTGATCAACGAGAAGGCGGCGCGCGCGCTCGGCTTCACCACCCCGTCGGCCGCGGTGGGGCAGCAGCTCCATTCCGCGTTGGTCGACGGGGAGCTCGGCCTCGTCCCGACCACGATCATCGGCGTGGTCGGGGATACGCGCTTCCGCTCGGTCCGCGACCCGGTCGAGCCGCTGATGTTCCGGCTCGACCGCTCGGCGGCGGACACGATCCTGATACGGTATCGAGACGCCGCGGGAGTGCGGGACCGGATCGAGGCGGCGTGGCGCCGGCTTGCGCCCGACGAGCCGTTCCAGGCCGAGTTCAGCGAGGAGATCGTCAGCGCCCTCTACAGCGGGGAGTCGGCGGAGGCTGAGACCTTCGGAGCCTTCGCCGCGCTGGCGATCGGGATCGCCAGCCTCGGCTTGTTCGCGCTCGCGGCCTTCGCGGCGGACCGGCGGACGAAGGAGATCGGTATCCGCAAGGTGTTCGGCGCCCGCGTCTCCGACATCGTCCAGCTGCTCTCCTGGCAATTCTCGCGGCCGGTGATCGCCGCCAACCTCGTCGCCTGGCCGGTCGCCTGGTGGGCGATGCGGGACTGGCTGAACGGCTTCGACTCCCGCATCGGCCTCGGCCCCGGACCCTTCCTGCTCGCGGGCCTGCTCGCCCTTGCGATCGCGATCGGCACGGTCGCGGGACACGCCCTCCGGGTGGCGCGGATGAACCCCATCCACGCCCTGCGCTACGAATAGGAGCGGGACGATGTGGCGCAACTATCTGACCGTCGGCTTCCGCAGCCTGGTGAAGAACCGGACCTATGCGTTCATCAACATCTTCGGGCTCGCGACCGGCATCGCCGCCTGCCTGCTGATCCTGCTCTACGTGCGCCATGAGCTGAGCTACGACGCGTGGCTGCCGGGATCGGAGCGCATCTACCAGCTGCAGACGACGCTGGTGATGCCGTCCGGAGAGCAAAGGCCGCTCCAGGCGACGCCCTACCCTGCCGGCGCGGCGCTGCAGAAGGACTTCCCGCAAGTCGAGAAGCTCGTCCACCTGCAATACGGCTTCCCCGTCATCCTCCACGGCGGCGAGGCGCGGGAGGCGGAGGGCCTGTTCTTCGTCGACGGACCGGTCTTCGACCTGCTGCCGGTGCCGCTGGTGCGCGGCGATCCGGCGACGGCGCTGGCGCGTCCGGGCTCGATCGTGCTCACCGAAAAGGCGGCGCGCAGCTATTTCGGCAACGAGGATCCGGTCGGCCGGACGCTCACCGTCAAATCCACGGGGCCGGGCGGGGAGGCGCCCAAGGATTATCGCGTCACCGGCGTGGCGCGGGACCTTCCGACCAACTCGCACCTCGATTTCCAGATGCTCGCGCGCTTCGACGCCGCCAGTCCGCCGCCGGACCTCGCGCCCGACCTCTCCGCCTGGACCTCGATCGGCGGCTTCACCTACGTGCGGCTGCGCCCCGGCGCCGACCCGGCGGCGATCGTCGCGGGCCTGCCCGAGTGGAAGAAGCGCAACATCCCGCGCGAGGAGGGAAGCACCGAGCCGCCTGGCGGCCGTCACGGCTGGGGCTTGGTCAACATCCGCGACATCCACCTCGGCAAGGCGGAAGGGCCGAAGGACAATGTCGAGCGGGGGCTGATCGCCACCTTCGCGGTCATCGCCGCGCTTATCCTCGGCATGGCTTGCATCAACTTCACCAACCTCGCCACCGCCCGCGCCAGCCAGCGGGCGCGCGAGGTGGCGCTCAGGAAGGTGCTCGGCGCCAGTCGCGGGCAGCTTATCCTTCAATTCATGGGCGAGTCGCTGCTCCTCGTTTTCGCCGCGACCCTGCTCGCGCTGGCGGGCGTCGAGCTGGCGCTGCCGCAGCTTTCGAACCTGCTCGGGGCGCAGCTGGCGCTCGACTATACGGGTCCCAACAGCATCCTCCCCGCGGTCGTGGGACTCGTCGCCGTCGTCGCCGTCGCCGGCGGTCTCTACCCGGCCTTCTTCCTCTCCCGGTTCCAACCGGCGCGGGTGCTGAAGGCGAACGCCTCCACGTCCGAGGCGCCCGGCTCCGGCGGACTTCGCACCGCGCTGGTCGTCGCCCAGTTCGGCGTGTCGATCGGCCTCATCGCCTGCACCGCCATCGTCTACAGCCAGACCGTCTACGCCCGCTCGATCGACCCCGGCTACACGCGCCACGGGCTGCTCCAGGTGTCCGGCGTCCGCGATCTCGAGGGGGGTGGCGAGGCGTTCGAGCGGGAGATCGGGCGGGTGAAGGGGGTGACGTCGGTCGGCCGCACCAGCATCGGCGTCGCCACCGGCATCGTCCGCCTCACCGCCATGACCCCGCCCGGCGCCGACAAGCCGATGGAGTTCGGCGCCTACCCGGTGGACACCGGCTTCTTCCAGACGATGCGGATCAGGCTGCTCGCCGGCCGCCTGTTCGATCCGGGGAAGCCGGCCGACGAAGCCCCGGCCGACCCGCTGCCCGGCGCACCCGAGCCTCCCAAGTCCGCGGCCGAGAGGCCGGTCAACGTCGTCCTCAACGAGAGCGCGGCGCGGGCGCTCGGCTATCGGACGCCGCAGGCGGCGGTCGGGCGCCAGTTCCGGGAGGGGGTCGCCGGCTCGACCGACGCGCCGATCCGGGTGATCATCGGCGTCGTCCAGGATTCCCGCTTCCGCTCGGTGCGCGATGAAGTCGAGCCGATCATCTTCCGCTACCAGCGCGGCGGCCTGCCTTATGCGGTGGTCCGCTACGAGGCCGCCGATCCGGCGCGGGTCCGCCATGACGTGGAGGCGATCTGGAAGCGCTTCGCGCCCGACGTGCCGTTCAAGGCGGACTTCAGCGAAGAGGTGGTCGGGCGGCTCTATGAGGCGGAGGACGCGCGCGGACAGCTGTTCGGCGGCTTCGCCATCCTCGCCGTCGTGATCGCCTGCCTCGGCCTGTTCGGCCTCGCCTCGTTCACCGCCGAGCGGCGGACGAAGGAGATCGGCATCCGCAAGGTGCTCGGCGCCCGCGTGCGCGACATCGTGCGGCTTCTCGCCTGGCAATTCTCGAAGCCCGTGATCCTCGCCAACCTGCTCGCCTGGCCGGTGGCCTGGTGGGTCATGCGCGACTGGCTGAACGGCTTCGACGCACGCATCCCGCTGACGCCGGGACCCTTCCTTCTCGCCGGGCTGATCGCGCTCGGCATCGCCATCGGCACGATCGCGGCCCACGCCTTCAAGGTCGCCCGCACCAACCCCATCCACGCCCTCCGTTACGAGTAGGACCGAGCAGCATGTGGCGCAATTATCTCACCGTCGGGCTTCGCGCTCTCGCGAAGAACAAGACCTATGCTTTCATCAACATCTTCGGCCTCGCGCTCGGCCTCGCCGCGTGCCTGCTGATCCTGCTCTACGTGCGCTACGAGATGAGCTACGACAACTGGATGCCGGGCGCGGAGCGCGCCTACCAGTTCCAGGACTTCTATAAGCCAACCGACAATGGCGGCGAGGAAATGGCGCTGCAGATGTCGAGCTACGTCTCGGGCAAGGCGCTGGTGAAGGATTTCCCGCAGATCGAGAAGGCGGTCTACGTCGCCTCGGCCGGTGCGACGATCATGCAGAAGGGCGAGCCGAGCCTCGCCGACCGCTTCAACTTCGTCGACGGCAACCTGTTCGCGGTGCTTCAGGTGCCGTTCGCGAAGGGCAATCCGGCAACCGCGCTCGAGCGGCCGAACTCGCTCGTGCTCAGCCAGACGGAGGCGTCGAAGCGGTTTCCCAACGAGAACCCGGTGGGCAAGACGCTGACCCTGATCAGCCAGGGCAAGACGGTGGATTATACAGTCACCGGCGTGATGAAGGACCTGCCCAAGAACACCCACCTAGACCTCGGCGTGGTCGCCCGATTCGACCCGCAGAGCTTCTTCGCCGACCAGCCCTTCTTCCTGTCCGGCTGGGGCAATCAGGGCGGCTGGTGGTACGTCAAGCTGCGTCCGGGTGCGAGCGCCGACGAGATCAACCGCCAGCTCCCCGCATGGGAGAAGCGCAACATTCCCGACGACCCCGGCCAGGGCGAGAAGACCAATCCGGGCGATACCCAGGACTGGCGCCTCACCAACGTGCGCGACGTCCATCTCGGCGAAGCGCAGCAGGCGGGGATGACGCCGGGTAACGACCAGCGCACGATCATCACCTTCGCGATCGTCGCCTTGCTGATCCTCGGGATGGCGGTGGTGAACTTCACCAACCTCGCGACCGCCCGCGCGTCGCAGCGGGCGCGGGAGGTGGCGCTGCGCAAGGTGCTCGGCGCCAGCCGCAAGCAGCTCATCGTCCAGTTCATCGGCGAGTCGCTACTGGTGACGGCGCTGTCGATGCTGCTGGCGCTGGCGATGGTCGAGCTGTTCCTGCCGCTCTTCAACAAATTCCTCGATGCGGACATCGCGCTCACCTACTGGGGCGCACACGGCGTGCTGCTGCCGATCCTCGTCCTGCTGCTGGTGGTCGGCGCGGCCGGGGGGCTCTACCCGGCTTTCTTCCTCTCCCGGTTCCAGCCGGCGCGGGTGCTGAAGGCGAACAAGTCCTCGGCGGAAGCGCAGGGGTCGGGGCACCTTCGCAACGTCCTCGTCGTAGCCCAGTTTGCGGTCTCGATCGGGCTCATCATCTGCACCGCGGTGATCTATGCGCAAACGCTCTACGCCCGCACCGCCGATGCGGGCTACAATCGAAACGGGCTGCTGCAGCTGCAGGGGGTCGGCGCGCGCCAGGTCCAGCCGGTTTCGGAGACGCTGAAGCGGGAGATCGGCCGGGCCCACGGGGTGCAAGCGGTGTCGCTGACGCAGATCGGGGTCGCGCCCGGCAACAATTCCGTGACCACCGTCTACCTGCCCGGGGACACGAAAGGCGTCGATCTCGGCATCTACGTGGTCGACGCGGACTTCTTCCCGACGATGCAGATGAAGGTGATGGCGGGCCGCAACTTCTCGGAGCGGATCGCGATGGACGACGCCACCACGCCGTTCCCGATCAATGCCGAGGCGGAGGCGGCGTTCGCCAAGCGCGGCACGAACGTGGTGGTCAGCGAAGTGGCGGCCCAGCGCCTCGGCTTCCGCGACCCGCAGCAGGCGCTCGGCAAGCAGATCACTGCGGGCCTCACGCTGCCCGAGCTCGGACTCGTCCCCGCGACGATCGTCGGGGTCGTCAAGGACGCGCGCTTCCGCTCGATGCGGGACCCGCTCCAGCCGATCATGTTCCTCTACGCACGCAATTCGTACAATTCGATGATCATCCGCTACGCGGGCGCGGAGCCGAAGCGGGTGCTGGCGGACGTCGAGAAGGTCTGGAAGCGGATGCTGCCGGACGTGCCGTTCCGGGGCGAATTCGCCGACGACCGGGTGCGGCGGCTCTACGAGCGCGACGAGGCGCGCGGCCAGCTGTTCGGGGCGTTCGCGATCCTCGCCGTCGTGATCGGCTGCCTTGGCCTGTTCGGCCTCGCCGCCTTCACCGCCGAGCGACGCACCAAGGAAATCGGCATCAGGAAGGTGCTGGGCGCGCGGAGCCGCGACATCGTGCGGCTGCTCGCCTGGCAATTCTCGAAGCCGGTGATCGTCGCCAATCTGATCGCCTGGCCGGTGGCCTGGTGGGTGATGCGCGACTGGCTGAACGGCTTCGACGCCCGCATCGCGCTCGGCCCGACGCCGTTCCTCCTCGCGGCGCTGCTCGCGCTGGTGATCGCGCTCGGCACGATCGGTGGCCACGCCTTCCGCGTCGCCCGCGCCAACCCGATCAACGCTTTGCGATACGAATGAACGACGCGGGCGCATTTCGCTTGCGGGTGAGCGGGTTGCGCCCCGCTCCGGAGGCGGTGTACAAAGGTCGGGAGCGGCGAGGATCCCCGGCCGTCGCACGAGGAGGCGGGCATGGGCAAGATCACCGGCACCAGCGGCAACGACAGTCTTAACGGCACCGTCGGCGCGGACGAGATCCTCGGTCTGGCTGGCGACGATACCCTGCGGGGCGATGACGGCAACGACGTGCTCGACGGCGGCTCCGGTGCCGACACGATGTACGGCGGACGCGGCAACGACAGCTATTATGTCGACACCGCGCTCGACACAATTTCGGAAGAGGGTGGCGACGGCGAGGACACGCTTTTCAGCACGCGAAGCTGGATCCTCGCGGCGGGCTTCGAGAACCTGACGCTGCTTGGCGCCAACAGCATCAAGGCGACGGGCAACGACGTCGCCAACATCCTCACCGGCAACAGCGCATTCAACAAGATGCGCGGCATGGGCGGCGACGACGCGATCGATGGCCGCGGCGGCGACGATCTCATCTACGGCGGCACCGGCAAAGACTCGGTGTACGGCGGTCTGGGCCTCGACACGCTCTACGGGGAGAGCGGGGACGATCTGCTGGACGGCGGCGCCGGCGGCGACACGATGTACGGCGGCCTCGGCAACGACAGCTATTATGTCGACACCGGCGACGACGTCGTTTCCGAGGACGGCGGGGACGGCACCGACACCGTCTTCAGCACGCGCAGCTGGATTCTCGGCGCGGGTTTCGAGAACCTGACGCTGATCGGCTCCGGCAACGTCAAGGCGACGGGCAACGAAGGCGCGAACGTCCTCACCGGCAACGACCGGTTCAACAAGATGCAGGGCCTGGGCGGCGACGATACGATCGACGGCCGCGGCGGCGACGACTTGATCCTGGGCGGGAACGGCGCAGATACGCTGAACGGCGGAGAGGGCAACGACACGATCGACGGCGGTACGGGCGCCGACACGATCGATGGAGGCGCGGGCAGCGACAGCGTGCTGTACCGGGAGGAGACGGGGGCGGTGGTGGTGACGCTGACGGGTGCTACCCCGGCGCTGGTCACGATCGGCGGCGTCGCACAGGACACGCTCGTCAGGGTCGAGAACGTCGACGGCGGCAAGGGGGACGACCAGCTCACCGGCGATGCCGAGATAAACGTCCTGCGTGGCGCCGAGGGGAATGACCATCTGACCGCGATAGGGGGTTGGGACCAGCTCTATGGAGGCCTTGGAGATGACCTGTTCACCGTCGTCGACGGCGGCGGCAATGTCTTCGATGGAGGCACTGGCTATTCCCCCGGTGACGAGCTCGACTACCGCAATGCCGCCAGCGCACCCACGACCATCGTAGTCAACTCGACCGCGATCGCCGGATTCTCAAACGCGCAGACGGACCGCATCTACGGCATGGACAAGGTCTTCCTCGAGGAAAGCACCACGGTCGACCTCATCTTCGGCCCCGCTCCGGCGGACCGGGACGACAACGGCGGGTTCTACCGGACATTCTTCATCGGCGGGGACGTCGCTACCGTCGATCTCAGCAGGATGGACATGCAAATAGACTATAGCTTCTGGGAGAACAGTGGTCTGATTGCGAAGGTCGGCAGGATTCTGGACCTGCCCGAGATCGTCATCGGCAGCGCTTTCAGCGATCTGCTGAACAACGGCGCGTCAACGACGTCCATCACCTTCAGGGGCGGCGGCGGGAGCGATTCGATCACCGGCGGCCGCGCCAGCGGCGACATCCTGGAAGGCGGCACCGGCGACGATTGGATCGCGAGCGGCGGCGGCGCCGACAGCCTGTTCGGCCAGGAGGGCAACGACACGCTCAACAACACGCCCAAGGACGACGCGGGAGGCATCACCTATCTGCACGGGGGCGACGGGATGGACACTCTCGTCGGGAGCAGCTCGGAGATCGAATATTATGTGTTCGACACCGCGCTCGACGCGGCCACCAACGTCGACACGATCACCAAGCTGCGCTCGGAGGACCAGATCGTCCTCGACGATGCGGTCTTCACCGCCCTTTCGGACGGAGCCCTTGCCGCGGGGCAGTTCCGCACCGGCTCTGCCGCGACCGATGGCGACGACCGCATCATCTACGACCGGAACACCGGCAACCTCTATTACGATGCCGACGGCGTGGGCGGCGCGGCGCAGATCCATTTCGCCACCCTAACCGGATCGCCCATCCTGACTGCCGCAGACTTCGTGGTCGTCTGAGCCGGGGCCGTAAAGCGGCGCGCCGGGCTCAGGCGAGCATGCTCTGCGCCGCCTTGACCGACTCGGAGGGATCGGAGCGGGGCGGCGTCGCCACGCCCTTCTGCACCGCCGGGCGGGCGGCGATGTCGGCGAGCCAGCGCTGGAGGTTGTCGAGCCCCTCGACGCTGATCCCCGGCCATTCGTGGGTGTGGACCCAGGACCAGTTGGCGATGTCTGCGATCGAATAGTCGCCGGCGAGGTATTCGTGATCGGCGAGGTGGCCGTCGAGCACTTCGAACAGGCGCCGCCCCTCGCGCCGATAGCGATCGATCGCGCTCGGGATATGCTCGGGGAAGTAGCGGGTGAAGACGTTCGCCTGGCCCATCATCGGGCCGACGCCGCCCATCTGGAACATCAGCCACTGGATGACGCGGCTGCGACCCTTCGCGTCGGCGGGAAGCAGCCGGCCGGCCTTCTCGGCGAGGTAGATCATGATCGCGCCGCTCTCGAAGACTGCGAAGTCGCCCGCTTCACGGTCGACGATGGCGGGGATGCGGCCGTTCGGGTTGATCTTCAGGAACCAGGGCTGTTTCTGCTCGCCGGCGCCCATGTCGATGACGTGGAGATCGTAGGCGAGGCCGAGCTCCTCGAGCGTGATCGAGGCCTTCCAGCCGTTAGGGGTGGCGGCGGAATAGAGGTCGATCATCGGCGCGTCCTTCGCTCTGGGGCAGCGATGGCGAGGTAGGGCCGATGAGGCGCCGCGCAAGCCCGACGCAACGCTTTCGCCGCTCGCGACTTGTGGCCCCTCATGGAGAGAGCGACCGGCGCGCCGGACATCCACATCCTCGCCTTCGGCGACAGCCTGATGGCCGGCTACGGGCTGCGCTCGGCCGAAGGCTTCGCGCCGCAGCTCGAGGCGGCACTGCGGGCGGAGGGCGTTCCGGCGACGGTGATCAATGGCGGCGTTTCCGGCAACACGGCCGGGCAGGGGCGGGCGCGGCTGGCGCGGGTGCTCGACGGCCTGCGGCGGACGCCGGATCTCGCCATCGTCGGCCTCGGCGCCAACGACATGCTGCGCGGCATCCCACCCGAGCAGACCCGGGCCGATCTCGACTGGATCCTCGCCGAGCTCGGCCGCCGCGGCATCCGGTCAACGCTCGCCGGCATGCTGGCGCCGCCCTTCCTGGGGCAGCGTTACACCCACGCGTTCAACGCCATCTTCCCGGATCTCGCCCGCCAGTACGGATCACCGCTCTATCCCTTCTTCCTCGCCGGCGTGGCGGGGAATGCGGCGCTCAATCTGCCCGACCGGGTGCACCCGAATGCGAAAGGCATCGCGCGGATGGTGCGCGGGATCGTGCCGACCGTGCTGAAGGCGCTCGGCCGTTAGCCGCCCAGGACCAGCTCGTGGCCGAAATTGAGGCCGATGCGGCCGTCGCGGCTCCACCGGACGAAGGCGTGGATGCGGCTGCACTGGTCGAACTCGACGAGCACCGGCTCGCCGAGGCGGGGCTCGAGATCGCTCTCCACCATAGCGCCGCGCGAGGAGACGTTGAGCACCGGCACGCGGATCGGCCTGCCGCGGAAATGGAGCAGCGCCGTCTCCACCACGCCTTCGCGCCGTTCCTCGCCGCGCCGGTCCGACGCCAGATCGCACTTCGTCAGGGCTGCGGATGTCGGCGACATCATTCTATCATCCTCCCCCGGTCCAGGGGAGGATCGCGCAAAGACTTTACCGAATCCCTAGCGGCGACTGCGGCGTTGCCCGGGGGCGGTCGGGGAATCTCGCTAACCTGCTTTAGAAGCCGCCCTTTTGCGGGAACTACCGCCTTTTGAAGGGGGTTCGGACTCCGACATTAATTACGAGACCGAAACAGGATGATCGAACCGGACCGCAAGGCGCCTCCGCCGGAGTTGTGGGGAGGCGTCGAATGCACCGTCGTGCGTCTCGGCGACGAATATCGCGATCAGTGCGCCGAGACCGGCCACCACATCCGCCGCAGCGACATCGACCTAATCGCCGATCTGGGTGTTACGACGGTCCGCTACCCGATCCTTTGGGAGACGGTGGCGCCGGAGCGGCCCGACGAATGCGACTGGGCCTGGACCGACGAGCGGCTCGCCATGCTGCGCGAGCGCCGCATCAAGGTGATCGGCGGCCTCCTCCACCACGGCTCCGGGCCCAAATATACCGACCTGCTCGATCCGGACTTCCCACAGAAGCTGGCCGATTTCGCCGCCCGCGCCGCCGAGCGCTACCCATGGATCGAGATGTGGACGCCGGTCAACGAGCCACTCACCACCGCCCGCTTCTCCGCCCTCTACGGCCACTGGTACCCGCACCACCGGCGCTATCCCTCCTTCCTGCGCGCGCTCTACAACGAGTGCCGCGGCACGCTGGAGTCGATGCGGGCGATCCGGAAGAAGATCCCGGGAGCGAAGCTCGTGCAGACCGAGGACCTCGGCAAGACCTTCTCGACCGCGCCGCTGCGCTACCAGGCGGCGCACGAGAACGAGCGGCGGTGGCTCAGCCTCGATCTCCTGTGCGGCCGCGTGGACGAGCGCCACCCCTTCTGGTCCTTGCTCTTCGGCGCCGGCGTCCGCTTGCCCGAGCTCGACGCGATGCGCAGCGGCGAGGCGACGCCCGACCTGCTCGGAATCAACCATTACCTCACCAGCGAGCGCTTCCTCGATCACCGCACCGAGCTCTACCCCGGCCATGAGGTCGGCGGGAACGGGCGGGACGCCTATGTGGACGCCGAAGCGGTGCGGGTGAAAAGGCTGGAGGCGGACACCGGCCTCGCGCCGCGGCTGCGCGAGGCGTGGCAGCGTTACGGCATCCCGATGGCGATCACCGAAGTCCATCACGGCTGCCACCGCGACGAGCAGCTGCGCTGGTTCATGGAAGTGTGGAACAGCGCCAGGGGGCTACGCGAGGAGGGCATGGACCTGCGCGCCGTCACCATCTGGTCGCTGTTCGGCAATGTCGACTGGCGGTTCCTGCTGACCCAGAAGAACGGCTTCTACGACACCGGCGCGTTCGACGTGCGCGGCGGCGAGCCGCGGCCGACGATCATCGCCAGGGCCGCCCAGGCGCTGGGCCACGGCGAGAATTTCGACCATCCGGTGCTCGATTCGCCCGGCTGGTGGCGGCGACCGCCGCGGCTTTACCCGTGGAGCGGGCGCTGCAGGCCGATGGACTGGGGCGGGCGCAAGCTGCTGATCACCGGCGCGACCGGCACGCTGGGCAGCGCCTTTGCGCGGGTGTGCGAGGATCGCGCGCTCCCCTTCTGCCTCACCACGCGCGACGAGCTCGACATATGCGACGAGGCGTCGATCGCGGCCGCGCTCGAGAAGCACCGCCCGTGGGCGATCGTCAACACGGCGGGCTTCGTCCGCGTCCCGGACGCGGAGCGGGAGCAGGATGCCTGCCTAGCCGCCAACGCGCTTGGACCCGAGAAGCTGGCCCGCGCCTGCTCGGCCGCCGGTGTGCCGCTCGTCACCTTCTCCTCCGACCTTGTGTTCGACGGCAAGCTGGGCCGCCCGTACCGGGAGGGCGACCCGGTAAGCCCCACCGGCGTTTACGGCCTCTCCAAGGCAAGAGCCGAGCAGCAGGTGCTGGGCGCGATGGAGGACGCCCTCGTCATCCGCACCAGCGCCTTCTTCGGCCCGTGGGACAAATATAATTTCGCCTGGAACGTGCTGTCGGCGCTGGCGCGGGGAGAGCCGGTGACGGCGTGCGACAAGACCGAGATTTCGCCGACCTACGTGCCCGACCTCTGCCACGCCACGCTCGACCTCCTCGTCGACGGCGAGACCGGCGTGTGGCACCTCGCCAACCAGGGGCGGCTCAGCTGGTACGAGCTCGCCTGCCGCGTCGCCGAGGGCGCCGGTTTCGACCCAGCCCTCGTCCAGCCGCTCGGCGAGCGGACCGAGCCGCTCGTCACCGCGCTCGACAGCGAGAAAGGCGGCCTGCTCCGCCCCGTCGATCACGCCCTCCACGATTTCCTCGCCCAGGTGCGCGATCGCGAGGAGCTGCGGGCGCCGGAGGCGGCGGAGGAAGCCGCGGCGATCACCGAGCTGGCTGCGGAGTAGGCGAAGCCTTCTACTGCGCCGCGGCGAGCCGCTCGAGGCGCGGGCCGCGCAGGGCGGTCAGGATCATTTCGCCGTCACGGGCCACCCGGAACTCGCCGTAGCGGGCGTTTGCATAGACCCCCGCCTGCCCCTCCTGGAAAAACCAGGCGTTGGTGGCGAAATTCGGCCGGCCGCCGCGAATGCGGTAGCGCAGCGCGACCTCGCCCGGCGCAAGCGGCCGCGCGTCCGCGAAGCGGCTGAACCGGGCGACGCCTTGCGGGTCGATAGCGACGACGATGCGTCCGTCCCCGCCCGCAGTTCCGCCGAGCCTCGGAAAGGCGCGATTCGCGACCTCGAAGTTCAGCCGCATATAATCGCCCTGCATCAGCGAGCGCGGATCGACGGGGCTGAGCTCGAGGAGGACGATCCTGCCTTCCCGCAGCAGCGTCTCGCGCTGGTAGACGCTGAAATTGACGATCGCCAGGGCGAGGAGACCCGCGGCGAGGGAAAGCGCCTTACGCATCGGCAGCATCCGCCTCGGCGGAGGCATGCCGCCGGAGGATGAAGTAGCCCGCCAGCAGGCAGAGGCCCGTCGCCGCGAGCAGCCCCGACTTCTCGAGCAGAGTGGCGTGGAGGCTGTAGTAGAAGTGGGTGACGAAGCCGAGCAGGCTCAGGATTCCCAGCAACATCAGCAGGCGGTTGGCGGCGGCGAAGCCGAGCAGCAGCACCAGCAGGGCGGAGGCGAGGCCCGGCGCCTTCAGCGAGATCAGCCCGAGCAGCAGCGCGGCGCCGACCGCGGAGACGGAGACGGGGGTCGCGGGGCGCGATCTTTCGCGCAGCGAGAGGAAGGCGGCGACGCCGAGCAGGATCGCAGCGGTCACGCCTCGGCCCGCGACCGCGAGATAGGCGGAGGGCACATCCGCGGAGCCGTCCCGCCAACGGAAGAACAACCAGTCGGCGCCGAGCAGGCGAAACGTCTCGACAAGGAGCAGCGCCAGCACCAGGCCGTATCCGATCGGCCGCCAAAGCCGCCCCTGCCGCGCCCACCGGCGAGGCTCCAGCCACACGATTGCCATGCCGGCGCACAGAAGCGGGATGGAAACCGCCTGCAACGAGAGCTGCGCAAGGGCGAGCGCTAGCGCGACCGCGGCTCCGGCCGTGGCGAGCACTCGGTGGAGGAAGTTGGGAATGGCGAGCACCAGCCCGGCCTCCACCGCCGCGATCGCGAAATAGACCGGCGGACCCTTGCCCTCTATGAACTCAAACAGGCCGAACACCACCAGTCCCTGGCCCGCGAGGCTGAGCGCGAGGGCGAATTGTTCGACGAAAGCCTGCCCGTCGAAGGCGCGGAACAGGGCGTAAGCGCCCGCGCAGCAGGCGGCGCCGGTGAGCACGGCAACACCGTCGCCACGCACCAGGAAGGCGAAGGCGGCGCCGAGGAAACCGATCAGGAAGGCGCCGCCGATCCAGCCGGCAACGCCGAGCATGATCCGCACGTACCAGAGCGACTGCGGCCGCCGCTCGGGCGGGGCCTGCCCTTCGACGAGGCCCTGCGCGCTCAACCTGTCCCAAAGCTCCGCGGCGGTCATGCCGGCTGCTCTCGGGCGATCCTTTGCAGCCAGACCGCGCCGCCTCCCGACATGGCGATGACGACGAGCCCAATGACGAGCAAGCCGCCGCTCCCCAAATCCAGGATCTGCCAGGAGAGGAAGGTCGCGACGGCAACGGTTGCGCTCAGTACGCCGCCGGCGAGCATGAACAGGTCGGGACGGACGTGCCGGTACCAGTAATAGAGAGCCCCGAGCCAGGCCGCATAGGCCGCGACGGCGAGAGGCGCCAGCACATCGCTGACGGTGATTGCCGATATGATCAAGGCGGTCGCCATGGTCCCGGAGGCGAGCGCCACGAGCCGCGGCGGCCACGTGTCCCGCAGCCACGAAAGGCGCCGGCGATGCGCCGTCTCCCAGAGGGCGAGCGCGAGCGTGTTGAGGCCGAACAAGGTCCAGATCAGCGCCTCGGCGTCCCACGAGAGCTGCCAGTAGAGATAGGCCGCCATGTTGAGCAGCGCGAGCCAGAGCAGCCACAAGGGGCTGAAGCGGGCGACCAGCACCCAGGGCAGGATCAGGACGGCCCAGTAAGCGAAGAGCTCGAAGGCGTCGGAGCCGGTCTGGTAAATCTGGCCGGTCAGCGCGAGGAGGGCACCGACGAGCAAGCTGAGGAGGAGCAGGAGGGCTTTGCCCGCCATCCCGTCCAGATCGAGCGGCCAGAAGACCAGCAGGCCTGCAACGATCGCGCTTTCGACAATGCCGAGCTTTGCGAAGCGGCCGAGATCGTCCCAGTTGAAGGCGAAGAAGAAGATCACCGCCGCCGCGAGGGCGAGCGTCCCCAGCCACAAGGCGAGCTGGCCGAGGAAGGTCCGCCACTCGGCGCCCGTGGGGATCATCCCGGCGGCGCCGAGCACCTCCCGCTCCGCGCCGGGGACGACGCGGCCGGCATCGAACCACTCGAAGACGTCGCTGCGAAGTCGGCCCATTCATGCTCCCCCCGAAGCACCGTTGTTCCGCCGCGATAGCAGCCGGTCATCGCTTTCGCCATCTGAACGATTCTCTCCCGAACAGCGCCCACGCAAGAAGGGCCGGCGGTCTCCCGCCGGTCCTTCTGCTCGCGTGCCGGAGAGCTGGTTATTCCGCGGCTTCGGTCCAGACGCTGCCGCTGGTAGCGCTCGCGGCCGCCTTCCGCCTCGCGTCGAGGCGGCGGAAGGTGGCGAGCGCCTGCCCGACGACCTGGTCCATATTGTAATAGCGGTAGGTGGCGAGGCGGCCGACGAAGGTGACGTTCGCCGTCGCGTCGGCCAGCGCCTCGTATTTCTTGAACAGCTCCTGATTCTCCGGCCGCGGGATCGGGTAATAGGGATCGCCTTCCGCCGACGGATATTCGTAGGTGATGCTCGTCTTCGGGTGCTCCTGCCCGGTGAGGTGCTTATACTCGGTGATCCGCGTGTAGGGCACCTGCGGGTGCGGGTAGTTCACCACCGCCACCGGCTGGAAATGCTCCTGTTCCAGCACCTTGTGCTCGAAGCGCAGGCTCCGGTACGGAAGCTTGCCGAAGCGGAAGCCGAAATATTCGTCGATCGGGCCGGTGAAGACGATGTGGCCCGCGTCGATCTCGTCAATGATGTCCTTGTAGTCGGTGGAGAGCAGCACATCGATATTGGGATGGTCGAGCATACGGTTGAACATCGCCGTGTAGCCGTGCTTCGGCATGATCTGGTGCTTGTCGCCGAAATAGCGGTCGTCGGTGTTCGTGCGGGTCGGGATCCGCGCCGTCACAGCCTTGTCGAGGCCCGACGGATCGATGCCCCACTGCTTGCGGGTATAGCCCTGAAAGAAGAGCTCGTAGAGCTCCCGCCCGACCGCGGAGATGACGACATCCTCGGAGGTGCGGATCGTCTCCACCGGCTCGGCACGCGAGGCCAGATAGGCCGCGGCGTCCTCGTCGGTCTTGAGGTCGAGGCCGAACAGCATGTTGAGCGTGGTGCGGTTGATCGGGATCGGCACCAGCTGCCCGCGCACGTCGGCGAGCACCTTGTGCTCATAGGGACGCCACGCGGTGAACTGCGAAAGATAGTCGACGATCTCGTCCGAGTTGGTGTGGAAGATGTGCGGCCCGTACTGGTGGATCAGCACGCCCGCTTCGTCGAGATGGTCGTAGGCATTGCCGGCGACGTGCGGGCGCTTGTCGATGACGAGCACGTGCGCATCGTGCTGGGTTGCGAGCCGCTCGGCGATCACCGAGCCGGCGAAGCCGGCGCCGACCACGAGATAGTCGTATTTCTTCTTCGTGTGGACCTTGATGATGTTGGGGCCGCCGGTCGGCACCTTAATTGCCTCGCGCACCAGCCCGGCCATGCGGGCGTAGGTGGTGTCCCAGCTCAGGTTGGAGAGCTTGAGGTCGACGTCCTTCAGCCACTCGTCGCCGGCGTGCATGAGCGCCAGCGCCTTCTCGCACGCCTCTATGAAGGCGGCGGCACCGTCGGCGATGAACACGGCCTCGAGATCGCTGTAGTGGCGGATGACGTCGGTGATCGGGGTCGACACGACCGGACGGCCGCCGGCGAGATATTCGGGCGTCTTGGTGGGCGAGATGAACTTCGTCGAATCGTTGATCGCGAAGGGCATCAGGGCAACGTCCCACCCGCCGAGATAGACGGGCAGCTCCTCGTAGGTCTTGCCGCCGAGATAGTGGATGTTCGGCCGCTGCGGCAGCTCGGCCGGATCGATCTTCACCACCGGGCCGACCATGACGATCGACCACTCGGGATGCGCTTCGGCGACGGCGGCGATCAGCTCCAGGTCCATCCGCTCGTCGATGACGCCGTAGAAGCCGAGCCGCGGACGGCCCGCCGGCGCCTGGTCGTCGGGGACGGCGTCCATCGCCCGCGCCTTGGCGAAATGGCCGCGGTCGACGCTGGACGGGAAGGGGTGGATGTTGGGGTGCCGGTCCTTCTTTGCCTCGTAGAGGCTGTAGCCGCCGGTGAAGACGACGTCCGACGTGCCGAACAGCTCGCGCTCGAGGGCGAGCAGCTGCGGCGGCGCGAAGCGGAAGTTGGCGAGCTCATCCATGCAGTCGTAGACGGTGCAGGCGGCGTCCACGTGCCGCGAGAAGGGCAGCATCATCGGCGTATAATACCAGCGGACGAACGGCCCTTCCTCGCCGGCGAGGAAGGCGTCGAGCAGCGACTTGAGCGCGCTCTCCTTTTCCTCCTCCGAAAGGGTCTCGGGCAGCGAGGGGGTGACGACGATGACGCCGGTTTCGGCGCAGGTACGGACGCCCAGCGCCGGCTCGCAATCGGGGAGCGCGGCTTCCGGCTCCTCCCAATAGATGACGCGGCGGTCGGCCGCGAAGCGGCTCATCAGGTGCTGGGGCCGCTGAAAAACGAAGTTCCACCGCAGGTGGGAAAAGCAGATCAGCGTGTGGCTATCGGGGAACTGGGGCGCGGGCTGGCTCTGCCCCAGATTCGAGGCGGTGGACAAGGTGATCAACGAGGGGTCCCCTGATGGTTATGGATATGGACATAACGTGCCCTCGGGCAGCCGAGTTCCCCCCCGGCGCCGCCAAATATATTAATTTAGATTTATCTTACAAATACTTCCGGGCGCGAATCGATCCGCGTCACTCCTCGCCGAAAGCGGCCTTGAGCTCCGCCAGCCAAGGCTTCGCAGTGCCGTCCGACGGGGCCCGCCAGTCGCCCCTCGGGCTCAGCGCTCCGCCCGCCGAAACCTTCGGGGAATTGGGGATGGCGGTGCGCTTGAACTGGCTGATCTGGAAGAAGCGGAACAGGAAGAGCTCGAGCCATTTGCGGATGGTGGCGAGATCGTATTCGCGCTTCAGATGCTCCGGATAGCCGACGGGCCACAGACCCGTCGAGGCGTCGTGCCAGGCCTGCCAGGCGAGGAAGGCGACCTTCGACGGGGGCTGCCCGGAACGAAGGATGTGAAAGAGGAAGAAATCGTGCAGCTCGTAGGGGCCAATCTTGTCTTCGGTCGACTGCATCTCCCCCTCGTCGTCGGCGGGGACGAGCTCCGGCGAGATCTTGGTCTGCAGGATCGCTTCGAGAATCCGGTTCGTCTCCGGGTCGAACTGGCCCGTCTTCACCGCCCAGCGGATCAGATACTGGATCAGGGTCTTGGGCACGCCGGCATTGACGCCGTAATGGCTCATCTGATCGCCGACCCCGTAGGTCGACCAGCCGAGCGCGATTTCGGAGAGGTCGCCGGTGCCGACGACGAAGCCGCTACGCTGGTTGGCGAGGCGGAAGAGATAGTCGGTGCGCAGGCCCGCCTGCACGTTCTCGAAGGTGATGTCGTAGACCGGCTCCCCCTTGGCGAAGGGATGGCCCATGTCTTCGAGCATGCGCATCGCGGCCGGCCGGATGTCGATCTCCTCGCCGACGATCCCGAGCGCTTTCATCAGCGCCCACGCGTTCGACTTGGTGGTGTCGCCGGTGGCGAAGCCCGGCATGGTGAAGCCGAGGATGGTCTCGCGAGGCAGCTTCAGGAAGTCGCACATCTTGGCGGCGACGATGAGGGCGTGGGTCGAATCGAGGCCGCCGGAGACGCCGATGACGAGATGCGTGCCGCTCGTCGTCGTGAAGCGCTTCGCCAGGCCCTGCACCTGGATGTTGAAAGCCTCATAGCAATCCTGGTCGAGCTGCTCGAGGCGATTGGGGACGTAGGGGAAGCGGCGCAGGCGCCGCTCGAAACCGACGTCCCTGAGGCTCGGCCCGTGCTCGAAGTGGATGCGGCGGGCGGTCTTCTCGGGGTGGCCGGCGGCGACGCAATTGTCGTTGAATGTCGGCATCCGCATCCGTTCGAGGCGGAGGCGCTGGACGTCGACGTCGGCGATGCAGAGCTCGGGCTCCATGTCGAAGCGGCTCGATTCGGCGAGCAGCTCGCCGAGTTCGTAGATCGCGCTCTGCCCGTCCCAGGCGAGGTCGGTGGTGCTCTCGCCCGGCCCGGAGGCGGCGTAGACGTAGGAGGCGCAGCAGCGGCTCGACTGCGAGGCGCAGAGCAGCTTCCGCTCGTCCGCCTTGCCGATGGTGATGTTGGAGGCGGAGAGGTTGCACAGGATCAGCGCGCCGGCCAGCGCGCCGCGAGTCGAGGGCGGCTGCGGGGCCCAATAATCCTCGCAAATCTCGACGTGGAAGATGAAGTCGGCAAGGTCCTCCCCGGCGAAGATCAGGTCGGTGCCGAACGGGGCGATCTGGCCGCAGACCGCGATGTCGATGCCGTTCAGGCCGATGCCGGAGACGAACCAGCGCTTCTCGTAATATTCGCGGTAATTGGGGAGGAAGCTCTTCGGGACCACGCCGAGGATGCGCCCGTGCGAGACGACGAGCGCGCAGTTGTAGAGGCGGCCGTTGCGCCGCAGCGGCGCGCCCACGATCAGCGCGCAGCCGAGCTTTGCCGTCGCCTCGCAGAAGCGGCCGATCCCCGCCTCCACGGCGTCGAGGAAGGCTTCCTGCATGAACAGGTCGTCTACAGCGTAGGAGGAGATGTTGAGCTCCGGGAAGACGACGAGGTCGCAGCCGCGGCCGTCCGCGTCGCGGGCGAGAGCCACGGCCTGCTCGACGTTGAACGCCACGTCTCCCGCCGAGCCGGTCGGGCTCGCCGCGGCGACGCGCACGAAGCCGTGGCGGTGGATCGCCTCGAACGGAACGGTCTTCGCCATCACAGCATCTCGGTCATCATCTCGACGGCCACCCTCATGCACTTGATGCGTGTAGCACCGCGGCCGCCGGGACCGAAATGCTCCTCGCGATGCGCGGTCGCACGGCCGGCACGGGCGCAGCCGAAATGGACGAGGCCGGGCTCAACGCCGGCGTCGGCGAAGCCGGTGATCGAGAGGGCGATGTTGGCGCGCGAGCGGGCCAGCGCACCCTCGGCCATAGCGATGGCGACTTCGCGGGAGACGGCGTCCTTCTCCTCGATCAGCCCCAGCGGCACGCCGAGCATCTCGTTCTTCGCCTCGTTGGTATAGGTGACGAAGCCCCGCTCGAAGGCGTGGGCGACGCCCTGCACGTCGGTCAGCAGCGAGGCGAGCATGCCACCGGTGCAGCTTTCCGCCGTCGCCAGCATCAGGCCCCGCTCCGAGGCTTTCTGGAGCAGCCGCCGGGTCGCCTCCTCGGTCTCGTTGGGGAGGAGGGGGGAGAGGGTTTCGGTGTCGTTCAAACTTTCTTCCTTCGCCTTGCGGCGCGGAACCGGTCCCCCCGGCTGAAGGTTCCCGCAACAAATAGAGGAGGAACGCATGGCAGGCGAAGGCAAGCAGGACGCGATCAAGTTGCTGACCGAGGATCACCGCCGCGTCGAGCAGCTCTTCGAGCAGTTCGAGAAAGCCGGCGGCGAGGGGAAGAAGGAGCAGCTCGCCCGGCAGATCTGCACCGAGCTCAAGGTCCATTCGATGCTGGAGGAGGAGATTTTCTACCCCGCGTTGCGCGGCAAGGTCGAGGACGACGATCTCGACGAGGCGATCGTGGAGCATGACGGCGCCAAGGTGCTGATCAACGACATCGAAGCCGGCGGCGCGGGCGACGATTTCTACGACGCCAAGGTCAAGGTCCTCCAGGAGCAGATCGAGCACCATGTGAAGGAGGAGGAGCGCCAATCCGGCAACCTCTTCAGCCAGGCGCGCAAAACCGACGTGGACCTCGAGGCGCTCGGCGAGCAGATGGCAGCGCGCAAGGCCGAGCTGATGCAGCTCGCCGAAACCCAGGGCCTTCCGCCCGCGCAGCCGGCGGCGCTGACCGCGGAGGCCTGACATGGCTTGGAACCGCAAGGGCGCTATCCTGACCGGCATTGGCGCCGCCTGCGCCGCCGGGGTCGGCTACATCCTGACGACGCGCTGGCGCGGGCGCGGCAGCCAAACCGGCCGCGGCGGCGCGGCCATATCCGGCACCGGCGGCCACGGGGCGGTCGGCCATTCCGGCGCAGCCCGCTCCGCCGGCCCGGAGGCGATGCGCGACCCGCCCTCGCAATGGGAGCGGGTCGACGAGGCCTCGGACGAGAGCTTCCCGGCGAGCGATCCGCCCGCGATCAACCCGCACGTCGACTGACGTCCGGCGCGTCCTTGTCGGGGCCGTCGGCGAGGATCGTCTCGCGGGCCAGCCTGAGCTCGCGCATCGCGGCGGCCGTGGCCGAGCCCCAGACGAGGTGGGATGCGATCATCAGCGCGTTGCGGCGCAGCGGGTGGCGGGTGGCGGGCTCAAGCGTGCCGACGGCGGGGATCCAGCCCATATAGCTCGCCAACCATACCGCCACGCCCGCGGCGGCGCCGGTCTTTTTGCCGGGATCGGGGTTCATCGCCGCGATCAGCGCGCCCATCGCCGCGCCGTAGGCGAAGTGGGCGGCGGTGGTGACGTCCTTCGCCGCCTCGTCCGCCAGCGGCACGCCGAGCTGCTCCGAGCCCGAGTCAACGATCTCGCGCGGCGTCAGCGGGTAGCGTTCCTTCGCGGGCAGGCGGGCGTGCATCCGCCGCATCGCCGAGGTCATCGCCATCGTGCCGACGAAGCCAGCGATGCCGCCGATCAGCAGCCGAGTCCCGATCTTTAAACTGTCGTCCTTCACCCCATCCCCCACCAATGTATCTCCGGCCGCGCGATCATCAGCCAGAAGATCGCGAGCACCGCTGTAAAGGCGGGAAAGCCGAATGCGAACCACCAGCGGAACAGGCGATGATATACCGGCGGCAGGGGCCCGCCCGACGCGGCGGCGGAGGCGGCGAGGCTGCGCATCCGGCTCTGCATCCACACCACGGGCAGCCAGAAGGCGCCGGTGAAGAGATAGAGCGCGATCGAGGCGACGATCCAGCCTTCGGTGAGCGAATAGCCGACGCTGCGGGCAAGCAGGAGGCCGGTGACCGGCTGGGCGACCACCGCGGTGGTGGTGAAGACATAGTCCGCGATCACCACGATGCGGGCGACCGCGGCGACGACGCGCACGTCGCCCGTGCGGTGCGCCATCAACATGAAGAAGGCGATGCCCGCGCCGGTGCCGAGCAGGACGGTGGCGCCGAGCACGTGCAGCCACTTCAAGAGGTAGTAGGTGGTCATCGTTCGTCCAGGATCGCGAAGCAGACGAGGTTCAAGGCGAGGATGGGCCAGATCTTCATCATCGGCCCGAGCGGGTCCGCCCACAGCCCCGGCAGAAGGATGGAGCCCGCGACGATGTAGAAGACTGAGAGGCCGAGCGCCGCCCACAGGGCCAGCCTGGTTGTCGGGCGGTATGCAATGCCGCCGGCGATGGCGATGTCGGTTAGGCCGCCGGCGATCACGCTTGGCTCGCTCAGCGGACCCCCGCCGCCTACGAGCATGTAGAATGTGGCGCGCTCGTAGCCGGGGCCGAGCGAGATGAGGCCCGTCAAGAGCCAGAAGAGGACGAAGGTGCCGATCGCCACCGGCTTCAACAGGTAGAGGCGGGCGAACCAGCGCTCCTGTACCGACGCCGGCTCCGCTGCGAGCGCCGCGCCGAGCGGTTGCGGAGTGATGCCGGTGGCGCGCGTCCATTCGGAAGCATCGCCGACCGCGCCGCGGACGATCTCGCGCCGGGCGGTGGTCCGCATAGGCGGACGCCAGCCGAGCCAGGCGATCACGTCCCCGACGCGCCAGAGCAGGCCCATCAGCGGGCCGGGCAGCGAGACGAGCCGCGCGGGCTTCCAGCCGAGCCAGCGGCGGTACGCCGCGACCACCTCCTCGAAGGCGAGACGATCGGGGCCGGCGAGCTCGAGCGTCACCCTCGACGGCGCATCGGGCGCGAGCAGCCGCGCCACCGTCTCCGCGACATCGTCGAGTTGGACTATGTCGATTGGCCCCGCGTCCGCCGTGCGGGGGAGGACGGGCAAAGCGGCGAGCCCGCGGAACAGGGCGCTGCCCCCGTAGGCCGGCCGCCCCACCACCACGGAGGGCCGCAGGATCGCCCAGTCGAGGCCGCTCTCCTGCAGCGCACGATCGCCTTCCATCTTAGTCCGGGAGAAGCCGCTCAGCGCCCCCCGGTCCACGCCAAGGGCGGAGAAGTGGACGACGCGGCGCACGCCCGCGGTTTCGCAGGCGCGCCACAGCGCCGCCGGTGCGTCGGCATGGACGCGCGCGGTTGAATCGCGGCCGCTGTCCTGGAGAACGCCGGCGCAGTTCACCACCGCTTCGACGCGTTCGAGGTGGGGGAGCCAGTCCTCGGGCCGGATGGCGTGGCGGACATCGAGCTGGATCCACCCGGAGAGCGGCACGCGCCGCACCGTCGCTCCGCCGCCGCGTCCGAGCCCGATCAGCTCATGGCCGTCGCGGGCGAGGCGCGCGGCGACCGCGGAGCCGATGAGGCCGCTCGCTCCGATCAGCATTATCCGCAAGCCGGTCTCCGTCGCCGCGTGGTTCCCCTTCAACCACGGCCGCGGTTGGCCGTTCCGCCTCGCGTCAGGCGGGCGAGGTCAGCGGCGCGCCCGCGGCTGCTGGCGAATCGGATCGCCGCAGCGGGAATAATCGGGATCGCGCCGCTCGCGCTCGGCGCGGGCCTGCTCGCGGCCGAGGCACTCCTCCTGCTTGCGGACCTTGCGGCCGAGCTTCTGGTCGGCCTCCGCCTGGCTGGTGGTCATCGCATCGACGGCGGAGGAGGTGGCGTTGACGGCGGTCTTGGCGGCCTTGACCGGCAGCGTCACCGCGCTGAGAGCCGTCTGCGCGACGCAGCCGCCGAGGGTGAGGCCGCCGAGTCCGACGGCGGCGGCGATGAGGATGCGCATGGAGTTCGTCCTTTCGGAGCGGAACCTACCAGCCGCCGATTATTGCCGCCTGAACGGAGGGATTGATCCATGTCATTGCCGCTCGCCTTTCGTGCCGCTTAGTTTCCCTTCATCCGCATCCCGGGGGGGAAGCAATGCACAAGATCGATCTCGATTATTATCGCTCGCGCGTGGCCGCCGAGCATGCTGCCGCGCGCCGAGCGACTCACCCGCTCGCGGCCGACTGCCACCGGCGGCTGGCGGAGGAATATGCGAGCCTGATCATCGCCAATGGCTGCGAAGTGGGGCAGCTCGTCCGCTAAGCTCCTGCTTTTCCAAGCGCGGCATGGGGCCATGGACCGCGATTGGGAAGATCGTATCGGGGATGATATAGTTTAGTGCGGCGGGGGTCCGTTCGAGTCACCGTGGGCTAGCTGCTGTAGAGTAAAACCCCGAGTCGGGAGCGGGGCTATGTCCGGCCAGGATCGCATCGATCATCACGCCAACCGTGCGTTGGAAGAACTCGACCGCGCCCGCGCGGCCGAGAGCACAGAAGCCGCGCTCTCGCACCTCGCGCTCTCAGAGCTTCACCTCAGGCGGATGCGCGAGCTGAGCCGCCCCGAGCCGCGGCCGAGGCTGGAGCTCGTCCGTTCCTGAAGGGTGGCAGTTGTGGTGGAAAACTTAGGTTAATCAGAAATTTAGCTTCCGCCTAACGCACGTAAATGTCCGAATCGGGTGGGGGCTCTAAGTAGTTTCCACACCATGTTCGGGGGATCCTCGTGGCGGACGATGTCACCTTCCATTCCAAGCGCGCCCTGGTCGAGATCGACCTCGCGAGCCGCGCGGTGCATCCGGGCGCCGCTCGGGCGCACCTCGCCCTCTCCAACCTCCACCTGCAGCGCCTGCGCGCCCTCGCCTCTGCGGCGGCGGGCGTCTCGCTCTAGCGCGA
>DASVVY010000147.1:0-14803 GCA_036386335.1 Allosphingosinicella sp. | reverse complement strand
CGAAGTCGTTGGCGTCGGTCGGGAACAGGCCGCAGAAGACGACCGGCTGGACTTCGCGGAAGCCCGGCAGCGCCTCGGCGGCGGGCTTCCTGGCGTCGGTGATGGTGTCGCCGACGCGGGTCTCGGCGATCTCCTTGATCTGGGCGGTGATGAAGCCGATCTCGCCGGCGCCCAATTCGGCGAGCGGCTCGATCTTGGGGCGGAAGACTCCCACCCGGTCGACCAGGTGGGTGGTGCCGGCGGCCATGAACTTGACGCTCTGGCCCTTCCTGATCGCGCCGTCGATGACTCGGATGAGGATGACGACGCCCAGATACGGGTCATACCATGAGTCGACGAGCATTGCCTTCAGGGGTGCGTCCGGGTCGCCTTTGGGCGGGGGGATGCGGGCGACGATCGCTTCCAGCACTTCGTCGATGCCGAGGCCGGTCTTGGCGGAGGTCAGGATGGCGTCGTCGGCGGGGAGGCCGACTATGTCCTCGATCTCGCGCTTCACCTTGTCGACGTCGGCGGCGGGGAGGTCGATCTTGTTGATGACGGGGACGATCTCGTGGTCGTGCTCGATCGACTGGTAGACGTTGGCCAGCGTCTGGGCCTCCACCCCCTGGGCGGCGTCGACGACGAGGAGCGCGCCTTCGCAGGCGGCGAGGCTGCGGGAGACTTCGTAGGCGAAGTCGACGTGGCCAGGCGTGTCCATGAGGTTGAGGACGTACGCCTTGCCGTCCTTGGCGGTGTAGTCGAGCCGCACCGTCTGCGCCTTGATCGTGATGCCGCGCTCCTGCTCGATCTCCATATTGTCGAGCACCTGGCCGTGGGTCATCTCCCGGTCGGTCAGCCCGCCGGTGCGCTGGATCAGCCGGTCGGCCAGGGTCGACTTGCCGTGATCGATATGGGCGATGATCGAAAAATTCCGAATATTACTATTTTTATTCATGTTTGGCTTTTCTGGAGGGAGGGGGCGCACTAGCATCGGGGCGGGGGTGCGCCAACCCGAGTGCGGGTGGGGCGAGACCGGCGGATGGAGCGACGTCGAGGGTGACATGCGGGAGGGCAGGGGAAAGCCGTTTCTTCCGCGCGCCGCCCGGCTAGGTCTGGGGGCGTAGGTCCGGTCGTGGGGGTGAGTTTGTCCGCTATGGCGATGCGCTGGGTGGTCGCCTTGGCCGCTTTGCTTTTCCTGTCCGCTGGAGCGATGGCGGCGGGCGGGCCGGTCGTCTCGACAGGCGAGGGCCGGCTCGAGGGCGTAGCGCGCGGCGACGTCCGAGCCTTCCTCGGCATCCCCTTCGCCGCGCCACCGGTGGGAGACAAACGCTGGCGGGCGCCGCAGCCCGTGCGGCGCTGGAGAGGCGTACGGGCGGCGACGGCGTTCGGGCCGGCCTGCTGGCAGGCAGTGACGCCGGAGGGGTTCGGGCCGTGGAGCCGCGAATATGTCGTCCAGGGGGAGGTCAGCGAGGACTGCCTCACCCTAAACGTCTGGGCCCCCGCGGCGGCATCGCGGCGCCCGCGCCCGGTGATGGTCTGGATCCACGGCGGCGGGTTCAATTCAGGATCGGGCGCGATCCCGATCTACCATGGCGAGGCGCTGGCGAAGCGCGGCATCGTCGCCGTCACCATCAACTACCGCGTAAACGTCTTCGGCTTTCTCGCCCATCCGGAGCTCAGCAAGGAGGCGGGCGCGGCTCCGCCGACCAATTTCGGGCTGCAGGACATGATCGCCGCCCTGCGGTGGGTGCGGGAGAATATCGGCGCGTTCGGCGGCGATCCCCGTGCGGTGACGATCGCCGGGCAGTCGGCGGGCGCCATGGCGGTGCACGACCTCATCGCCTCCCCGATGGCGCGTGGCCTCTTCCACCGCGCCATTGCTCAAAGCGGATTGCCGCCACTGCGGCCTTTGCCGGGGCTCGGCCATGCGGAGAGGGAGGGGCTCGCCTTCGCCGCCGAAAAGGGTGCCTCGTCGCTCGCGGCGCTGCGGGCCCTCCCGGCGGAGGCGCTGCAGCCGAAGAATGGATCGAACACCGGCCGCTTCATGCCGGTGGTGGATGGAGCACTGCTGCCGCTGTCCCCGCTCGACGCGCTGCGCAGCGGTCGCGCCGCCGACGTGCCGGTGCTCGCCGGCTTCACCGCCGACGAAGCCTCGGCGGCCAGCGACTACGGTTCCGACGACCCAGCGCTGCTGGAGGAGCTGCTGCGCGACAATTTCGGTCCCGCAGTCGAGCGGGTGGCGGCGCTCTATCCCCGGGCGACGGCGGCCGAGCGGGCGCACTCGATCATGGAGATGCATCGCGACCGCTGGCGGGGCACCTTCTATCTGTGGGCGAAGGACCGGAACGCCCGCGGGACGGTGCCGCTCTATGCTTATCTGTTCAGCCGGGTCGCGCCCGGGCCGCAGTCCGCTCGCTGGAGGGCCTTTCACTCCTCCGAAATCCCGTACGTCTTCGGAACGCTCGATGCGGCGCCCGAGCGCGGCTTCACCGCCGCCGAGCGGGCCTTCTCGGAGCAGATCGCGGATTATTGGGTGAATTTCGTCAGGACCGGAAGCCCGAACGGCCCGGGGCTACCGGAGTGGCCCACTTTCACCGGCGAGCAGCCGCTGGTCATGGAGCTCGGCGAAACGGCGGCGGCGCGGCCCCTTCTTGCGCCGGAGAAGCTGCGCTGGCTCCAGGGACAGCTCGAAAGGCAGCGCAGTGGGAAGCCGTCCCCGTGAGCCGCGCCTAGTCGTCGGCCTGAAGGAGAGGCTCTTCCAAGGCGACGGGTGCCCGATTTCCGCCCGCGAGGGGCGCCTTAGCCGGCGGCTCGAGCCTGGTCTCGTCGGCGCGGCGGGCGACGCCGGGGCCGCCGGTGCGGCGGGCAGCGCGGGCCTCGCGGACGAAACGTTCGACCATGCTCTCGCAAGGCGGCAGGTAGGAGGGCGGCGGCTTCCAGCCGAAGAGCGGGGCGGGGGCGGGCTCGCCCGTCTCGACGACCAGGGCTTCGTCGACGGCGGCGACCAAGGCGAGCGCGCGTGCGAAGGCGCCTTCCAGCATCCGCTCCGCGGGCACATGAACAGCCCCGGTGACGCCGTCGAGCAGCAGATCCAAGGTCACGTCGACCAAATCCGGTCCGTAGACTGAGGTCCACTGCGCTCCCGCGTCGACCTCCACCGGCCGTCCCGCCTCCAGCCCCTTGAGCATCCGCACCGCGCGCGCCTCGGCGTCCCAGGGCGCGAACAGGCGGCCGCTGCGGATCTCCAGCACGCCCTCGAAGCTCGGCGGGGCATCCCAGGCCGCCGCCCCGGTGATCATCGCGCACCGCAGCCCGCGCGCCGCGCAGGCCGCCGCCAGCGCGTCGGTCCCGGCGGCGGTTGCGCGGCCCCCGCAGAGGCCGTGACGATCGCGAGCGTCGAGCACGGCCCACGGCTCCGCGGCGGCAAGCGTCGCCTCCGCTGCGGCCGCACCGCAGCGGACATAGTGAAGCCCGCGCGTCTCGCAGGCGCGGACGGCGAGGCAGCTAAGGTCGCCCCCGTCGGTGACGATCATCAGCGGCGCCGGCGCGCCCGGCGCACGGGGGCGCGGGGGCATCTCGTAGCGCGGCTCCCTGTCCGCCGCGCGGCCGACCAGGCGCGTCTCGCGCTGCCACCAGCCGGGCCCGGCGATCGCCGGCAGGATCGGCACGCAGCCTTCCGACAGCTCCTTCAGCACCGGCGCGAGCAGGGTCGGGCGCGGGGTGCCGGTGCGCACGTCGAAGACGCCGGTCTCGTAATGTCCGATGAAGCGGGTCACCATCCGGTTCCAGTCATGCGAGCCGAGCAGCGACCAGGCTGTGACGGAGACGAGGTCGACCCCCTTCGCACGCAAGGCCTCCGCGCCTTCCCAGACTTAGACGAACCAGCGCACCTGCTCCTCGCGGGTCGCACCGTTGTGGCATTCGGTGATCGAGATGGTGCGGCCGTACCGCTCCCACGCCTGCTCGATCAGGGCAGGAAGGCCGAGCACCCCTTCCTCGCGGTAGCGTATCGCGTCGACGTCTACGAAGCAGAGGTTGCCGATCGTGCCGCAGTCCCGGTCCGCGAGGGCGCGGTCCGGGTAGAGCTCGACGCGGTGATCGCGCAGGCGCTCGCTGGCGAGGTAGTGGTTGATGCCGATCACGTCCGGCGGGCAGGGATCGCCGGCGATCGCCGCCAGGCGATCGGCGAAACCGAAGGAGGCGATCCGCTCGTAGAGCGCGTGGCCGGGCTTTACCATTCCGCACAGCAGGTCCCAGCCGATCCAGCGCCGCTCGTTCTGGTAGTCGGCGTCGGCCTTGAGCGGCTCGGTGGCGTGGCAATAGCCAAGATCGTCGGTCTGGATCAGCCGCGCCTCGGGATTGACCTTGCGGATCTCGCGCATGGCGAGGCGGGTCGCGTCGATCTCGTTCAAGAGCGCCGTCCAGAACAGGCCCTCGTCCTTGGTGTGCGGGTACCAATAGCCGTAGAGCGCGCTGAAGCGGGCGGTGGTGAGCGGCTCGTTGACCGGGGTGTAATCGCGCACCCAGGGGTAGCGCGCGGCTACCGCGGCGGCGTGGGCGGCGAGGCCCGGCGCGAAGCTCGGATCGACGAGGCTGGTGTAATGCGGTCCGCTGCCGTGATGGCAGAGGGTGAGGATCGGGTTGATGCCGAGGCGGCGGATCTCGGCCAGCCGCTCGTCGGTCCAGCGGAAGTCGCGCGCCTCAGGCGTGTCGGGGGAGATGCGTTCCCACAGCGCCGGGTAACGAAGCGCGCGGATCCCGAGGCCGGCAAACAATTCAAGGTCCTCGATCCGGTCTTCGTGGCCGCTGCGCGGGGTCTGGTCGAACCATTCGTCCCGCACCCGGTTCACGGTGCACTCGTACCCACCCCATAACTCAAGTGAGTTCATGGACCATCCTCGTTTTACTTCGTCTTGGCTGCCGCAGGACTGGGCGCGGCGACTGGTTGAGGAGCTAAACCACGGGAAAACCGGGAGGTTTCAAGAAAACACCCTAACCTGGATTGGTGGCGGGTACCTGAGGCGGCGCGCGGCCAAGGTCCCGAACGGGCGGAGGTACTCGACACGGGACCTGCCAGCTTCGTCGTGCCGATCACGCAATCTATCTCACGGCTGTTGCGCGGCGCGAGTGAGCGGACGCCCGATTGTGCCCGTCGAGCGCGCCGACGCGGGAAGCGCAGGAGGAGCTGATGAAAGCCGTTGCTGCCGTTGCCGCCTTGCTGACGCTGCTGCTAGGCGCCGCGGTCATGCGACCTCCCGCCGCTGAGGCTATGTCCGGGCGCGCCGCCGCCGAGGCCCGGCGGGCGGAGCTCTCCGCGAGGCCCTCTGCCGTGCCGCCCGCCCGGGACGCCGCGACGGGCCTCCGGGAGATCGGCACCGGCGGCGGCCCGCCCGCTTCGCTCTACGTGCCGGCGCGCTACCGAAGCGAGCAGCCGATGCCGCTCGTCCTGATGCTGCACGGTGCCGGCGGGACGTCGCGCCACGCGCTCCTCCTCGCCCAGCGCCACGCGGACCGGCTGGGCTTCATCCTGCTGGCGCCGAAATCCAACGCGCCGACCTGGGACGTCATCGCCGGGCGCCGCTACGGAGCCGACGCCCGCGCGATCGACGCAGCCCTGCGCCAGGTGTTCGCCGAGTACGCGGTCGATCCGGAGCGGATCGCCATTGCGGGGTTTTCCGACGGCGCATCCTACGCCCTCTCCCTCGGCCTCTCCAACGGGCGCTTGTTCCGCTTCGTCATCGCCTTTTCGCCCGGCTTCATGGCGCCCGCCGGGAGGCAGGGATCGCCCCGCATCTTCGTCTCGCACGGAGTCGAGGACCGGGTGTTGCCGATCGACAGCTGCAGCCGCCGCCTGGTGCCGCAGCTGAGGCAAAGCGGTTATGCCGTCGATTATCGGGAGTTCCGTGGCGGGCACGCCGTCTCGGAGGCGCTCGCGCGCACCGCATTTGCCGGCCTCGTCAACACAGCTCCAGGAACGCCGCCGGAGCGCAGCGGTTGACCCACGGCACAGTGGGAGCGGGACGGTTGCAAACAGACGAAGACGTAAGGCGCCCCTCGTGGGGCAAGTTGCTCGGCGAGGCGCCGGCGCTGTTGCGGCTGCTGGCGGCGCAGCTCCGCAGGCCGAAGGTGCAGGAGGAGATCGGGCGAGGTCGCGCGGTGGTCGTCATCCCGGCCTTCCTTGCCAACGACCTGCCGACGTCATTCCTGCGGCGCACGCTGCGGGCCTGCGGGTTCCACGCCTGTGGCTGGGGAAAGGGGCTGAACCTCGGCGCCAACGCGAAGAAGTTCAGCCAGCTGCTCGCCCGCATCGAGGAACTGGCTGAAACTTCCGGAGCCCCGGTCGCGCTGATCGGCTGGAGCCTCGGCGGCCTCTATGCGCGCGAGCTCGCCAGGCGGCGCCCGGACGCGGTGTCGGCGGTGGTCACCCTCGGGACGCCCTTCTCGCAGGGCCTGCGCGCCAACAATGCCTGGAAGCTCTACGAAGCGATCAACGACCACGACGTCGATCACCCGCCGGTCCGGGTCCAGCCCAACGTGAAGCCGCCGGTGCGCACCGTCGCCCTCTGGTCGCGCCGCGACGGCATCGTCGCGCCGGCAAGTGCGCGCGGGGCGGAAGGCGAAGCTGACGAGCGGGTCGAGCTCCATTGCCGGCACAACGAGATGGTGAGCCATCCCGAGGCGCTGCGGGCGATCCTGACGGTCCTGTCCTGATCGCAGGCGCCCTGGCTCGTCGGGGAGGCCTGGCGCCCGCCCGCGCGGATCAGGGCGTGAAGATCTGGAAATCGAGGCTGGTGAGCGCCGTTCCCGCCGTGACCTGCGCGAACGCCACCGCGGCGCCGACGTCGTCGCCGTCGGCATCGTAGTAGATGATGCCGCTGGCGGCGTCGTACAGGATGCGGTCGTCGGCGTCGCCGGCGCTGGCGCCGTTGACGAAGGCGGCCGGATCGAGATCGCCGTCGGCGCCGAGCGCGGTGAAGATCGCGCTGCTCAGCAGGATCGTGTCGTCGGCGACCGCGAAGTCGCCGATCAGGTCGACGTTGGTCGCCTCATTGAGCGCGCTGGCGAAGACGAACCGGTCCGCGCCCGCGCCGCCGTTCAGGACGTCGTTGCCGCCGCCGCCGGACAGATCGTCATTCCCGGACAGCCCGCTGAGGCTGTTGGCTGCATTGTTCCCGGTGAGGAGGTTGTCGAGGCTGTTGCCGCTGCCGTCGATCGCGCCGCCGCCGGTCAGCTCGAGATTCTCGACATAGATGCCGGCAAGGCTGAAGCCGACGGCGCTGCGGACTGTGTCGGTGCCTCCGGCGGCGCTGCTCTCGACCACCTTGTCGGCGGCATCGTCGACCACGTAGAGGTCGTTGCCGGCGCCGCCCTTCATCGTGTCGGCGCCGGCGCCGCCGTCGAGCTCGTCATTGCCGTCGCCGCCCTTCAGGCCGTCGTTCCCGCCCATGCCGAGCAGCTTGTCGTCGCCATTCTCCCCGGACAGGCTGTTGGCGGCGCCGTTACCGGCGACGACGTTGTTGCCGCCGTTGCCGATGCCGTTCACCGCCGAGGCGCCGGTCAGCGTCAGATTCTCCACATTGGTCCCGCCGAGGCTGAAGCTCATGGCGGTTTCGACGGTGTCGGTGCCGCCGGTGAGGGCCTCTACGAACTTGTCGCCGGAATCGTCGATCACATACGTGTCGTTGCCGATGCCGCCCTTCATCACGTCGGCGGCCGCGCCGCCGTCGAGCCTGTCCGCCCCCGCGCCGCCGACGAGGACGTCGGCGCCGCCCATGCCGAGCAGCTGGTCGTTGCCGTCCTCGCCCCGGAGCGTGTTCGCCGCGGTGTTGCCGGTGATGGTGTTGGCGGCGCCGCTGCCGATCCCGTCGATCGCGGCGGCTCCGGTGAGCACCAGATTCTCGACGAACTTGCCGGCGAGGTTGAAGCCGATCGAGCTGCGCACCTCGTCGATCCCGCTCGTCGCCGTCTCGACGATCACGTCGCCGGCATCGTCGATGATGTAGGTGTCGTTGCCGGCGCGGCCCTTCATCGCATCCGCGCCTGCGCCGCCGTCCAGATAGTCGTCGCCGTCGGCGCCGTTGAGGCTGTCGTTGCCGCCGAGGCCGTAGAGCGCGTCGTTCCCGTCGCCGCCGAGCATCGAATCGCCTGAGCCGCCGCCGGTCAGGTCGTCGTCGGCGCCGAGGCCGTACATCGTCCATTTGTCGTCGTTGGTGGCCGCGAACGTGTCGTCGTCGGGCGTGCCGATGTAGAGCTCGGCGTCGGTGACGAGGATCGACACCGCCTCCGCGTCGGAAAGGGTGCCGCCGCTGCCGGTCTGACCGCCGTCGTCGACGTCGATGCTGAGGGAGTCGGGGCCGGCATAATCGGGGCCGCCGCGGTAGGCGAGGCCGTTCAGCGCGGTGTTGATCGACGATGCACTACCTTTGAAGGTCATCACGGCGTCCCCTGTCCCATCCCCGGTGGAGAAGGTCAGGCCGATCGTACCGGCCAGCGTCAGGGTGCCGTGCGACACCTGCAAGGTGACAGTGAGCTCCGTCGCATCGTCGTCGGCGACGCTGATGGCGTTCGAGTTGCCGGTGCTGAAGACGATGTCCGTATCGTCCGGGCCGCCGACCATCGCCGGGGCGGTGATCACCGGCGCATCGTTGATGCCGACGTCGATCGTGATCTTGTTGGGCGATCCGTCGAGGTCGAAGGTGTCGGTTGCGCCGTCGGGGTCGCGCACCTGGAAGGTGAAGCTGGCGAGGCCGGTCCCCTGCTGGCCGGCGGGCGGCTGGTACCAGACGCGGCTGCCGTCGAGATACTGGGCCCCCACCTCCTGCCCGGCGGTGATCATCACGGGCGTGGCGACGCCGCCGGCGCCGTCCGTGTCAAGCCAGAGGGCGCCGGTGGTCGGCACGCTGGCAAACTTCACCGACAGCATGTCGTGGCCCTGCGGGTCGGAATAACCGAAGTCCGCGACGTTGAAATAATAGGGGTCATTGACGTCGGTGCTGACTGTCTTGTCGGTGCCGGAAGGCTCTGCCGCGACGATCTGGTCGAGATAGGCCGCGGCTGCGGGACCCTGGATCAGCCCCGCCCCGGTCAGCGTGTCGTACCCGACGCCGGTCGGGCTCCCGTTCCAGTCGGCCTGAATGTCGAGCGCCGTCGCGGCCATCGCCCGCTGGATCTGCTCGGTGGTCGCGCCGGGGTGACGGTCCATCAGCAGCGCGGCCATCGCCGCGGCGTTGGGCGCGGCGGAGGAGGTGCCGTAGAAGTTGGGATATTCGGTACCGGTGGTGCCGTTGCCGTTGCCGTCGTCGTCGTCGTACGAGACGTCCGTTCCGAAGAAGGTGGTGTTGCCGCCGTCGGGAGCGGTGAACTCGACTGTGTTGCGGACCACCGGCGAGGGAAGCGGGTTGCCGAACTTGTCGAGGTAGATGGGGACGCCGCCGCGGGAGGTGAAGGTTTCGGAGAAGGGAGGGTTGGTGCCGTAATCGGGCGTGTCGATCCAGTCGGCGGCGCCGACGGCGATCGCACCTTCCGCATTCGAATGGCCCCAGCTCGTGCCGCTGTGGGTGTCGTATTCGTTCATCGTCACCGTGCCGCCGATGGTGACGTACTTGATCAGCGCCGGCGCGGTGCTTCCGACCTTGAGGCCGAAGCCGATGCCGCCGATCAGAGGAGCGTTGGCAGCGTTTATCCCGAACGCCTCGACGGGATCGCCGCCGATATTGTTGGTGTTGACCGCGGCCAGGGGATTGCCGTTGACGTCGAAGAGGATGACCGCGAGGTCGCTCTTGGCGCCGCCCGAGCCGGGGGCATGGCTCAGGAACGCGTCGACCCACTGGAAGATGTAATTGGTAGCACCGGCCTGTGTGATTTTCTGCACGTAGTCGACGCCGGCACCGGCGTCGAAATCGTGCAGTTGGAATTCCCCGGCGCCCGTGATGTTGATCGAGGTGCCCGAAGCCCGGAACTCGCTCTCGTAAGAGCGGGAGCCGTAATTGCCGGCCGAGGCGAAATACATGTCGCCGCTGTTCACCGCATTCTCGACCGCCTGAGCGATGATCCCGTCCATGAAGAACGGCTCCGTCAGGTAGCGGACGTCGTCGACGACGATGTCGGAGACGCCCGAAAGCGCCGCGATCCCTGCGGCCATGGCCGCCTGACCGCCGTTGGCGGTGTGGAAGGCGAGCGAGACGCCCGGTGCGACGTCGAAGATCTGCTGCGCCATGCCGCGGCCCTCGTCGGTGCCGCCGGGAGAATCCTGAATGATATTGACGCCTGCGGGCAGGTCGCCGCTGACGACGTCCTGCGTGTAGTTGGTGAGGGGAGAGGCGCGGGTGTTGAAGCTGTCGGACATGACGCCGATGGTGAGGCCGTCGCCGCTCTCGCCGGTCGCGAGCCGCACCTCGTCCGTCTTCATGGCCCGGTCGTCCTGGCTGGTGACCGTGCCGACCATCGTCACCATGTATGCCGGCCGCGCGAAGGCGAGACTCTCGACGGCGCCAAGATCCGCGATCGCCTCGAGCGGGATGAAGCCGCCCACCATCGCCCCGACGGCGGCACCGCCCTGCAGGCCGAGCTCCTCGAGCTGGGCAAGCAGGGCCGCGCCGTCGCCGTCCGCGGCCGTCGCGTCGATCGCGACCATGCCGTCGACGATCGGCGCGAAAGAATTCACGCTCTGGAAGCTGTCGAGCGGATTCTCGCGGCCGGCGACCGCGAACGTCGCCATCTCGGAAAGCTGCGTCTGCGATTCGATGTAGAGCTCGGCGAGGCCGCTCTGCAGCTTGTCCCACTGCGGCGCATCGGCGTCGAGGCCGAGCGGGCTCAGATTTGCGTCGGTGACGGCGAAGGCGGAGTCGCCGAGGGTGAAGCTCATCGTCCCCACTTCCAGAATCGTCGGCACCGCGGCGATGGCGCTCGCCGCCGGTTCCGCGTCCGGCGCCTGGCCCGCTTGGGAAGCCGGGGCGACGACCTGCTCTGCGTTGCCCTCGATCGCCGCGGGACGGCCGCTGGCGAGCTGCTGCTGCAGGGCGTCCACGCGGACGGAGAGCAGCCCGCCCGGAAGCGATCCGTCATTGCCCAACGACGGCAGATCGATCTGGGCGAAGGGGTGCCCCTGGAGGAAAGTGGAGAGGTCGCCGCTGCGATGTGCCGCGACGTCCGCCATATGAGCGTGGTGATCGGCCCGAACGGCAAAGCCCGTCGCGCGTGCGAATGCAGTCATGATGATGTCCCCCCACAGGGACGCTGCCCCAACTGAGGCGAGTCATCCCTGCGGGCAGCATTGCACACATAATGGGGCCGTTCCAGCCGCGTCTGCGGACCTGCCCGTCCCCGTTCGGCCCGGGCCCGCGCGGTTAACGGCATTTTTACCGCGGCGGCGCACACAGACTGGGGGCCGGGGAGAGACTATGCTGCGTGTCGTCGCGTGTATCGGAACGGAGCACGACCTGCGGCTCGTACTGCTGGCGGGCCTCATCTGCCTGCTCGCCGCCTTCACCGCCTTTGCGATCTTCGAGCAGGCGCGGCGGGCAACGATGCGCCGGTGGGCCTGGGTCGCGCTTGCCGGCTTCGTCGCGGGCACCGCCATCTGGGCGACCCACTTCATCGCGATGCTCGCCTATCGGCCGCACCTTCCGGTCGGGTACGACCTTCCCCTGACATTGCTCTCGATCGCCGCGGCTGCGCTGATCACGGCTCCGGGATGGTGGGTGGCGATCCATGCGCGTCGCGCGCCGTCGCTGCTCGGCGGGGCGATCATCGGCACCGGCATCGGCAGCATGCACTATATCGGCATGGCCGCGGTGAAGCTTCCCGGCCGCTTCTCCTGGGACATGGGGATGGTGGCCGCCTCGCTCGCCCTCGGCATCGTGTTCAGCGCCGCCGCTTTGGCCGAGCACCGTCGCCGTCCTTCGCCTTTGCCCTGGCGCCCCGCCCTCCTGTTCACCGCTGCGATCTGCGGCCTCCACTTTACCGCCATGGCCGCCGCCCTCATCTCCCCCGACCCGCGGCTCGCTGTGCCAGCCTCGACGATCGGCAATCAGACGCTGGCCGGGGGCATCGTGGGGATGACGCTCGTGCTGCTCGGCATCGCCTTTTTGATGGTGCTGTTCGACCGCAAGCTCGCCCGCAATGCGATGGAGGAGGCGCGGCGGCTGCGCACCTTCGCCGACGCCGCCGTCGAAGGGCTGGTGGTGATCGACGGGGAGGCGATCGAGGACGCGAACAGGAGCTTCCTTCAGCTCGCCGGCTATGAAGCCCTCGCGGACATGCCGGCGAGACTCTCGGACCTGCTGATCGATGTCCAGCTCCACGCGCTCTCCACCTCGCCCGACGCGCCGCCGAGCGAGTGCCGCCTGCTGCGGGCCGACGGCGAGAGCCGCGACGTCGAGCTGCTCATGCGGCCGCTCGCCTGGAAGGGCGGCGAACTGCGCATCCTCGCCGTGCGCGACATCTCCGAGCGCAAGGAAGCTGCGGAGCGGATCGCCCACCTCGCCTATCACGACGCGCTGACCGGCCTGCCGAACCGCGCCGTGTTCGTGGAGCATCTCGAGCAGGCGGTACGCAAGGCGGCCGAGACCGAGGAGACCGTGTCGGTGCTCTGCGTCGACCTCGACGGCTTCAAGGCGGTGAACGACATATACGGCCATCCGGCCGGGGACGCGCTGCTCATTGCGGCGGCGCAGCGGCTGCGGTCGGCGGTGCGCGAGCATGAGCTGGTGGCCCGCCTCGGAGGCGACGAGTTCGCCATCGTTCAGTCGGGGGGCACGCAGCCGGATTTGGCCGGGACTCTGGCGCAACGGGTCAGCGCCGCGCTCGCCGAGCCGTTCGCGCTCATTGCGCAGACGGTGCGGGTCAGCGCGAGCGTCGGCGTCGCGATTTTCCCGAGCGACGCCGTTGAGCCCGACGATCTCGTCCGGAACGCCGATATGGCCCTCTACCGCGCCAAGGCGGAGAGCCGCGGCAGCGTCCGCTTCTATGAGGCGGCGATGGACGAGGCGCTGCGTCAGCGGCGCCAGCTGGACGCGGACCTGCGCCAGGCGATCGGCCGGGGCGAGCTCAGCATCCATTACCAGCCGCTGGCGGAGCTCGAGAGCGGCCGCATTCTCGCCTTCGAGGCGTTGCTGCGCTGGCAGCATCCGCAGCACGGCGCGGTAAGCCCCGCCACCTTTATCCCGTTGGCGGAGGAGAGCGGCTTCATCACCACGCTCGGCACCTGGGTGCTGCGCGAGGCGTGCCGCGAGGCGGCGCGGTGGACGCCGCCGCTCAAGCTCTCCGTCAACCTTTCACCGGTGCAGTTCACCCAGGGCGACCTCGCCGCCCAGGTCGAAGCGGTGCTCGCCGAGACGGGGCTGGAGCCGGCGCGGCTCGAGCTGGAAGTGACCGAGGGGCTGCTGATCAGGGACGCGGATCGCGCGATCGCCGTGCTTCAGCGCCTCAAGGACATGGGCGTGCAGATCGCGATGGACGATTTCGGCACCGGCTATTCCTCGCTCAGCTATTTCCGCATGTTCCCGTTCGACAAGGTGAAGATCGACCAGAGCTTCATCCAGGACATGGTCGACAACCCGCAGGCGCGCGCTATCGTCCGCTCGGTGATCGGCCTCGGCCACGGCCTCGGGATGCCGGTGGTGGCGGAGGGAGTCGAGACGGCGGAGCAGCTGGAGCTGCTACGCCGGAAGGGCTGCGACCAGGTGCAGGGCTATCTGATCAGTCGGCCCAACCCGATCGGCCACTTCGCCCATGTGGTGATCGACCGCGACGCGGGCCCGCGATCCGCTCCCCGGAGCGGCGCGAGCGGCACCGCTCGGCGGGGGCGCTGAGCGCCTCAGAGCTCCTGCCGGGTCGGGCGGAACAGGATCTCGTTGACGTCGACATCCTCGGGCTGGCTCATCGCGAACAGCACCATCCGGGCGAAGGAATCGGCCGGAATGGCAGTTTCCTCGTAGAAGCGGCGCATGCCGGCGGCGACGTCGGGCTCGGTGATGCTGTCGGCAAGCTCGCTCGCCACCGCGCCGGGCGAGATCACGGTGGTGCGGATATTGTACGGCTTCACCTCCTGCCGCAGCCCTTCGGAGATGACGCGCACCGCGTGCTTGGTCGCGGCGTAGACGGCGGCGCTCGGCCGCACCTTGTGTCCGGCGACCGAGGAGACGTTGATGATGTGACCGCTCTTCTGCGCCCGCATGTGCGGCAGCGCGGCGGCGATGCCGTAGAGCACGCCCTTCACATTGACGTCGATCATCCGGTCCCAGTCCTCGACCTTGCCGAGCTCGAGCAGCGAGTGGGGCATGATACCGGCATTGTTGAGGATCGCGTCGATCCGCCCGTGGGTCTCGACGGCGTGGTCGACGAGACGGCGGACCTGCGCGCAGTCGGTCACGTCCGTCTCGACCGCGGCGCTGTCCTCGAGCCCGAGCTCCTCCGCGAGCGCCTGCAGCCGTTCGACGCGCCGCGCGCCGAGCACGAGCTTCGCGCCCTCCCGCGCCAGATGCCGTGCCGCCGCCTCGCCGAGCCCGCTGCTCGCCCCGGTGATGACCACGACCTTGCCGGCGATATTGTCCATGCGCTGATGCTCCTTCCTCAACGCCGTTGCCGATAGCTCGCCCGCCCGGGAAGGGCACGTGCAAAGTGGCCCGATTTATGATTGACCAATCAGTCAATGAATGCGAGGGGAAGCTCTATGCCGAGGAACCAGGATCAGTCGAAGCGGATGCGGGAGGAGGCGCGCGAGGCGATCCTCGCTGCCGCGATGGACGTGTTCGGCGAACGCGGCTTCGGCGGCGCCACCACCGCCGAGGTCGCCGCCGCCGCCGGCGTCTCGAAAGGACTCGTC
>DASVVY010000146.1:0-12139 GCA_036386335.1 Allosphingosinicella sp. | reverse complement strand
CGCCGCCCGCCACGACGGCATCGAGTCCCTCCGCCGCCGCCGCCTGCCGAAACGCCTCGGCCAGCGATTCCGGGGTTTCGACCCGGATCTCGGCATCGGCGCCGGCGTCGGCGAACCGCGCTCGCAGCCGCTCCTCGACCCCCGGCATTGCGGAGCCGCCGCCGCGGTTGAGGATGGCGCGGAGCTTCACGAGGCGGCGGTGCGGGTCATCGCATCAGCCGGAGCTTCCGCCCGGGCAGTCGCCGACGCGGCGCGAGGTGATGGTGGCGGTCACCGTCATGTCGCCCGTCTTAGTTCTCGACTTCATCTGGTAGCTGTCGGGGCCGAACTGACCGTCGATGCTCGTCTCCACCTTGTCGTCTGCGTCGCCGCAGATCATCGTCCCCTGCACCCTGCCGCCGGAGACGGTAACGTTCCGCTGCTTGCAGCTATTGTCCTTGTCGCCGGTGAAGAGCCCGCCCTGCCGCTCGTCGACGTCCTTCTGAGTGAGGCAGGAGCGCGAGGTGATCTTGTTGCCCTTCATCATCCTGGCGACCTCCTCCGGCATTCCCTCCGGCGCGCCGGTCTCAATCACCGTCTCCCACTCTCCCGGGCGCAGGTTGACCTGTCCTGCTCCCGCCGACGCGGCGCTGGCGGTCCCGCCCGCCGCGCTCCCGCCGGCCGCATTGCCTTGGCTCTTGTCACCTGATCCGCCGCACGCGGCGAGCGCCGCACTGCTTGCCAGGCACAGCAGAAATCCCCTCATTTTTTCTCCCCTTCGATAGTCTTCAACTCTGCGCCGCCGAGGCGCCGCCCTTTCCCAGCAGCTCGAGCACCGCCGCCGTCATCGCCTCGGTACCGAGGCGGATCGACGGCTCGGGGTCGATCTTGAACAGCGGCGAATGGTGCGAGGCGACCGGCGGCCCGCCCGCCTTCGCCGCCTCGAGCGTCGCCCTCGGGGTGCCGCCGACCTGGAAGTAGAATCCCTGAATCCCGAATCCGGGTTGGACGAAATAGGTGAAGTCCTCCGCGCCCATGCTCTCCTGGTGGAAGGGCACGACCACACCCTCGCCGAGCGTGCGGGCGAGGGCCGGGCGCAGGCGCTGCGAGAGGGCGGGCGTGTTGTTCGTGGTCGGCGTCCCTTCCGAGACTTTCACCTCGGGCAGCTGGTTCTCGGCGACGCCGTTGGCCCGCGCGATGCCTTTCGCCATCCGCTCTATGGCGGTGAGAAGCTGGCGCCGGGTCGCCTCGTCGTTCGCCCGCACCGTCAACTGGAGCTCGGCACGGTCGGAGATGATGTTGTGCTTGGTGCCGGCGTGGAACGCGCCGACGGTGATCACCGCCGGCGACAGCGGCCCCACCTCGCGGCTGACGATCGACTGAAGCGCGGTGACGATCTGTGCCCCGATGTAGACCGGATCCTTGCCGGTATGCGGCGCCGCCCCGTGCGCCCCGACGCCGTGGACGACGATGTCCACGCTGTCGGCCGACGAGTACATCAGCTGGTCGGCCGCGCTCATCGTTCCGGTGGCGAGGCCCGCATTGACGTGGAAGGCGACCGCGTAGTCGGGCTTCGGGAAGCGGGTGTAGAGGCCGTCGGCGATCATCGCCTTTGCGCCGCCGACGCGCTCCTCCGCCGGTTGGACGATGAACAGGACCGTGCCTCGCCAGCGGTCCTTCATCGCCGCCAGCCGCCGCGCCGTTCCCACCATCGAGGTGATGTGCACGTCGTGGCCGCAGGCGTGCATCACCGGCGATTCGACGCCGTCCACGCCGACCTGCCGCGCGGTCGAAGCGTAGGGCACGCCGCTTTTCTCCTCGACCGGGAGGCCGTCCATGTCGGCGCGCAGCAGCACCACCGGCCCGTCGCCGTTCTTCATCACCCCCACGACCCCGGTGCCGCCGACGCCTTCGGTCACTGTCGCGCCGGCCGCCTTGAGCTCGCGCGCCATGACCTTCGCGGTCCGGTTCTCCTTGAAGCTCAGCTCGGGGTTTCGGTGGAAATCGAGGAACAGCGTCTGGAGGTGCTTGTCGTAATCCGCCTTCACCGCCGGCGCGAAGTCGGCGGCGGCGAGGGCAGGGGAGGCCGCGAGGGCGCAGCAGAGGAAGAGGGGTCTCAGGCGCATCCGTGGATCTCCGATCTTCGCGGCACCGTAGCGCGCCCGTGGGCCCTAGGCGAGATGGCTGAGGAGCCGCTCGACGTCGGCCTCGCTGTTGTAGAGGTGGGGCGTGATCCGCATGCTGTCGCCGCGCAGGCTGACGTGGACGTCCGCCGCCGCGAGACGCTCCTCGATGCCCGGCGGCAGCCCGTCCGGGAAGCGCACCGAAAGGAAGTGCGGCGCGCGGGCGGGGTCGGCCTCGATGCCGAGCGGCGCGAGCGCTCGCGCGATGGCGCCGGTCACCGCCCCCAGCGTCTCGGCGACATCCCCCACGCCCCAGGCGAGCAGCTGCTCGATCGCCGCCCCGGCCACCGGTATCAGCGCGAAATTTGCGCGCTCGCCCATGTCGAAGCGGCGGGCGGACGGCTCCAGCTCTTCCGCACAGGCGGCGATGCGGCGGAAGTCCTCGGCGCCCTTGCGGGTGACCCAGCCTTCCTCGAGCGGCCGCCCCTGCTGGTGTCGGGGGGCGACGTAGAGGAAGCCGAGGCTGTAGGGCCCCAGCAGCCATTTATAGGACGCGGCGATCAGGTAGTCCGGGTCCACGGCGGCGCGGTCGAGCGGAAAGGCCCCCGTCGATTGCGTGGTGTCGAGCACCAGCGTCGCCCCGACCGAGCGGCAGCGCCGCGCCACCGCCTCGACGTCGATCACCGTCCCGTGCACCCAGTGGACGTGGGGCGCGACGACCAGCGCCGTCCCGCCGTCGATCGCCTCGAGGAGCGCCGCGCTCCAGTCCCCGCCCTCCGGCCGCGGCACCGTCACCAGCCGCGCCTCCGCCTTGGCGGCCAGCGCCCGCGCCGCATAGACGCCGGAGGGGAAGTCCTCGCCGAGGACGACTATCGCCTGGCCGGCGGCGACCGGCACGTTGCGCATCACCGTCGCCATGCCGTAGCTGACCGAGGGGATGATCGCGACGTCGCCCGCCGCGGCCCCGATCAGCCGCCCGAACAGCCCCCGCACCCGCTCCGATTCATCGAAGAAGTGCTTCGCCTTGATCTCCCACGGCCGTGCCTTGCGGAGCAGCCCGCGCGTCCCGGCCTCGCCAGCGGCGCGGAGCAGCGGCGACATCTTCGCGCAGTCGAAATAGGCGACGCCGTCCGGGATATCGAACAGCGCCCGCTGGCAAGGGATGCGCGGCATCAGCCCCCGGCTTTGCCGCCCCCCTTGGCGTCCCCCTCCGGCGCCGGCGCCGGGCACGCCGCGCCGGTCTTGCGGCCGCCGATCTTGCGCGTCAGCGCGAAGTCGCCGGAGCCGGGGAGGTAGGATGCGGCGTCCACCGTCCCCTCGAAGGTGGTGCCGGTGAAGGTGCCGCTGGCGTTCATCATGATGCTGCCGTCGATGCCCTTGCGCCGGCAGTCGAGCGTCGCATTGATGCGTCCGGCGCGCAGATAGCTGTCCTTGTAGCTGCACTCGTAGCCCGGGCCCGCGAAGATCGCGGCTGGCGGCGCGCCCCCGTCGGCGTCCGTGATGCAGGCGCTGCCCGTCTCCTTGTCGCCGACGGCGGCCTTCAGGACGGGCGTCGACTTGTCGGTCGAGCGGAAGCTCGTCACCTCGAAGCTGGTCTCCCACTGCCCGGCCTCCATGCGGGCGGCCTTTTGCGTGACCTTGCCCTCTTCCCCTCCGCCCGAGCAGGCAGCGGCGGCAAGGCACAGCGGAACGATGATCAGAGCGCGCATCGGCATTCCCCCCTTTGTGTTATCGCCCGAAGCTAGCGCGCGCCGCGGCGAATGACCATATGGAAGCCATGGCAATCGCGATCAGAACAGGCCTCGACGAGCCGGAGACCGGGCAGGAATTCGTGCCCCATCGCCCGCAGCGCCCGGAAAAGGCGGAGGGCGGCAGGGCGTTCAGGATCGTCTCCGACTACGAACCGTCGGGGGACCAGCCCACGGCCATCCGGGAGCTGACCGGCGCCGCGCGCGAGGGCGAGCAGACGCAGGTCCTGCTCGGCGTCACCGGGTCGGGCAAGACCTTCACCATGGCGAAGGTCATCGAGGCGCTGCAGCGGCCGGCGCTCGTGCTCGCCCCCAACAAGATCCTCGCCGCCCAGCTCTACGGCGAGTTCAAGAGCTTCTTTCCCGACAATGCGGTCGAATATTTCGTCAGCTATTACGACTATTACCAGCCGGAAGCCTACGTCCCCCGCTCCGACACCTATATCGAGAAGGAGTCGAGCGTGAACGAGGCGATCGACCGGATGCGCCACTCGGCGACCCGATCGCTGCTCGAGCGCGACGACGTGATCATCGTCGCGTCCGTCTCCTGCCTCTACGGCATCGGCTCCGTGGAGACCTATTCGGCGATGACCTTCGCCCTGAAGAAGGGCGAGACGGTCGACCAGCGCGAGGTGGTGAGGAAGCTCGTCGCGCTCCAGTACAAGCGGAACGACCAGGCGTTCGCGCGGGGCAATTTCCGAGTCCGCGGCGACAGCCTCGAAATCTTCCCCTCCCACTATGAGGACATGGCCTGGCGCGTCGGCTTCTTCGGCGACGAGATCGAGGAGATAGTCGAATTCGACCCGCTGACCGGCAAGAAGATCGCCGCGCTCGATTACGTCAAGGTCTACGCCAACAGCCACTATGTGACGCCGGGGCCGACGCTCAAGCAGGCGATGGAGGCGATCCGCCACGAGCTGTCCGAGCGGCTCAAGGAGCTCCACATCGAGGGCAAATTGCTCGAGGCCCAGCGGCTCGAGCAGCGCACCAATTTCGATCTCGAGATGATCGCCGCCACCGGCTCCTGCGCCGGCATCGAGAATTACTCGCGCTTCCTCACCGGCCGCCTTCCCGGCGAGCCGCCGCCGACCCTGTTCGAATACCTCCCCGAGAACGCGCTCCTGTTCGTCGACGAGAGCCACCAGACCGTTCCGCAGATCGGCGCGATGGCGCGCGGGGACCATCGCCGCAAGATCACGCTCGCCGAATACGGCTTCCGTCTCCCCTCGTGCATCGACAACCGGCCTTTGCGCTTCAACGAATGGGACGCCATGCGCCCGCAGACCGTCGCCGTCTCCGCCACCCCGGGCGGCTGGGAGATGGAGCAGACCGGCGGCGTGTTTGCCGAGCAGGTCATCCGCCCCACCGGCCTGATCGACCCGCCGGTCGAGATCAAGCCGGTCGAGGACCAGGTCGACGACCTGATCAACGAGGCGAGGATCACGGCCCAGAACGGCTACCGCACCCTCGTCACCACGCTGACCAAGCGGATGGCGGAGGATCTCACCGAATTCCTCCACGAGGCGGGGCTGCGCGTCCGCTACATGCACTCAGACGTCGAGACGCTGGAGCGCATCGAGCTGATCCGCGACCTCCGGCTGGGGGTGTACGACGTGCTGGTCGGCATCAACCTGCTCCGCGAGGGGCTCGACATCCCCGAATGCGGCCTCGTCGCCATCCTCGACGCGGACAAGGAGGGATTCCTGCGCTCCGAGACCTCCCTCATCCAGACCATCGGGCGCGCCGCCCGCAACGTCGAGGGCCGCGTCATCCTCTACGCCGACCGGATCACCGGCTCGATGGAGCGGGCGCTCCGCGAAACCGATCGTCGCCGCCAGAAGCAGACGGAATATAACGAGGCGCACGGCATCACGCCGACGACGATCAAGCGCAACATCGCCGACATCTTGGCGGACGTGTCGCAGCGCGACGGAGTGCTGGTCGACACCGGGGACGAGGACGCGCCGCATCTCGTCGGCCACAATCTCAGGGCCTATATCGAGGACCTGGAGCAGCGGATGCGCAAGGCCGCCGCTGACCTCGAATTCGAGGAAGCCGGCCGCCTGCGCGACGAGATCCGCCGCCTCGAGGCGGACGAGCTCGGCGTCCCCGACCACCAGAAACGCGCCCCGCTCCTCGGCAACTCCACCGAAGGCAAGCCGGGCACGAGGAAGACCCGCTACGGCAAGCAGCAGCAGATGCGGATGGGGAAGAGGATGGGCGGCCGGCGGTAGTTCGGATTCGAACTAAGCTGACAAAAATTGCCGCCAGCTTGAAATCCTCCGTCCGCCCCGAGCAGTGGCCCATATGTGGGGAAGCTGCCGGCGCGAGAAGGCAGACGCACCGCGCAAGGTCCGGCGCAAATGACCGGAAGCCAATTGACACATTTCAGGGGGTGGTCGGCGGCGGCGATAGTGATAACTTGGTGTCGGGGGGACTCGGCAGATGGGGCAGCCGGAATATCACGCGACGTTCGATGAGGTCCGCAAGGCGGAGATCGCCTTTCTCAAGAAGAGGGCGAGGGCCAAGGCGGAACGGCGTCAGCGCGGGCAAGAGCACGATGCGGTCGATGAAGATGCGCTGATCGGCCTCGCATTGTCGGGCGGCGGCATACGCTCGGCCTCCTTCTGCATGGGCGTGGTCCAGCAGCTGCATGTCGCCGGAATTGTCGACCGCCTTCATTACATGAGCACGGTCTCCGGCGGCGGCTATACCGGCTCTTCGCTGAGCTGGTTCATGGCGCAGCCGCCGGACCGGGAGGGGCGACTGTACGGAACCGAAGCCGACAACTTTCCGTTCTGCGGCGGTGATCCGGCGGCGATCCGCAACGCGACGCCCGAGGACATCAGGAGGACGGCGGCGCCGGTCGACGGGCGCACGGTGCTCGACTACATCCGCCAGCGAAGCTCCTACCTTAATCCCGGCGCGGGCTTCTCCGTCGTCTCGGCTATGGCGATCGTGCTGCGGAGCGTGCTGACCTCGGTGCTCGGCTTCGTGCTGCTGATGGCGGCTCTGACGCTCGTCATCTTCCATGCGGGCGGGTTCCGGCTCCAGCTGGACGAGACGCCGCTGAAGCTGCCCGCGTGGATCGGCGCGCTCAATGCGCTCGACATCTTCGCGGCGGGCGGGGTGGCGCTCCTGCTGGTGCTGCTGGCGGCGATCGCGCTCTATTCGGTCGCCACCGCCATCCCCTTTTCGGAGAAGATCGCCTATGAGGTGCGGCGGCACTACCAGCAATTCGCCGGGTACGTACTCGCAGTCGCGCTCGGGCTCTTCGCCCTCAGCCTCCTCCACCTCCTGATCGACGGGCTCACGGCCGAGGAGGAGGTGGGCGAGCTGCCTCTGCTCGGCTCGCTTTCGACCGCTCTCGGGGGCATCGCCGGCCTCGCCGTCCACGGTATGCGCGACGCGCGGCCGACCGTCGCCGCGCGGGCCGCGGCGGCGGTCCTGCCGGGGTTCGCGTTGTTCCTGCTGGTGGCGGGGCTCGGCATCCTCGGCCACCTCCTCGCCCACTGGGCCTGCTCGCCCGTCCATCGCCTCGACTTTCCGCGCGGGCTGTGGTGGCGGCCGCTCGACGGGATCGAAAAGGCATTCCTGGTCGGAACCGCCGTCTACGTTTTGTGGACGAACATCAACTTGACCGGCCTCCACCGCTTCTACCGAGACCGGCTGATGGAAACCTTCATGCCCGATCCGGACGACATTCTCGGCGACGGGCAGGCCGCCACCACCACCGCCGACGACAAGGCGCTTTCCGACATTTGCGGCGAGGAAGCCGACGGCCCCTATCACCTGATCAACGCCCATGTCGTGCTGCTCGGCGCCGGAAAGGCGCGGCATCGCAGCCGGGGCGGCGACAGCTTCGTCCTGTCGCGCCTGTTCTGCGGCTCCGAGGCCACCGGCTTCATCGCAACCCAGGACTGGCTTCCGGGGCCGAAGATGCTCGCCATCTCGCGCCGCGTCGGCAAGATGAGCCTTCCCACGGCAATGGCGATTTCCGGGGCGGCGCTCAATCCACGCGGCGGCGCCGACGGCCAGGGCGCCACCCGCGGCGGCGTCGTGTCGGCGCTGCTCAACCTGCTCAACCTCAGGCTCGGCTACTGGGTGCCGTCGCCGCGCAAGCTGGTCCACGGAAGGCTGAGGAAGAGCTATCGCGCCTCGCCCAACTTCATCTTTCCGGGCCTCATCCAGGGGATGTTCGGCTTCTCGCACAACGAACGCGCAAACTGGCTGGAGCTCAGCGACGGCGGGCATTTCGAGAATACCGGCATCTACGAGCTCGTCCGGCGGGGCGTGCGCACCATCATCTTCGCCGACGGCTCCACCGATCCCGATATCGCCCTGCAAAGCTTCGCCAATGCGCTGGAGAAGATCTACATCGACTTCAACGTCCAGGTGGACTTCCCCGAGCAAGGCCTTCACTTCACCGGTTTGATGAAGGGGAGCGGCGAGCCGCTGGACCTGATCGCGCAGCGGCTCCAGTTCGCCAAGGCGGGCTTCGCCGTCGGCACGATCCGCTATCCCAAGGTGAACGGCGTCGACGCGCCGCCCGGAACCTTGGTCTACATCAAGTCGACGATGGTGAGGGACCTTCCCGCTGCGCTCTATTCGTACAAAGCGGTGAACCCGCTCTTCCCGTCGGAGTCGCTCGCCGATCAATTCTTCAGCGAGCAGCAATTCGAGGCCTATCGCGCGCTCGGTTTCGCGCTGACCAGGTCGATGGCCGAGAGCGCACGCGGGAGCGATTGGGGCGGCAAGCTCGGCCTCTGAGGCGGAACCGCGCCCGCATCGGCGGCATCCAACCCGCGGCGGCCGCGGACGTCCAGGAGTGCCCTTCAGGGAACAGGCCTTCGGGAGCCCCGTTCAGCGACCATCGGAGAAATGACCCGGAGGAGGATGGGCATGGCGAGCTTGCCGCAGGACAACACCTATTGGAACGCGACCGCTCAGGCGCCGGATTTCCCGGCGCTCGCCGGCGACCTCTCGGTCGACATCGCGATCATCGGTGGCGGCATCGTCGGAGTCACCACGGCCCGGCTTCTGAAGGATCGCGGCCTCAGCGTCGCCGTCATCGAGGCACGGCGCGTCGGCCGCCAGGTCACCGGCAAGTCGACCGCGAAGATGAGCTCGCAGCACGGTATCCGCTACCAGAAACTGGAAAGCAAGTTCGGTGAGGATCGCGCGCGGCTCTACGCGGAGGCGCAGGAGACCGGCATCCGCCTCATCCGGGAGCTGGCGGCGAAACACGGCATCGACGCGGACATCGAGCCGATGCCCGCCTACGTCTACACGAACGACGAAAGCTACGTCTCGCAGATCGAGAAGGAGGTGGAGGTCGCGAAGCGGCTCGGCCTTCCGGCGAGCCTCACCCGCGATACCGGCCTTCCCTTCGAGGTGCTCGCCGCGATGCGCTGGGACGACCAGGCACAGTTCCACCCGACCAAGTACGTGGCGGGCCTCGCCGCTACCATCCCCGGCGACGGGTGCCATGTCTTCGAGCACAGCCGCGCGGTCGACTACGAACCGACCCGCGTCGTAACCGATCGCGGCGCCGTCACCGCCCGCGCGGTGGTGATGGCGACGCACCTGCCGCTCGGCCAGGTCGGGATGTACTATGCGATGAACTATCCGCAGGCGGAGCCGGTGATCGCCGCGCCGATCGGTCGCGTCCCGCCGGGAATGTACAAGAATGCTGAGACGCCCGGCCACTCGATCCGCACCCACCGCCGGAACGGGCAGGTCTACGGCATCGTCGCCGGGACCCATTTCAAGCCGGGCCACCCGGACGACGAGCAGGAATATTTCGCCGACATCGAGCGGTGGCTGACCGAGAATTTCGAAGCGGGCCCGGTCGAGTATCGCTGGGTGAACGAGGATTATACGCCGATGGACGAGGCGCCGTTCATCGGCTGGTCGAGCTCCGGCGGAGACGGCTATCTGGTCGCGACCGGCTTCGACGCCTGGGGCATCTCCAACGGCACCGCCGCGGCGATGATCATCGCCGACCTCGCGACGGGGAAGGAGAATGGCTGGACCGCGATCTTCGACGCCACCCGGGTGAAGCCGATCGCGGGCGCCGGCGAGTTCCTGAAGGAAAATGCCGAGGTCGCCGCCCACCTCGTCAGCGGCTATTTGTCGCGCAAGCCCAAATCCTATGACGAGCTCGCGCCCGGCGACGCCGCGATCATGAAGATCGATGGCGACAACGTCGCCGCCTTCAAGGACGAGCAGGGTGTGGTCCATGCCGTTTCCGCGGTCTGCACGCACATGGGGTGCATCGTCGGCTGGAACGCGACGGACCGCACCTGGGATTGCCCCTGCCACGGCTCGCGCTTCGAGCTTTCCGGCGAGGTGATCCACGGCCCGGCGACGCAGCCGCTCGGGTCGAAGATCACCGGCTGACCTTTACTCCGGTCTCCGGCGCTGGGCGTCCAGACGGCCGAGAAGCGCCCGGACGAACTCGGGCAGGATCCGATCGGCGCGGCCCAGGCCTTCCTGGATGGCGGCGCCGATCGCCGCCTGACGATTGGGCGCAGCGGTGCGAACGAAGCGTGGCGGAGCGTTGTTGGCCACAGCGCATCTCCTTGACTTTTGCAGGGAAAAACGACCGGCGGGGCGACGGGTTGCCGGCGGCCGCCGCCCCGGTCGCGCGGATGTCCCGAACTGGGGTATGTCGAAAGCCCGTCCCGAGGAGCCTCCGCCCCTGCCGCCGCGCGATCGGATGGTTGACGCCGCGGCTCTGCGGGGCCACGCTGCCGGTTCTAACGCGCAGAAACGCAACGACTTTCTTTGCCGCCGTGACCAGGACCATCGCCTTCTTCGCCGCACCGCTGCTTCTCGCCGGCTGCGCTCGACCCGTGGCGGAGGCGGGGCCGAACCAGGCCGCCGTCAGCGGGGCGATCTCCAGCGCTGCCGCGCAGGTGAAGCGTTGCTACCGCTCGCCGCGTGTGCCGAGCAGCGCGCGCCGCATCGTCACGCGGCTGCGCGTCCGCTACGCCGCCGACGGGACCCTCGTCGGCCTGCCGCGGATCGTCTCGCAAAGCTCCGTCACGCCGGAGACCCAGCCCTGGGCCGGGCGCATGGCCGACGCGGCGAGCCTCGCCGTCATCCGCTGCGCGCCGGTGCGGCTTCCCGCCGAGCTTTACGTCGGCGGCTCGTACGAGATGGACCTGATCTTCAGCCCTGCCGTTCTGGCGTGATTTTCTGCCGCCTCGCCGCTTGACTTGCCCGGGCCCCCGACCTATCTCGCGCTCATCCCGATAACCGGTCGCCCGGCGCCGCTTCCGCGCGCGTCGGCTACGTCCGTTTGCCGGGCTCACCAAGCGCTGAGATAGGAGGTCGCCAGCCCTCCTGTGGAGCAAGGAGGAATTTGTGGCTCGTATTGCGGGGGTGAACATCCCCACCAACAAGCGCGTCGAGATCGCGCTCACCTACATCCACGGCATCGGCCGCACCAAGGCCAGGCAGATCGCCCAGAAGCTCGGCATCGCGAGCGAACGCCGCGTCCAGGACCTGACCGACCAGGAAGTGCTCCAGATCCGCGAGACGATCGACGCCGAGCACAGTGTCGAGGGCGACCTCAGGCGCGAGACGGCGATGAACATCAAGCGGCTGATGGACCTCGCCTCCTACCGCGGCCTCAGGCACCGCAAGGGCCTCCCGGTCCGCGGCCAGCGCACCCACACCAACGCCCGCACCCGCAAGGGCAAGGCCAAGCCGATCGCCGGCAAGAAGAAGTAGGCAAAGCAGTCCGGGGGACTGATTTGCCTGCTTCTCCGCCGGAGGCAGCTCCAACCAAACGCTATTGAGGGTCAGGATTTCACAATGGCACGCGAACCACAGCGCCTCAGGCGGCGCGAGCGCAAGAACATCACGGCGGGCGTCGCGCACGTCAACGCCAGCTTCAACAACACGATGATCACCATCACCGACGCGCAGGGCAACGCCATCGCCTGGTCGTCGGCCGGCATGATGGGCTTCAAGGGGAGCCGCAAGTCGACCCCCTACGCCGCCCAGGTCGCCGCCGAGGACGCCGGCAAGAAGGCCGCCGAGCACGGCGTCCGGACGCTCGAGGTCGAGGTCAAGGGTCCGGGCTCCGGTCGCGAGAGCGCGCTTCGTGCACTTCAGTCGGTCGGCTTCCAGATCACCTCGATCCGCGACGTCACTCCGATCCCGCACAACGGCGTCCGCCCGTCCAAGCGCCGCCGCGTCTAAGACACTCGTCCTCCCGCCTTGCGGGAGGCCGGTTTGAAATGCCAAGACCATCTTTGATGGTTTTGAGGTTAAATT
>DASVVY010000145.1:0-4826 GCA_036386335.1 Allosphingosinicella sp. | reverse complement strand
CGTGTGGCTGTGTGCGCCGTCGTCCTGAACGCGCGCCGTCGTGACGTCGCCGTTCAGCGTGTCTATGCCCGAGTGCACGCCGCAGCTCAGCTCGCGGTTGTACCAGGTCGATGGAAAGCCGTGGCCATGGACGCCGTCGGTGCTGGTGCCGAAGCTGCCTGAGAAGTCGAAATTGTGGTTGTGCGTGGTGGCGTCGCCGCAGCTGTTCGGCAGCTCCGAGGCCCCCGCGCCGACGACGAACCTGCTTTGCAGGTCGGGGGTGCCCTGGCTGCCGTCGCAAAGCGCCCAGCCCGGCGGTACCTGCGCGACCGACCCGCTCCACAGGATAATCGCGCCCGCCGGCATGATCGGTCCGAACTGGCCCTGGTTGGGATCGCCGTAGCCCTGCTGATAGCCGCTGGCGTAGATCTCGTTGGGCGAGAAGTTGTAATCGACGGTGGCGGTGGTCAGAGGCATCAGAGTCCCCCCTGCGTTTATGAGATAATAGATGGTGTTGGTGCCGTCCGCCAACGCATAGTCGGACGGGAAGTCGCGGCTGGTGGTGGTCCAGGAATACCATCCCGGGACCGGTGGATAGACGATGTTGTCGTTCGCATCGAGCAGGTCCGGCTGCAGCGGCGGCGAGTTCTTGAACTTGTTGAGGGCATTCACGGCATAGGTGCTGCCGCTCGTTTCGGTCAGCCGGTAGAATTTGGAATCGTCGACGGACGCGCTGAGCTGAACCTCCATCGTAAAGGGCCCGTACGCCTCGAACCAGGCGATCGTCTGGTAGGTGACGCCCGGAGTGCCGAGGGTGAGGGTCACCGCCAAGAGCGCGATCGTCGCCTGGTTCAGCTCGAGCTCCCGGATGGCGATGTCCATCACGCCCTGTGCCGGAATGGTGGCAAGTGTCGCGGCCCAGCTATTGTTCGCCGCCGTGTAGACCCAGTTCGCGCCGCCGCCGCTGACCTGGACCGTGTTGAGCGCAGAGGTGATCGGCACCGGCTGCTGGTTGGTGTCGAATGCCTCGAGCGTCAGGGTCGCCGGTACGTTGCTGCCGGCGCTTGCTTGCAGGCTGAGCAAGGTGACGTCGAGCGCGTTCGGGAGGGCGATCGCGGTCGGGTCGGTGATCAGCACCACGCCGGGTGGGCTGGCAAAGGCGACATAGGGGGCATTCGGCTCGACGGTGGTGAGGAGGACGCTCGAGGGATTGCTGATCGGTCCGGTAGGCCCGAAGAGCTGGAGATGCACCCTCACCATGTTCGGCGCGCCGTCCGGCACGTCGACCAGGACCGGGATCTGGAGGGGCTCCACATCATCCATGATGCTGCTGTGGCGATCCCCCTCGTTCCGCGGCAGGAGGTGGACGAAGGACGACAGGGATTCGCCATAGCCGACGTAGGTCAGCGCCGGCAGGTCGGTGCCCCGGTACGGGAATGTAGACGCCTCCCAGTCGGAGCTCCGCGGCGAGATCGACCATCTGGCGGGGAGGTCCAGGAACACCAGCTGCTGACCCTTGCTGACCGGCACCGGTTCGTCCGCGGTCGTGGCGGTCAATTCGAGGTCGCCGCTATTGTCCTCGTTCGAGACCAGATAACCGGCCGACCACTGGCAGGAGAAATTGAGGACCTGCGAGGCATCGGCTGCCGTGGCGGTGGCGCGTGTCACGTGAGTGCCTCCTGGGTGAACGGGTTGGCGGCTGCCGGGCGGTCGGAAATGGCCCGAACGAGGATGTTCTCGTCGAGCAGGTCGGCGACGTCGACGATCATCGTCTCCGTCGAGGGCTTGATTCCGCCTTTGATGAAATAGCCGGTGGTCATCGGGATCGGCGGAGCATTGTTGTCGGCGGGGCTGGATTGACCCCAGAGCGCCGGCGCACCCTGGGTCACCATCGGCGCCACCGAGATTTCCGCGGCCGGATCGGTCGAGGCGACGATCACGCCCTCCGGACCGGTGATGGTAACGTCGAGCGTGCCCTCGGCGTTGCCGACCGCCATCGGCAGGATCCCGATCGTTGCGCCGACCGGCGGCTCGGTGACCGTGACCTTGCCCGAGGAAGCCTTGGTGATCGGCAGCGAGCTCTTGATCGCAAACGAGAAGTGGGTGCCGTTCACGACCCAGTCGGGCGTGTCCTCATCGGCGGTCGCCGCCAGCGCCCGCGCACGAGCGACGGCCGGCGTGGCCGTGCCGCTGCAGTCCTTGACCAGCCCGTCCGTGACGGTGGCGCCGAGCAGCGGGCTCGCGGTCGCGTCGGTGGAGGGATCGCCCGGCAGCATCGCCCGGAAGCCGTCCCAGTCGAGCGCGCCGGGTCCGGAATCGTCGGCACCGAAATCGATGTCGAAGGAGATCACGTCGAGATCGATGTGCGCGTGGCCCCCGAACGGCGGGCCGTGGACGGTGAGGCTGGCGCCGATGTGGAAGGTGAAGTGGACGTGGACGAACAGAATCTTGAGATCGAAGCTCACCCCAAGCGACATCGAGAAATCGGCGTAGTAATGGAACGGGCGCCACTGGATCAGGACGTCTACCGCGACGTCGAACCAGGCGGAGAAGATGCCGCTGTCCCAGCTGGCGTGGAGCGATCCGCCGGCCATCATCGCCGCCGGAGTGAGCGCGCAATATTCCTGGCCGACGATGCTGGTGTGCGAATCGATCGTCCACGACAGCATCAGCCGCGGCACGTCGGGATAGCCGAGGCTCTGGTAATCGAAGCCCGGCGCGTAGCCGCCGTAGCTGATGACGAACTCGCCCGAGCCGTTGATCATGTAGAGGAAGCCGCCCTGGATGTGGCAGTCGGGCGAGAGCACGTAGGATTTGGACGTGAGGATGCCCGAGACGGAAAGCGCCTGCTGGCTCGGGATATACTGCGCGAGCACGTCCACCTGGGCGTAGGCGATGCGTTCGGGGCTCGCGGGCGGCAGCGACATCTCAGACTGGCCGAGGATGGCGAACTGCAGGTCGTTGCCGAACGAGGCGGTCAGCAGCGCGGTCGACTCCACGATCTCGAACGAGCGGAAGACGAGGCCAACGGCGATCCAGTCGGAGCCCTCGTTCGGCGCGATGCAGGATTCGATGATGCTGAACGGGTCGCTCGCCGGCAGCCCACCCGATGCCACCTGCACCAGCGCGAAGTTGGCGACGTCGGACGCCTTGGTCGGAACGTTGAGCGCGCTGTTGTAGCCGAACCCGGCCGCCAGCCCCTCGACGAAGCAGAAGACGGGGCCCCCGAGCGGCGGGTCGGTCATCGCCGCGAAGATCGCGAGCGACGTGTAGTCGCTCTTCTTCGCATATTCGCCAATCGCGCCGAGTATGAAGGTCTCGGACTTGATCGTCAGGTCCCCAAGATAGAGCCCGTCCCCGGCCATCAGGAACCCGCCCTCGATTGTGAGCGGCGGGTTGTCGTAGGCGAGGTTGAGGCCGTGCAGCGACACGGCGACGGCGGAAGGGTTCGAATAGGGTATGTCGATCTCGAACCCGCTCAGCGTGATGGTCAGCGGCCCGAGGGTAAAGGCGGCGGTCGCCATCAGCAGGATTTCGATGCCGTCCGAGCCGCTGTCCATGCCGATGCCGAGCTGGTCGACGTAGACGGGCCCGATCTGCTTCTGGATCTTGAACCAGGTCCCGGCGGTCGAAGGAACGCCTCCGTAAGGGTCGGGCGGGCTCGGCGCCGGGCTCGAGCCGGACGCGTTGGCGGTCGTCGGCGGCGCGAGCGGGATAGCGGCAGTGACGGAGCCGATCGCGAGCACCGGGATCGCGCTGACGCCTTGGGGGACCGGCTGGGATATGGCGACGGCCCGGCCGGGGACGGCGCCGATCTGGTCGAGCGTCCAGGCGGCATTGGCGCCGAACAGCGTCGCGCCGGTGCAGCCGATCTCGCTCGCCCCGGTGATCATCGTCAGGATGTCGCTGCTGACCGTGGCGTTGAAGCCGAGCTTCGCCGCGAACAGGATCTGGTTCGTTGTGGCCGGCGGTGTCTTTACCAGGATGAGGTCGGCGGCCTCGAGCGTCAGGTCGACGCTGTTGGCGAGGCTGGTCAGCGCATTGATCTGTGCCGCCGCGACCAGATCGGCGAGCGGCAGCTGCTCGGGGCCGGTGAACGAGAAGACCAGCGCGCCGGCGTGGGTCGTAAGATCGAACTCGATGTCGCTCAGCTTGAGCTTGGTGATGATGTCGCCGGTCGCCTCCTTGTCGAAGCTGAAGTCGAACCACATTGGCGCGCCCAGCGCGTCGAAGACGAGGCTGCCTCCGCAGTGGATCTCGAAGCTGGTGGCGCCGCCGGCCTGGGTGATCGCCAGGCTGATGCCGCTGATGTAGACATCGTCGAGCCCCGGCACCGGGCAAGGAACGCCGAGCTGGCCCGCAAGGGCGTTCCAGAAATCGGCGAGGCTGGCGCCGATCGCCGGGCAGTTGCCGCTGAAGCTGTTGGTTCCGGCGGCGCTGTCGTAGGCGAGATCGCCGTCGACCTCGTAGCCGCCGATTGAAGCCACCACCTTCGCATCGAAGCTCGTGTCGCCGCTGCCGTGGGTGAAACAGATCGCGAGCGAGCTGAGGCCGAACGGTCCCCAAGCGACGTCGCTGCCGAAACCGAGCCCGAGCGCGCAATCGAACTCGGCCGGGGTTCCGAGCTCGGCATGGACCAGCAATAGATCGAGCGTAACCGCCGATTGACCGAGGTCCACGCCCATCGCGCTGGTCAAGGAGGAGAGGCTGGTGCCGCTCGACGTGCTGCCGAGGATGGTATCGATCGTGCCGTGGGCGCCTTCGCTCAGCGCAAGGGTGATCGAGGGATCGAGCAGGCCGACCTGGAGGCCGCAGGTGACGCCGAGGAACTGTGCGGTGGCGAAGAG
>DASVVY010000144.1:0-7408 GCA_036386335.1 Allosphingosinicella sp. | reverse complement strand
GCTCAGCACCCCGACAGCATCCGCCGCATGATGACCCAGGCGACGGTGAGCGCGAGCGACCGTCGGGCGAGGTTCGTCGGCGAGGAGGCCTATGCCGCAGCCGGCGGGCGGATCGAGCGCGACCTGTTCTCGGACGAGGATGGCGCGCGCTGGCTCGACATTGCGCTCCTGGAGCGGCTCGCGACCGAGAAGCTGGAGGCGCTCGCCGCCGAGACGGCCGCTTCGTCCGGCCTTGCCTTCGTGCGGCCCACGCTGGAGAGCTGGGCCGGCTACGAGGTCACCCGCGGCCTGCAACGCGTCCCGCTCGAGACACCGCCGCTGTCGGATGACGAGAGCGCGGAGGTCGAGGCCCTCGAAGCCGAGACCGAGGAGCTGATCGGCCAGCTCGACGACGAGGCGACCGCCGAGGAAGCACGCGAGGCCGCCGAGGCGCGGGTGCGGGAGATCGGCGCCCGAATCGAGGCGATCACGGCCAAGCCGCCGGTCATCCCCGACGAGCTGAAGCCGCGCGTCGGCACCTTCATGCTGCTCGACGAGACCGGGCAGCCACGCCTCGAGACGAGCTATTATGTCGAGCCGTCCGACGAGCCGGAGGAGTCAATCGAATCCGGCGGGTCCGACGCGGGCGGAGGCCGTCAGGAGGCGCCGGTCGTCCTGGTGGAGCCGCCGGTCAAGCAGGTCTCGCTTTCGCAGGCCCTCGCCGATGAGCTCGCGATCCAGCGGCGCGACATCCTCGCCGTCCATGTGGCCGCCGATCCGGGGCTGGCGCTGGACCTCGCCATCTTCCTGATGATCGACCGCGAGACGGGCTACTCGTCGGAGAAGAGCGGATCCTCGCTCGTCGCTTTGCCGCCGTCCGACCCGGTGTTCGGCTTCAAGACGCCCGACGCGGCGGCAACCCGCGCCCGCGCGGAAGCGGCCGAGGAGCTCGACCGCAGCTGGACGGCGGCGGACACGCGCGCCGGCCGGTTCGACGCCTTCCGGGCACTCCCGGACGAGGCGCGAGCGGCGTGGCTCGGCCATGCCGTGGCACGAACGCTTGAAGCGAGCCTCAACCTCCCCGGCGGGCGAACCTGTCCGTTCCACGATCATCTCGGCCGGTTGCTCGGAATCGACGTTGCGAAATGGTGGCGGCCGACTGGTGGCAATTTCTTCGACCGGGTGCCGAAGAGCGTGACTCTGGCCGCGCTCGAGGAGATTGGCGGCGCCATCTTCGCCTGTGGCTATTCGAAGTCGAAGAAGGCGGAGCTCAGCGAGACCGCAGAGCGGATCTTTGCCGGGTCCGTCGCACCCAAGAAGGTGAAGAAGCGGGCGATTGCCTGGTTGCCGGAGCCGATGCGGTTTGCGCCGGCGCCCGAGCAGGTCGCAGCCGCTTCCGACGACACGCCGCCGTGGGAGGAGGCTTCGCCCGACGGCGGCCCGCCCACGGAGGAGGCTGAGCCGGAGAGGGAAGCAGGCGACTCGGAAGCGGACAGCGGCGATCCCTTCGAGAGACTCGACGAAGCGGCCTGACGTCTTCCGCCGCTTTTCTCAGGGGCGGTGCTTCGGCGCCGCCCCATCCTCCTCGCCACCGGCTGGGGGCGGCGACCGGAATTAGTCAAAAGCGGCCGCAGGGTGCGCCCAAAGGGATATGCAGGCGCTCCCCACTATCCGCCGCGATCGACCCCGGCCAACGCGCCTAGCTGAGGTGCCTCACTGAACAGTCGGCCATCACCCCAGCCGGAAGGGGCGGCGACGCTTCACAGGAGATCGGCAGGGATGGCGCAACGGCCGGAACGGATCGCCGCCCGGTTTCCCCGCCGTCCCCAACCCGTGTCGAGGAAAGTGCGAGTCCACGTTCGTCAACTGGAGCGGAGACTATGTTGCGGGTGACTACCCGCAGCTATCGCTTGAATATGTCCATGAAGCTGATCGTTCCGCTGAACAGGGCATGGGCAACAAGCTGTGAGCGGCTCACCGCGTCGTAGTTCGCGCGCGCCTGCTTCACATACTGGTGCACCGTTTCGGGGCTGATCCCGAGGATCGTTGCGATCTCTGAATCCGACTTCCCGCGAGCAATCCAGATCAGGCAATCGCGCTCCCGGTCGGAAAATCGGGCAGGGTCGCCTTGCTTCTGATGATCGCGCTTCACCAGCCGCCTAGCAGCCTCGAAGGCGAAGGCGCCGACCAGCTGCGCCGTCGCCAAGTGCTCGGACTGCAGCCGTCTCCCGCCAGCAGTCGCGAACGAGCAGGAGCCGTTCACCTCTCCCGGCACGTGCGCAGGGACGGTGAAGCCATCGCCGAGACCTTGTTTTGCGGCGGCCTCGAGCACCGCTCGATCCATGCGTGTGAGAGGAATCATCTTCGGCAGTTGTGACCAAGTGAACCCGACCAGCGTCATCTGACAGGCGCGGTGCACTGGATCCGTCCGCCCCAGCTGCTTCCGGTCGTAATACTGCTCCCACTCCTCGGGATAATTGTGGATGCGGATCGCGGGCTCCGTCGAGCTGCGAAGGTCCACATGATGGCTGAGCGCGAAGTGGCGGAAGCCCAGCTCCGTGGTGATTTCCGCGAGGATCGCCCGCAGTTCCGCCTGTGTGCCGGCGGAGCTCACGTCGTCGACAAAGGCACCAACTCGTTCGAACATGCCGAACCGCTGCGTTCCGCACGGTCACGAGGGGCGCACCAAGCTCGCCGGGTCCACGTGCCGCCCTCATAGGCCACGCTCCGGGATCTCACTCCGCAACGTGGCCGCCAATGGCCGCGTCCGCGCTCGCCGAACAAGTCGGCGAGCTTGTCCACCGCGCGACTATGACAGCAGATGGCGTGGCCGCGCAATTCCCCCAATTGGGGGAATAGCTTAGCCTAGGTTGGACTATAGAGGGGAGGGAGCCTCCGCTGCTCGGCTCGACAGGAGCCGGTCAGAATTCGGAGACCCCATGAAACATGCAGTCAGCCGGCCTTCCCCGGCGGAGACGATCACGGCCGCGATCGTGGAGCGGCTTGAGGCGGGTACGCGGCCATGGGTCCAGCCATGGACCGGCGCGTCGGTCTCGCGGCCGCTGCGCGCCTGCGGGACACCATACCAGGGCATCAACGTGCTGTGGCTCTGGATGGCGGCCGAAGCCGCGGGCCACTCATCGCCCTTCTGGATGACTTACCGCCAGTCGCAGCTGCTGGGAGGGCAGGTACGGAAGGGCGAACGCGGCGCGGTAGCGATCTTCTACCGGGCCTACCAAGCCGAGGAAGCGGATGACGGCGATGAAGCGGCAGACCGCCGGACCCGCCGCGTCCTCAAGAGCTTCACCGTGTTCAACGCCTGCCAGATCGACGGACTGCCCAGCAGGTTCTTCCCGGAGCCCCGGCCTCTGCCAACGGCGACGGAGCGCGATGTGGCGCTGGATGTGTTCTTCGCAGCGGTGCCTGCGCGGATCCGCCACTGGGGCGCTGAGGCCTACTATTCCCCGGTCCTCGACCAAGTGACGATGCCTGAGGCCGGGCTCTTCCGGGACCTGGACCATTACCGCGCGACGCTCGCCCACGAGCTCTCCCACTGGACCGGCCACGAGAGCCGACTGGCGCGCCAGATGGGCGGCCGGTTCGGCAGCGAGGCGTACGCAATGGAGGAGCTGGTGGCCGAGCTTTCCTCGGCGATGCTCGGCGCGGAGCTCGGCCTGCAGGTGGATCATCTCGACCATCACGCCAGCTACCTCGCGTCCTGGCTCAAGGTGCTGAAGGCCGATAGCAGGGCCATTCTAACGGTTGCGGCCAAGGCCGAGGAGGCGGCTTCGCTGCTTCTGCGGCTTGGACGGCGAGAGGTCTGCGGCACGTCCGCTGGCGAGGCCCTCCCTGAGTCACCCGACGCAATCGCAGCCTGAGCGCTAGCAGCTCCTACCGCGGGCGGGCCTTCGAGGGTGCGATCATGCTGGTTCCACTTCTGCCGGACTCGGCGCGGGAGAGGCCCTGCCCCGGCGGCGGTGGGCCGCAACCCGCTTCGCCCGCGGCCCGTGTTGGCGTGCCGCTTCGCGTCCGCCTGCCCGCGCCGGCCGCGGCTTCGGGGTGTCCCGCCGCTCATGCGGCGGTGCGGTCCGCCGCCTCATTCCGGGGCTTCGGGCTCCCGGCGCCGATCCCCGGCGCGTTCAGGAGAGCCCATCATGCACACCACCCTTGCCGCCCAACTCGCCGCACTGGAGCTCGGCCACCTCAACATTGCCGCGCTCGATCGCGCGCCCTGCACGGACTCGGTCGATCCGGATGCGGCCGAGCAGACCCTCGCCGCGGTCTGGTCCGACCTGTTCGCGCTCTTCCCTGACACCGCTCTCGAGGACGATGCCGAGGAGCTCGGCTGGGCCTTCGTCAACCTGTTCCACCGTGCCGCTCTGAAGCGCTCCGGCCAAATCGACCGAGCCACCGACGAGATCAGGTGCCTGCTCTCATCGGGCGACGGCTCGGAGGTGCATGCGTCCCAGCTTGAGAACGAAATCGCCCGTGCGCAGGCCGCCGAGGCTGCCATGCTGGCGCTGGAGGGCCTCCGCGAGACCGCCGCCCGTCTCTATCTCAACGAGACGGGTCATTCCTGGCGCCCGGCCGGAGGCTCCCGTGCAAACCATGGCGCGACCCTGACGTCGGCCGTCGTCGACGGTCGCGATTTCCTGCGGACACGGGCGGAGAGCCGCCGCAGGGCAGTCATGCCGGAGGGCGCCCCTGTCGTCTTCGCCGGCGGGCGCCTGTCGTTCCCCACCGAAGAGCAGGCTAAGACGTTCGCCGGCAACGTCTGGGAGACGCTCGACAAGGTCCGCGAGCATGTCGCCGACCTCGTGCTCGTCCATGGCGGCGACACCAAGGGCGTGGATCGGCTGGCAGCTTCGTGGGCCGAGCGGCGCAAGGTGCCGCAGCTGACCTTCTCGCTCGATCGGCGCCTCGGGCAGCGCGCTGGTTTCCGCCGGAACGAGCAGTTCCTCTCGCTCAAGCCCCGCTACGTGGTCGCGTTCGCCGGCAGCGGCGTCGTCGAGCGGCTCGTCATCCAGGCCAAGGAGCAGGGCCTCAGCGTCGTCGACCGGCGCGGGCCGCTCGGCACCCATCCGAAGCGCGCGGCCCGTGAGGCAGCGGCCGCCTAGGCGCCACCCGGCCGGACTGGCTTCGGCCGGTCCGGCCACCCAAGGGCGCCAGAGGAGAGCCAGCGGCGCGGCTGCGGAGGTGCAAGGCGCGTCGCTTGGACGCGGCTTACCTCCGTCTTAGGAGAGGAAAGCCGCCATGTCCGACACACCCGATCCCGATCTCCTGCGCCGCATGGAGGAGGCGATGTTGAATATCCCGAAGCTGCAGCGGGAGATCTTCATGGCGCACCGCCTGGATGACATGTCCTACGTCGAGATCGCCGAACGCACCGGCCTCACCGTGCGCCAGGTGGAGCGTCACATGGCACGGGCGCTCTACAAGCTCGTGAAGCAGCTGGACGGCCGCAAGCTCAGCTGGTGGGAACGCCGGTTCTGAGCGCCGACGCTCCGCCGCCCTCGCCAGAGCCGCCCCGACCTCTTAGGATCGATCCCGATGCGTACCGATCTAGACCATCTTCCGCCCGCAAAGCAGCGCGAGCTCGACCGCGTTGTCCAAATTCTCATGTCCGAGTTCGAGGAGGTGACCGGCCGAGCCACGCAGCCTTGGCGGCGCAACGGCAAGATCTACAAGATCATCCTGTTTGGAAGCTACGCCCGCGACGACTGGGTGGATGAGCCGGAGAACGGCTATCAGTCCGACTTCGACCTCCTGATCGTGGTGAGCCATCGGGACCTGACGGAGATCGCGGACTATTGGTACGTAGCCGAGGACAAGATCCAGCGCGATCCACGGATCGGACGGCTCGTCAACATCATTGTCCACTCCATCGACGAGGTGAACCAGGCTCTGAAGCGGGGGGAATACTTCTGGGTCGATATCGTCCGCGACGGAATCGCGCTTTACGAGTTGCCGCAGCATGCGCTGGCTACGCCGATGCCGCTTACTCCGGCAGATGCTTACAGCATGGCTGCGGCCTACCTTGAGGATTGGCTCGGGAAGATCGACAGCGCAATAAAGCTTGCTTCATACGCCGTTACCGAGGGGGAGTCGAAGGACGCAGCCTTCTTGCTGCACCAAGCGACTGAACGCGCCTACGACTGCTTCCTTCTCGTGCGTACGCACTACTTCCCCCGCTCACACAACATCAAGTTCCTGCGCTCTCTGGCGGAGGACATTGAGCCACGGCTGATCGAAGCATGGCCCCGCGCCGCGAAGCAGGATCGCCGCCGGTTCGAGCTGCTGAAGCGTGCCTATGTCGAGGCGCGCTATTCCGCGAGCTATACGATCGAAATGACCGATCTTGAGGCTCTGACGGCCTCGGTTCGGCGGCTGCGTGACATCGTTGAAGAGGTCTCGCGCGAGCGTTTGGGCCAGCTACGAGCAGAGGCTGAGGCGGGAGAACCGTCCGCTCCGCTGCCTTAAACGACCCGCGAGGCGCGCGCGGTAGAGATTGGCCGGGAAGCCGATTTAGCCACCGAATCTCCTGGTAGCCGCCAGACCACACCCATCTCCGTTCTCAGCCCTATGGCGCGGCGGCGGCGGCTCGCAACCCGCGGCCCTGCGGCCCGTGTTGCCCTTCGGGCTGCCCGCGCCAGCCTTGGTCCGGGGTTCCCCTTGGCTGCGCCTGCGGTGCGTTCCGCCGCTTCGCGCGCGCCTTTCTCCGGGCTGTCGACGGGGTGGTCCCGGCGGCAGGAAAGGAGATTTCGAAATGACCAACACCGTTCTTCTCGTCGGCAATCTGGGCGCTGACCCCGACCTTCGCACCGCCAACAGCGGCACCGACATCGCCTCTTTCAGCCTCGGAACCAGCCGGCCGAAGCGCGACAGCGAGGGCAAGACCTTCAAGGATGCGAGCGGCTTCACCGCCAAGGACACCGAGTGGCACCGCATCACCTGCTTCAACGGCCTCGGCCGGATCATCGCACAGCACGCGACCAAGGGCATGCTCGTCTCGGTCCGCGGCCGGCTGCACTACACCCGCTGGACCGATCGCGAGGGCGTCGAGCGCTACGGCTGCGAGATCATCGCCGACGACGTCCAGTTTCTCAGCCGGCCGCGCCAGTCCGATGCCGGCGGCAGCACCGATCCGCAGCAGGATCTTGACGACGACGTGCCATTCTGAGGCCGCTATCGCGCCCCGGCGGCAGGCGCCGCCGGGGCTCTTTCCATCTCTCCGAGGAGTGACGACTAGCCGCCGACTAGCTCCACGAGCGGTGCATTTGGGGCGAGAGGAGAGGCTGCGAGGGAGGGGGTTTCGTCTCGTAGAGGCCTAGTGTGGCGGCCGGCGAGACGGCTCTCAAGGCTGCGCGGTGCCCCCAATTTGCTGCGCAAATCGGCACCCCCACGCCCCGCTTCGCGGCGCCTTCGGCGG
>DASVVY010000143.1:0-8556 GCA_036386335.1 Allosphingosinicella sp. | reverse complement strand
CGGAAGGGGAAGTTGAACGACATGCTGCTCATCGGAATGCTCGCCGTCACGGCGGCGGTCGTACCGACGCCTGCCGCCGATCCGCAGCCGGACCTCGTCTCGGGCTGGAGCGTGGAAGAAGACGACCCGCTCGCATGTGCGATTACCCGAACCGACGCCGATCCGAGCCCTCTCCTTCTGAGACTCAACACCGACGGCGAGATCAGCCTCCACATCTGGGGGCCCGCGAGCCTTGCGGGATCGGGGGTTGTCCTGAACCGGCGGACCTACGCCTATTCTCCGGACGGCCTCACCCCCGCCGAGACAGGCGCTTTCCTGCGCGATTTCGCGGCGGCGGAATGGCTTGAGGCGCGGCAGGGGAAGGGACCCGCGCTTGCCCGTATCAGCTTGCAGGGCTCGGCGGCAGCGTTGGCCCGGCTCAACCGCTGCGCAGGCGATCTCCAGGCCCGGCTCGACTCTGAAATTGCCTCCGGCGCTCTCGTTACCACCCGCACGCGGCGGAATGTCGAGGAGGTAAAGGAGGATGCACGCCGCGGGAGACCAGGGGCGACGATCATCGGGCCCAGCCGCTACATACCTTGGGCCAAGCGAAACCGGTTCGAAGGGGTAGTTGGGCTGCGCATCCGCGTTGAGGCCGACGGGCGGGTGAGCAGATGCTCGGTTGTCATCTCGAGCGGATTTGAAGCGATCGACATCGCGACCTGCCGTATCTACCTCACAAGCCCGCCATTCAGGCCAGCGCGAAACGAGCGAGGCGAGGCCGTTGCGGAGGAGGCCTTCCAGAGGGCATGGTGGGATCCCGGTCCGCCGCCGCCCACCGGCGTTGTGGTGCGCGCCCAAGCCGCCGTGCCCATCGGCGAGGTCATCGCAAACGATGACTATCCCGCCGCCGCGCTTCGCGCCGGAGAGGAGGGAGATGTCGAGTACCGGCTGACCATCGGTCCGACAGGCCGCGTCGAGGAATGCGTCGTCACAGCCTCCAGCGGATCGGCATCGCTCGATGCCGCGACCTGCCGGCTTCTGGGCGGGCGGTGGAGGTTTGTGCCGGCCCGCAATGGGACCGGAGAAGCGGTTCGCGACGTGCAAACCGGCTGGATCCGGTGGTCGATAGCTCGATAGCGATCATCGGGCGTGCGCTTCCGGCCCCGAGGGCGATACATCGTTATCTCAGGCTTCCGCTTCGCAGATCCCCTGCTATGCTGCTGGAGGGCAAGGGGGAATTCCCGAATGAACAGGATGCGGATGGCCAGCAGCCTGGCGCTGACTGCGGGCGCGGTCACCGCCCCGGCCGCGGCGCGCGATTGGCCGACTACCGCCGGGTGGGAGATCGTCGAGGACGACCCCTTCGCCTGCAGGATGGCGCAGACGAACCCCGCCGCGCAAAGTCTGGTTCTGCGCCTCAACGGCAAAGGCGAAGTCCGGGTTTGGTTGCGCGGAGTCTCCATGCCGCACACGTTGCGCGTGAGCGGCCGTCTCTACAGCGGCGACGAGGGTCGGCGGGATGCCGCGACGAGTGCGGGCCTGCTCTCCGACCTCGCCGCGGCGCCGGCTGCGGACGTGCTGGACTCGACCGGAAATCAGGTGGCAAGCGTCGACCTCACCGGGTCCACAGCGGCTCTGGCCGAGCTTCGCCGCTGTGCAGAGGAACTGGAGCGCACCGTCGAGACGCAATTCGCGTCCGGCGCGATCCAGTTCGATGAGTCGGGAGCAGAATCCTCGCCGCTCCCCGCAGAAGCGCAGCGGGTCGGCCAATCGCTCGCGTCGTACGTGAGCGTAGACGACTACCCGCTCTCGGCGCTTCTCAGCGGCATCGAGGGCGTCGTCGGATTTCGGCTCTACATCGACGCGAGCGGCCGCGTCAGCAGATGCGCGGTCTCACGATCGAGCGGCTCACCGGCGCTCGACGTCAAGACTTGCCAGATATTCCTGGAGCGGGCCCGGTTCACGCCCGCGCGGGATGCGCAAGGCCGGGCCACCACGGACATGCTGGCTTCACGCATCGTGTGGCGGATGCAACGTGACGATGACGCGGCGGAGGTGCTGGCGCCCCCGGCCCCCCCGCCCTTGCCGCCGACGCCGCCCCGAGCCGGGCCCGCGCCGGCCCTTCCCAAGGCGCCGCTGCGCTCCCTGATTACCCGCGACGACTATCCCGTTTCGGCGTTGCTGGCCGGTGAGCAAGGCACCGTCGCCTTCCAGCTGGAAGTGAGGCCGGATGGCCGCGTCGGCGGCTGCGCGGTGACGAAATCCAGTGGCTCAGCGGCCCTCGATGCGACGACCTGCCGGCTGATGCGGATGCGGGCGCGCTTCTCGCCTGCACTAGGCGCCGACAACACCCCCCGCCCCGACCGGTTGGCCGCCACGATCCTCTGGGCAATGGAGCCGGACGACGAGGCGGCTGAAACGCCGGCTCCCGAGGCCAGCGGTGCGCCGCCGCCGGCCCCGCCGCAGGCCGGTACGGGGAGCCCCGCCGTCCTGCAGGGCAGTTTCGCGAGCTTGGTCACGCCAACCGACTATCCGGCCGCCGCGCGCCGAAACGGCGAGCAGGGAACGGTGGGATTCCGCCTCACCGTCGACAGCGACGGACGGGTCTCCGATTGCGTCGTGACCAAGTCGAGTGGTTCATCGGCGCTCGACGCCGCGACGTGCCGGATCGCCGCGGCGCGGGCCCGCTTCCGGCCAGCCCGAGATCGCGACGGAAAAGCGGTTCGGGACTATATTCCAGCCCATATCCGCTGGGCGCTGCCAGGCGCCGCGTCCACCCCGCACGCGTCCGAGCGATAATGAGCCGGGTACGACCGAGCGCCCCACGGCGTTCGCGAGCGGTTGCCCGGGCGGGAACTTTCGTGTAAGTCACTGTCATTTAACGGTAATCGTTCCGGGTGCGATGTGGCGCCGGGGCCGGGGTGGGATCAATGGTGCGAGCGAGCGTGCGCTTCGGGCTGGCGGCGGCCGTTGCGCTTACGGCAACGGCGGCGAGCGCCGGGCCGGTCTATTTTCACAAGCCGAGCGTGGAGCGCGACACCTTCGTCGGCGACTTCAGCGAGTGTTCCGAGCTGGCAGGCGGCGTTCGGGTGCAGCGCCAGTACGTCTATACGCCAAGCCTTTACGCAGCGGCGGCGGCTTCGATCTTCGCGGGTTTTTTCAAGAGCCGCGAGGAACGGGCGCTAATGGACAATGTCATGCGCACCTGCATGAGCGCGAAAGGCTATGTCCGGGTGAAGGCCTCGGACGCGATCACCGCCGAACTGAAACGGCTCCCCGACAGCGAACGTGTCGACCGCCTCTTCGCCCTCACGGCGGCGCCACAGCCCAATGGAAAGGTCCTCCCGAGATGAAGAAACATGTGCTCGCCCTCACCCTCACGGGGGTGACGATCGCCGCCCCGGCGCAGGCCGAGACGCTCAAGAAGGTGCCCCCGGCGCTCGACCCCGCCAAGGCGTACGTGCTGGTCGAGTACAAGCTGCAGAAGAACAATCTCGGCGGCCTGCCCGGCTCGCGCAAGACGCTGCCGCTGACCGCCGGCCTCGCCTTCGGCCGCTACGACGCCGAGCGGCAGGACATCCGCGGCTACGGCAAAGCGAAGGCGGCGCCTGTCGCCAAGGGCCAGGAAGCGATCGAGCCGTTCCGCAACCGCGCCGTCGCAAAAGCGGAAGGCGCGCGCCTCTTCCTCCTCGAGCTCGAGCCGGACAGCTGGGTCGTGCAGGGCTGGGGCAACACCTCCTTCTCGCTCGGATCCTACCGGTTCGAGCTGGCGCCGGGGACGATTACCGACCTCGGCGTCGTCTCGGGCGAGGTCGACTGGGCGGAAGGCCAGAAGGCGCCCGACCTCGGCAGCGTCGCCAAGGCGGCCCTGCTCGGCGTCTTCGCCAAGCACCCGGACGTCGCGCCGATGCGGGCCAGCTTCCGCCCGCGCGGCGAAGGCGACATCCCCGTCCCGGCCGGTCTGCCCGCCGAGCGCGTCCAGCGGGTGACGTTCACGCCCGACACGAAGTTCGGCAATCACCTCGGCGGGCTCGTGAACCATGTCGAGGGGGTCAACGCCCGCCTCAGGGCCGCCGCCGATTCTGCGCCGGCGCAGAGCGGAACCCCGAGCAGCTAGAGGAAGGCGGCTCAGCCGGCCAGCGCGAGCAGGAGCGCGGAGAAGCCGAGCATCGCCAGCAGGCCGGTGAAGGCCGCCTGGCTCGCCACAGCCTCCGGAGCCATGGTCTCGACCACCAGCGCGATCAGCGCTCCGGCCGCGAACGCCTCGATCCAGCCGCGCTCGACGCTGCCGCCGCTGAACAGCGCGAATCCGAGGACGGCGGCCGCGACCGACAGGGCGGTGGCTGCCGACCACAGGAGCAGCACGTAGCGGCGGCTGCGGCCCGCATCGCGCATGCCGGCCGCGCTGGAGAGGCCTTCCGCGAAATTGGCGAGGGAGAAGGCGGCGATCAGCGCCATTGGCGGCAGCGCCTCGCTTCCGCCCGCCGCGGCGGCGCCGATGATCAGGGCTTCCGGCACCGCGTCGAGCAGCGAGCCGGCGGCGATGGCAAGCCCGCTGCCCGGGATGGCCGCCTCGCTCGGCTGGCGCACGCATTCGCCGCAGCGCTTGCGCTTCTCCGCGGCCCAGCGGCGCAGCGCCAGGTTGACAAGGCTGAACGCCGCCGCGCCGGCGAGCGCGCCCGACGCGGCGGTGGCGGGCGCGATCGCCTCAAGAGCGCCTGAGATGAGGTAGAGGGAAGCGGCGGCGATCAACAGGCCGACGCCCACCGCCGTCACCGCCGCGATCGTCCGGTGACGCATCTGCAGCCACAGCCCGGCGACGGCGCCGGGGAGAAGACCCGAGGCGGACAGCAGCCCGTAGAGGGCGGCCATCGTCCAGCCGGTCATCCGGTGCCCGCCGTCAGCCGGTCCACTCCTCCCCTTCAGGGGCGCCGCGGCCGAGCTTGTCGGGGAGCGGCTCGCCCTCCGGGGTGAAATCGAGCGAGACCGAGTTGATGCAGTAGCGCTGGCCGGTCGGCGGCGGCCCGTCCGGGAAGACGTGGCCCTGGTGCGAGCCGCAGCGGGCGCAGACGATCTCCGTCCTCACCATGCCGTAGCTGGTGTCGCGTATATATTCGAGATGCTCCTCGGCGAAGGGCGCGGCGAAGCTCGGCCAGCCGGTGCCGCTCTCGAACTTGGCGCCGCCGGTGAAGAGCGGCAGCCCGCAGAGGCGGCAGGTGAAGAGGCCCTTGCGCTTCTCGTCGAGGAAGACGCCGCAGAAGGGCGCCTCGGTGCCGTGGTTGAGCAGCACGTGGCGTTCCTCGTCGCTGAGCTCGGCGGCGAGGGCGCGCAGCTGCGCCTCGTCCGGCGGCGAGAGGTCGAAGCGGTTGGCGACGATGTCCTCATTCATGGGAACCTCCGAGGCTGCGGCGCGCGATGCGCGTGACGGCCCCGCCAACATAAGCTAGCGCGGGGAGCGTGGCCACCCGCTCGCTCTTCGCCACCCGCTTCTACGAGGCGAGGCTCGACGGCGTGGACGTCGGCGAACTGGAGGAGGCCTGCCGCGCCCTCGCCTACGACGACGAGGCGGGGCGGCGCTGGTCGAAGGCGCACGGCTATCGCGGCTACACCTCCTATCCCTCGCTGAACGACCTGCCGGCGCGAGACCCGCGCTTCGCCGACCTCGTCCGGCACCTCGCCCGCCACGTCGCCGCCTTCGCCGCCGAGTGCGCGATGGACCTTGGCGGCCGGCGGCTGAAGCTCGACAGCCTGTGGGTGAACGTCCTGAAGCCCGGCGGCGCCCATTCCGGCCACATCCACCCGCACAGCGTCGTCTCCGGCACCGTCTACGTCGCGGTGCCGCCGGGCTCGGGCGCGCTGAAGCTCGAAGACCCCCGCCTGCCGATGCTGATGGCTGCCCCGCCCCGGCGTGAGGACGCGCCCGAGGACCTCAGGAGCTTCGTGTACGCGGAGCCGGCGCCGGGGACCGTCTTCCTGTGGGAGAGCTGGTTGCGCCACGAGGTCGTGCCGGGTACCGGCCGTGGCGAGCGCATCAGCATCAGCTTCAACTATCGGATCTAGGAATGGGTTTTCGTTGCGGGATCGTCGGGTTGCCCAATGTCGGCAAGTCCACTCTGTTCAACGCGCTGACCGAGACGGCGGCGGCGCAGGCGGCGAACTATCCGTTCTGCACGATCGAGCCGAACGTCGGCCGGGTCGCGGTGCCTGACGAGCGGCTCGACGAGATCGCCCGCATCGCCAAATCGGCGCAGGAGATCGAGACCCAGCTCGAGTTCGTCGACATTGCCGGCCTGGTGCGCGGCGCTTCCAAGGGCGAAGGGCTCGGCAACCAGTTCCTCGGCAATATCCGCGAGGTGGACGCGATCGTCCATGTGCTGAGGTGCTTCGAAGGCGGCGACGTCACCCACGTCGAAGGGCGCGTCGATCCGGTCGCGGACGCCGAGACGGTCGAGACCGAGCTGATGCTCGCCGATCTCGACAGCCTCGAGAAGCGCGTGCCGAACCTCGTCAAGAAGGCGCAGCAGGGCGACAAGGAGGCGAAGGTCCAGGCGTCCGTCCTCGGCCAGGCGCTGGAGCTGCTGCGCGACTCCAAGCCGGCGCGCCTCACCCAGCCCAGGGACGCCGAGGAGAAAATGGCGCTCGACCGCGCGCAGCTGCTCACCGCCAAGCCGGTTCTCTACGTCTGCAACGTCGACGAGAGCGACGCGGCGTCCGGGAACGCCCACAGCGCGCGGGTCTTCGAGCGCGCCGCGGCCGAGGGCGCGGGGGCGGTGATCGTCTCCGCGGCGATCGAGGCGGAGATCGTCACCATGGCGCCGGAGGACCGCGGCGAGTTCCTGTCCGATCTCGGTCTCGCCGAAGCCGGTCTCAGCCGCGTCATCCGCGCCGGCTACGACCTCCTCCACCTCATCACCTTCTTCACCGCGGGCCCAAAGGAGGCGCGCGCCTGGACGGTGGAGAAGGGCGCCAGGGCGCCGCAGGCGGCCGGCGTGATCCATTCCGACTTCGAGCGCGGCTTCATCCGCGCCGAGACCATCGCCTACGAGGATTTCGTCAAATATGGCGGAGAGACCGGCGCGAAGGACGCCGGCCGGATGCGCTCGGAAGGCAAGGACTATGTCGTCCAGGACGGCGACGTGATGCTGTTCCGCTTCAACGTCTGAGGAGGGTGCGATGCCGCAGATGAGGATTCTCGGCGCCAGCGGCCTTCGCACCCCGCCCCTCATCTTCGGCGGCAACGTGTTCGGCTGGACGGCGGACGAGGCGACCAGCTTCGACCTCCTCGACCGGTTCGTGGCGGCCGGCGGCACGATGATCGACACGGCCGACACCTATTCGGCCTGGGCGCCGGGCAACAAGGGCGGCGAGTCCGAGACGATCATCGGTGCCTGGCTGGAGCGGCGCGGGCGGCGGGACGACGTGCTGATCGCCACCAAGGTCGGCTTCGCCGGCGGGCTGGGGGCGGCGAACATCGCGGCGGCCGTGGACGGCTCGCTGCGGCGCCTCAGGACAGACTATCTCGACCTTTATTACGCCCATCGCGACGATCCCGACGTGCCGCTCGAGGAGACGCTGGAGGCGTTCGACTGCCTCGTGCGGGCGGGCAAGGTGCGCGCGCTCGGCGCCTCGCAGATCGAGGCACATCGGCTGGAGCGGGCGCTCGACATCAGCACCGCGAACGGCTGGACGGGCTATTCGGTGCTGCAGACCTGGTACAGCCTGGTCGAGCGGCCCCGCTACGAGGAGGCGCTGGCGGGGGTGGTCGAGCGCCGCGGCCTCGGCATGTGCGCCTTTTTCGCGCTCGCCAACGGCTATCTCACCGGCAAGTATCGGAGCCGCGACGACCTCGGCAAGAGCGTCCGCAGCGACCGCGTCGAGGAATATATGGGTGGGCTCGGCCCACAGGTGCTGGCGGCGCTCGACGAAGTGGCGGCGGAGACGGGCGCGACGGTCGCGCAGGTGGCGCTCGCCTGGGTCGCGGCCCAGCCGACCGTCACCGCGCCGCTGGCGAGCGCCAGGAACCTGCCGCAGCTCGAGGAGCTGCTCGGCAGCCTCGAGCTGGAGCTGAGCGCACAGCAGGTCGCCCGGCTCAGCGCGGCGAGCGGGTAAGCGCCTCGAGCCAGGCGAGCGTCGCCGGCATGGTGCGCTCGCGCGCCACCTCGGCAAGCGTCTTGCCTTCGAAATTCTTGCCCGCGGGATCGGCACCGGCGCGAAGCAGCGTCAGGACGACGGCATCGTCCCAGCTCGAAAGCGCCGGGCTTCGGCCTTCCCGGTCGTACACGCCGGCCCGCGCTCCGGAGGCGAGCAGCAGACGGGCGAACTCGACCCGCGGGACTTTGAAGAGCGCGGTCTTCCCCTCCTCGTCGGCGGCGTCGACCGGGACGCCGAGGCGGATCAGCTCCTGCACGACCGCAACGACGTGCGAAGTGTCGCGGCCGTAGCAGGGACCGGGTCCCTGGAGAGCGTTCATCAGGGCCGTCTCTCCCCCGCTTCCGCGCGCGCTGGGGTCGGCGCCGGCAGCGACGAGCGCCCGTGCCATCCCCGGGTCGCAGCCGCCGGCTGCCTCCGCGAAGG